>PMPX01000023.1 GCA_003169235.1 Acidimicrobiaceae bacterium | reverse complement strand
TTCTCCGATGGTTTCATGATTCCAAGAGTCTTGCGGGGACGGTTGTTGAGGCTGCGTGAGAACCGGGCCAGATCTTCAGCGGATAGCAGTGAGAGATCGGTTCCTTTTGGCATGTACTGGCGGAGCAATCCGTTGGTGTTCTCGTTGGAGCCGCGCTGCCACGGACTGTGCGGATCACAGAAGTAGATCTGGATGCCGGTGTCGATGGTGAACGCGCTATGGCGGGACATCTCCGATCCCTGATCCCAGGTGATGGTCCGGAACAACTCGCCGGGCAACGTGGCGATGGCCACCTTCATGGCCGCGTTCACCTGCTCCGCCGATCGGCCGTCGGGAAGGTGGAGCAACAGCACGTAGCGGGTGCTGCGCTCGACCAGCGTGCCGACCGCCGAAGCTCCGGCCTTCCCGATGATCAAGTCGCCCTCCCAGTGGCCCGGAACGGCCCGATCAGCCACCTCTGCGGGGCGATCACTGATCATCACCATGTCGGCGTGGTGACCCCGTGCCTCGATGCGGCCCTTGGGCCTTCGGGTGACCCGGCCCGACCGCAGGCAGCGCACCAGCTCCCGGCGGAGCTCACCCCGGCCCTGGATGAAGAGGTTCCGATAGATCGTCTCGTGGCTCACCCACATCATCGGATCGTCTGGATAGTCCGCACGCAAGCGGAGAGCGATCTCCTCGGGCGACCACCACTCCTCGAGCCAGGCCGAGACCTGGGCGGCCAGTCGGGGACACGAGAGCTTGAGGGTCTTCGGGCGCTTGGCACAGGCAGCCGCTCGTTCATGGCCCTGCCATGCCCGGTAGTCGCCCCTGCCCCCGTTGGCCTTCACCTCGCGGGACACCGTGGACACCGCCTTTCCCAGTTGGCCGGCGATCAACGTGAAGGTCTCGCCCCGCCCCAGACCGAGGCTGATCTCCTCACGGTTGGCCAGGGTCAGGCGCCCAGGCCCCGGAACCCAGTGGTCGATGAAGGTCCCGCGCGTCGAGTCGATCCGGCAGATACGCCAGACCTCCTGCGCGGAACACCCCCATCTGCCGACCTACTTCACGCAGGGAGAACCCTTCGGATCTCAGCCTCCGTGCCCGGCTGTGATCGCCTCTGGTCATCACCATATGGACCTCCTCGGTCGTCAACTGCAGCGTCGTTGACTCACCGAGTTATTGCGCGGACCTCTTGAAACCGCCCACCCTCGACGTCACCCCCGGTAGCAATGTTGGTCAGGAAGCGACGTGCGGTGGGTGGGGCCAACGTCACCCTCCAGGTAGAGGGACCGATCAGCTCGTGCGGTCCTTGCGGGCGCGCTCACAGTGATCACCCGGCCAGGTCCTCGCGAGTTGTCGTCACTTCGCCGTGCGAGCGCCTTGGTGCCCTCGGCGCCCAAGGCGGCCCTCGCTTTCTGCTCGGCTGGGAGACACTCCGGGTCCACTGACGTCCTCCGGCGGATCGAGCGCGCTGTCCACGGTGCCGTGCCAAGCGTCGGCGCGCTCCGGTGTTGATCCGGAGTAGCGCTCGATGGCGTAGGTCCCCCTTCGAAAGGGACCTACGCCATGCCAGGAAACCGGCTCCGCCAGACCGGGACGATCATTGCCACACATCTGCATCATCGGATGCGACGTCACCCTCGCACGTCGCAAGACCTGTTTCCGCGAAGGTGCCGGAGCTCGCCCGAAGGGCGTCGCACCCTCGAGTGCACAGGTGTGGGTGCTGAGTACCGCTCTGGCGGAACCGAAGATCGTCACGTTGCGTTGGCGGTCACGGCGGGCTCGACGCCCGCCTGGGCGCCACTTCGTTTGCGAGCACCGACGAGAGCACTCCGGCAATCTCCCGATGGCGTAGGGGGAGGCGGGCAGGAGCAACGAAGGGGTCACCGTCCCACCAGACGACGCCAGAGGCGCCGCTGAGGCGAATACCGTCGCGCCAGTGGTGTCTCCCTCCGCCCGGTTCCGGCCAGCCCGGCCCTCAGCCGCAAGGGAACCCCCTTGCAATCGTGTTCAAGGTCTTCGGGGGGTGTGACGCGGGATCGTCGGCGGGCCGCCCGTTGGACTCGGAGCGAACCAGCGGAGGTAGGCAGTGTCGCGCAAGTAGCGCGAGCCCGGCATGGGTGCTGCCTCCATGGGAGATCGGAGGTGCCTGCTGATCCGGGAGGGCTCGGCCAGTCAGCGGGGCGGGTCCGAATGTTCGCAGACTCGGCGCCCCGATGACCTCTCGACCTGAATCTCAGTTGAGGCTGCAGTCCCTCCAGGCGTCCCCTCCCAGTCCTCCATCATCGGACTGACAATTGGCGGCTTGACCAGGGAGGGTGACGTTGAAGGGTGACGTTGGAACGGTCGGCGAACTGCCTCGTTGGCGACTGCCGACCGACGAATTCTGTCCTTCCGTCCCAATAACGCGATTACACGGGTGAAAGCGTCCCCTACCGGCACATCGAGGGCATTCCCACTTGAATTCGACCTCGTCAAAGTGGGGCACCTAAATCCCGGCAACTGCCGAGTGCGCCTTCGGCGGCGAACTGCTCGCTGGTGAAGTAAGGACATCATCAGCTGCCTACCGACCAGCAACCAGCGTTTGTGCGTTCCTTTTGCCGTAGACAAGTGCGACTGGCACCTCGAACTCGCCTCGCGTTGACAGGGTGGAAGGGTTGCAATACCCTTTTACTATGGCACTAGGAAAAAGGAAAGGTGACAAGGACGACGGAGAGGACGCTTCCCTGGTCGAAGGAAGCGTTCCAATGTCGTCGATCGAGTTCTCGCTTGACCCCGCCTCTGGCGTACCGACCTATCTGCAGCTCGTGCACCAGGTCGAGCATGCGCTGCGTCTCGGGTCCCTCGAACTTGGCGATCAACTGCCCCGGGTCAAAGACGTGGTCGCCTCGCTGGCCATCAATCCGAACACCGTGGCCAAGGCCTATCGCGAGTTGGAGACAAAGGGCCTCACCGTTGGCCGGCCCGGCCAGGGCACGTTCATCCAGTCCACCCTGAACCCCGTGGCGTTGCCCGAATTGACCGTGCTTCGGCGCTCCCTACTCGGCTGGCTCGCTACTGCGGATACAGCGGGACTGGACGAGGACGGGATCGTTGCGCTCTTCACCAGCGCGTTGCGGGATTTTCGTGAACGTCAGGCTGGTTCGAGCGCTCGCGCTGGCGCGGGAAGCGATGCTTCGGAAGGTGTGGCATGAATGTCATTGAAGCCACTGGCCTCGGGAAGCGCTATGGCAGCACCTGGGCGCTACGCGAGTGCTCGCTGGCCATTCCCCCCGGACACGTGGTCGCGCTGGTCGGACCGAATGGCGCCGGCAAGACCACTCTGTTGAATCTGGCGGTGGGCCTCACGGCACCGAGTGCTGGCACGGTTACCGTGCTCGGGGGCACACCGGCCGGGTCGCCAGCCGCGCGCGAAGGCATCGCGTTCGTCGCCCAGGATGCACCGCTGCACAAGAACCTGTCCGTCGCCGACATGTTGCACCTCACCCGGAACCTGAACCTGCACTTCGATCAGGGCTACGCCGAAGCTCGACTGGGTGAGCTGGCCATCCCGCTCGATCGCAAGGCCGGCAAGCTTTCGGGTGGTCAGCAGGCACAACTCGCACTTACCTTGGCGCTGAGCCGGCGGCCGCAGCTCCTCGTGCTCGACGAACCGATGGCGTCGCTCGATCCTCTGGCTCGGCATGACTTCATGGCCACAGTGATGGCCGCAGTGGCTGATGACGGCGTTTCGGTGGTGCTGTCCTCGCATGCCCTGGCGGAGCTCGAGCGGGTGGCCGATTACCTGGTCATTCTCTCGAACGGCAGTGTTCAGGTGGCTGGCGAGGTCGATGACCTTCTTGCATGTCACCGCGTGTTCAGCGGCCCGGACGACGAAGCCAACCGGTACGCCGAACACCTCGATGTGGTGCACGCTCTGCACAGCAAGGCGCAGACACACCTCTTGATCAGGACGGACGGAAGCACCAATCCGGTGCCCCCAGGCTGGAAGGCCCGTCAGATCAGCCTCGAAGAGCTCGCTCTGGCGTACCTACGCGAGCCCGACGCCGCCTCGCTGCCGGGGCCGAGTAGGGCGCGGCAGCTCGAACCAACGGAGGTGGCGCGATGACCGCATTGACCATTCCCGCACATTCGGGACGCGATGCCAGCCGGCGGCCGGTGCCCTGGCGGGAGAATGGCCTGGGTCACCTGGCGGCAGCAACGGCTCACGGTGGCTGGTCTCGTCACTGTGCTCGGCGCCGTGAGCCTCTACCTGCTGTTCATTGGCCAGCAAGCGCGCTCGTTGAACGGGGTCGCCGGGCATTCGTTGACACTCACCGCGGCTCTGTTCCAGGTGATCCCAGCGCTGATCGGAGCGTTCGTCGGCGCGCCGGTGCTGGCCAAGGAGCTAGAGACCGGCACCTTCCGGTACACCTGGACTCAAGGATTCGGAAGGGCCCGGTGGACCGTTGCCACGCTCGCCCCGCTCGCCGTCGCGGTCACGGTGCTGGCCGGTGCGGTCGGCTTCCTCTTTTCTTGGTGCTATTCGCCGCTCATCGGCGGGCACTACGGGTCGAACCTTCTCGATGGCAATACGTTCGACCTCCACGGCGTGACGTTCGCCGCATGGACGTTGACGGCGTTCTCAATAGGCGTACTCGCCGGCATCCTCATCCGTCGGGTCATCCCCGCGATGCTCGCCACCATGGTCGCATGGAGCGGGCTCGCCGTTGTGACCGGAGTGTTCCTGCGCCCGCACTACGAGGCACCGTTGGTGTCCAGTAAGCCCACCCTGCCTTCGACTGATTGGGTAATGAGCCAGTGGTGGACCCGAGGCGGCAAGCCAGTCAGCTCCTCGGCCATTGACCAGGTTTTGCAAAAGGCCGGTGCCACGGTGAACGGCGGTTCGGTGACCCAAAGCCCCGGCTCCGCCTTGGGAAACATGAGTCCCACGCAGTACCTCCTCCATCACGGCTTCACCCAATTTCAGAGCTACCAGCCGGCCAGCCGGTTCTGGCCCTTCCAGTGGATCGAGGGCGGCTGGCTGCTCGCGCTGTCAGTGCTGCTCATCGCCGCGACCATCTGGGTGGTTCGCCGGCGGGCGGCCTGAACCGCCTGCCAGCCACGGCACCGGATGACAGAACGCCAACGACGCCACGGGCCGAGTTGCCACGTATCCCATTGCCCGGTCTTGTCGCCGGCTACGAGCAGGACCACCGAACGCCGGCTCACCGGGTCGGACTCATACAGCTCATCAAGAAAGGCTTCGACCTCGGCGGTTACTCGCCGGTGGGGATGGCCGCTGTGATCGCGGCGAGGCGTTCGGGGTCGCCGATCGCGTCGATCACGGCGATCTTGCCGTTGACGATCGTGAAGCCCATCACAATGACTGGCCGTCCGCGCATGCTGATAATCACTCCGGCTGCCCCGTTCACCAGCGCGGGGCGCAGCTGCACGGCTCGCAGGCCACGGGTGAGCCCGGTGAGCGCCTGCCTGGCGACGGCGTCCGCGCCGCGGAGCGCCATGGATTGGGCCGGGCGGGCGGCGCCGGCGTCGATCCGGAGTACCACGCCGGGATCGAGCACGGCGACGAGCGCGTCGAAATCACCCTTCCGCGCGGCGGCGAAGAACGCCTCGACCACTGAGCGCTGGCGACCCAGGTCGGGGTCCGGTACCGGTATGTTCGCGCCCTTGACGCGGCGGCGCGCCCGGCTGGCCAGCTGCCGGGCCGCCGCGGGAGTGCGGCCTGCCAGCGGCGCGATCTCCCCGAACGGCAACCCAAACATGTCATGGAGCACGAATGCCAGCCGTTCGGCCGGGGTCAGGGTGTCCAGCACCACCTGCAGGGCAAGGCCGACCGAGTCGGCCAGCAGGGCTTCCTCCTCCGGCTGCAGCTCTCCGTCCGCGCTGATGACGGGGTCGGGCACATGCGCGGTGAGGGACTCCTCGCGGCGGGCGCGGCGCGAGCGCAGCATGTTCAGGCACACCCGGGCGGTGATGGTCGTCAGCCACCCGCGGAGGTTCTCCACCTCGTCCGTCCCGGCCCGGCTCAGCCGCAGCCAGGTTTCCTGAACGGCATCGTCCGCCTCTGCCAGCGAGCCGAGCATGCGGTAGGCCACCGCCCGCAGCCGGGGCCGCTGCTCCTCGAAGCGATCCGCAAGCCATTGATTGTCGTCCATCGGTCACATCCTCGCACTGCCGGGTGTCGTGACCAGTGACCCGCGCGACGCGGCCAGTGTGACAAGGCCAGTGTGACAAGGAGATAGGTCATGCGAGTTCTGCTCATAGGAGCCAGCGGCGCGATCGGCACCCGACTCGTTCCCCGGTTGCGGCAGCGAGGGCACGAGGTGACAGGCAGCTCCCGCTCGCCCGGCAAGGCCGGGCGGCTGCGCGCGCTCGGCGCCGAGCCGATCGTGCTCGACGTCCTGGACGCCACGGCGGTCCGCGAGGCGGTTGCCGCCACCCGTCCCGACGCGATCATCTACCAGGCGACCGCCCTGACAGGCGTGGGCTTCGGCCGTAACCTCGACCGCAGCTTCGCCCTGACCAACCGGCTGCGGACCGAGGGCACCGACACCGTGCTGGCAGCCGCCCGCGACGCGGGGGTGAGCCGGATCATCGCCCAGAGCTTCGCGCCCTACCGCTACGCGCGGGAGGGCGGGCCGGTCAAGGCCGAGGACGACCCGCTCGACCCCGCCCCGCCAAAGAAGGCCCGCCAGAGCACCGCCGCGATGAGCCATGTCGACCAGGCCGTCACCGCCGCTGGCGGGATCGTGCTGCGTTACGGCGGCTTCTACGGGGGCCCTGACGCGCTGGTCATGGCCGTGCGCAAGCGGCGGCTCCCGGTCATCGGCGGCGGTGGCGGCGTTATGTCGTTCATCCACCTCGACGACGCAGCCGCCGCGACCGTCCTCGCGCTCGACCACGACGGGCCGGCCATCTACAACATCGTTGATGACGAGCCCGCCCGCGCCAGCGAGTGGACGCCAGCGCTCGCGGTCGCACTCGGCGCCAAGCCACCCCGCCACCTCCCCTTCTGGCTCGCCCGGATAGCCGCCGGCGAGGGACTGGCCATGATGACCGAAGCCCGCGGCGCATCCAACGACAAGGCCAAGAAAGAACTCGGCTGGACCCTGCGCTACCCAAGCTGGCGCCAGGGCTTCACCGCCGCCTACAGCCAGCCCGAATCAGCTAAGGCCGCCGCATGAAGAGACGCGCCGACGCGATGTGCGGACCGGCGCAAGCCGTCCAGCTGCCGCTGCCGGAACTGCGGATCACTCATCCGCCCGGGGCCCGGGAGTGCTGCTGTTAGGGTGCGGGGGTGGGCAGTGCGGTGGCGGGGCAGTTTGCGGTTCCGGGAGCACGGCTGTACACCGAGACCCGCGGGGCCGGCCCGCCGCCCGGCGCCGGCGCGGCCCCCGAGACCGCGGCGATGCTCGCGCGTGCCGAGGAGAACATGAGGTTCTGGATGGGCGAGCGGGCCTTACCGCCGATGAGATCGAATGCATCGAAGAGGCCGGAACCGAGCCCACCCTCGCCCTGCTGCTGATTGCCTCAGGCTACGACGTCCAGCTGCCCCAATCGCCGCCGGGCGAGGTCTGGGCGGTGGAGTACACCCTGCCTTCGGTGTTGACCACCCAGATCCGCGCCGTCCCGTCATTCTGCGGCGCGGCCGAGACCGAGATCAACTGACCTGGAGAGTTGTTCCACCCGCCAGACCAGTCGGACCAATCGCCGCCCGGCGACTGCTGGTACGTCGACCGCAGTTGCCCAGCAGTGTCTATGCCCCACAGCTGGGGACCACGCGAACCGCCCTGCTTGACGGCGGCCACCGCGCGCAGGGGCGGCGCTCCGGACCAGGTAACGCAGGGGTTCCAGTCGCCGCTCGAGGTCTGTGCGTTGGCGTAGAGCACGTTGCCGGCGTCGACCATGAAGATCATCTCCGAGCCGTTGCTCAGCTGGATGGGGGCGACCGAGATCGCGTTGTCCGGGGTGCCGGCCATGAGGCTGCCGGGTGGCAGCCAGGGAAACCACGGGCCGATCAGCGGCTGAATCGCCGACCGCAGCGTACCGGAGGTGTCCACGCCCCACAGCTGGGCACCAAACTGAACGGACAGATGGGTGGCGGCCACCAAGCGCAGCGGCGGCGACGCCTGGCCGCCGCCAAACATGCTGAACACGGACCAGCCGGTCCAGTCGCCGCCGGGCGAGATCTGCGCGCTGGAGTGCAGGACGTTGCTGGCGTCGACGGCCCAGATCCGCACCGTCCCGTCGTTCTGCTGGGCGGCGGTGATCGAGATCAGGTTCGCCGGGGAGGCTCCGTTCCCCAGGTCGGACCAGCCCGACCACGGTCCGCCCGGCGACTGCTGGTACGTCGAGCGCAGCTGGCCGTCCGTGTCGATGCCCCACAGCTGAGCGCCGCGCGAGCCGCCCTGCTGACAGGCGGTGACCATGGACAGGCGCGGGGCGTTGTTCCAGGGCTGGGGCGGCCCGAAGACACGGGCCGGGGCCGGCTCGATCGTCCAGTAGTCTCCGCCCGTGCCCGTCGTGATGTAGCCGGAGCTGGACCACCACCGCGTGTCGCGGGTGAGCCGCTGGCCGGTGCTGGACACGCTGACCAGGTAGACCTGGTCGCCGTAGCGCACCGGCTGGTCGGTGCTGGCGAGTTTCTGGATGATCCATTTCTGCTTCGGCGCGTTGTCGCCTTCGAAGAATTCGTCGGCGTAGTAGCAGTCATGGGAATCGTTCCAGGCGCCGAGTATGTTAAGCGCGCCCAGCCCCGGCTCGCGGGAGATGACCATGACCTGCGAGTTGTTGCTTATCTGGGCGGGCGGGTCGGCGGCCTGGGTGACGAAGGAAAGCGTGGCGGGCTGCGGGCCGCCTGTGGTGGGGAAATAGGCGGCGAGGTCGAGATCCACGCAGATCGACAGGACGGAATCCGGTATGAGCGCGCCGACGCCGGTGGCCTTCATGGCGGGGTAGAAGGCGCTGAGGTAGTCGCCGTTCTGGTTCTTCAGCACGAACGAGGCACCGTAGGTGACGGGATCGCCGGGTGCGTGCGGGGTGTCGAGGAACGGCAGATCCGCCTCGTCAGTGCGCGGCTGGGCGAGGGTGAGCACCTGCTCGAAGGTCGGCGCGGCCGCGGCGCGCGCGCCGAACTGGGGCAGCTGGTCGCTCAGGCCACGCCATTTCAGCGTGGTGGCGATGACCGAGGTGTGGTCATAGGGGACCGGAGTCTGGGCCGGGTCCGACCGGAAGACGGTGTTCTTCTGCACGTAGGGCGAGACCACGATGGTGGGGACGCGGGCGCCGAGGCGCTTGAAATCGAAGTTGGCCGGGCTGCGGAAGGGCGGCTGGCCGTTCTGTCCCCACGGAGGCGCGACCGCGTTCTGCCTCAGCTCCTGCGTCCGGTGGTCGAAGGTGCCGACGAACTCGTCGAAGGTGATCAGCAGCAGGGTCTTGGACCAGGCGGCCCGATTGCTAATCAGGCTGGTGTAGACGTCCTCGACGAAC
>PMPX01000257.1 GCA_003169235.1 Acidimicrobiaceae bacterium | reverse complement strand
AACCTGATGCCCGCCCTCATTGACGCGGCGCGGGACCACGTCACGGTGGGCGAGGCGATGGGCGCCCTCGAGTCGGTCTTCGGTCTCTTCTTCGAGCGTCACGTCGCCTGAGCATGGCGAACGACGCCGCGCCGCGGCCTCTGCGCGTGCTGATGGCGAAGGTCGGGCTCGACGGGCACGACCGCGGCCTNNCGGCGTCTCCATGCACAACGGGGCGCACCTGACGCTCGCGCCCACGGTGGTCGGCGCGCTCAGGGACGCGGGCCTCGACACGCCGGTCGTCATCGGCGGCATCGTCCCGCCTGACGACGTCACCGTCCTCCTGGCCGGGGGTGTCGCCGCCGTCCTCGGCCCCGGTGCCTCGAACGACGAGGTCGTCGCCGTCGTGCGGGCCGCGGCGGCGGGTGGGACACGATGAGCACGGCTTTCGGTCACGCTCGGCCACTGTGGCGCGACTGATCGGTACTTGGACGACCGGCCCCCACTGAGATAGAAGGTCTGCCATGTCCGACGCGTCGCAGCTCTTGGAAGTGCTCAATCTCGAGATGACGGAGCCGGGGAGGTTCCGGGCCCAGAACTTCGCCGAAGGCCCCGGGAACGTCGTGTTCGGGGGTCAGTTGCTGGCCCAGACCATCGTGGCCGCCTCCACCGTCGACCCGGACAAGGTCCTGAAGTCGGTCCACACCATCTTCGCCCGCGGCGCCGACCGCGAGCAGCCGTTGGACATTGAGGTCGAGACCATGCACGTGGGCCGCGCCCTGGCCAGCGCCACGGTGACCACCCGACAGGGTGACCGCCTCTGCACGCGTTCGCTGGCGCTCCTCAGCGCGGTGGAGCCCGATCTCATCCGGCACGGCGCCGCTGCCCCCGACACCGGGGGCCCCGACGACGCGGTGCCGTTCGGCAGCGGTGGGTTCTGGGAGCTCCGGGTGGTCGGAGGAGTCGACATCTCGGATCCCGACGCGGTCGGACCTCCCGAGCTCTTCGTCTGGGTCCGTTTCCCGGGCGCTCGAGCGACCGGCGTGCTGGGCCAGGCGCTGCTGGCTTACGCCACGGACGGGTTCCTCATCGGGACGGCCATGCGACCGCACGCCGGGGTCGGCCAGTCCATGGCCCACCGCTCAATCTCGACCAGTGTGCTGAGCCACACCCTGACCTTCCACGAGCCGGTCGATGCGGGTGAGTGGCATCTGCTCGCCCACGAGAGTCCCTACGCGGGGCGGGGTCGGTCCTACGGCCGGGCGCACATGTTCAGCACCGACGGAAATCTGGTCGGGTCCTTCGTTCAGGACAACATGATCCGCGCCTTCCCGGAGGGTCAGACGAAGGGCCCCTGAGGCGTGCCGCCCGTGGGTGCGGCCTACTGCGGAGCTTCCGCCCGGACCTGATCCTTGAGCGACGGCACGATCGGCGGCGCCGATTTCCAATTCGGCACACCGGCCTCTTCGGGGGCGATGGGGTAGCGATCGTCGCGGATCCACGCCCAGTGCGAGTGGTTCAATTCGTGCAGGGTGAAGCACGCGTTGAGTGAGGTGTAGAAGCCCTGATTGTCCTGGGTCTGGTTCACCGACTCCTTGATCATCAGGGCGGCCATGGTCGGGACCTGGGCGATGCGGCGGGCGAACTCGAGCGTTCGCTCGTTGAGCTCTGCGGCGGGGAACACCTTGCTCACCATGCCGAGGGCGTGGGCCTCGTGCACGTCGATGGAGTCGCCCGTCAACATGAGCTCCTTCGTCTTGCGCGCCCCGAACTCCCACGGGTGAGCGAAGTACTCCATGCCGCACATTCCCAGCCGCGTCCCCACGACGTCGGCGAAGGTCACATCATCGGAGCCGACGATCAGGTCACAGGCCCACATCAGCATCAGGCCGGCCGAGTAGACGTCGCCGTGCACCTGGGCGATGGTGATCTTCCGGAGGTTCCGCCAGCGCCGCGTGTTCTCGAAGAAGTAGTGCCACTCCTGCAACATCAGGTTCTCTGCGCCCAGGCGGGTGCCGCCGTTGGTCTCGACCGTCGGGTGGGGGTTCTCGCCGCCCCGCCGCTCCGCCGCGGCGACCTTGGAACCCATGTCGTGGCCGGAGGAGAACATCTTCCCCTCACCACTCAGGATGACGACGCGCACGTTGTCGTCTGCCTCCGCCGCCAGGAACGCCTCGTTGAGCTCGACCAGCATGCCCCGGTTCTGCGCGTTGCGTGCTTCCGGGCGGTTCAAGATGATGCGAACGATCGAACCGTCATCTTGAGGTTCGTACTTCACGTATTGGAATTCAGGCATGGTCCCTCCCGGTCGGCAGCGGCGTTCTCGAGCGCGCCAGTTCTATTCTCCAAGGTCGGGGGAAGCAAGACGGCCGACGGCGCGGACCGCGGTCGGATGACGTCGCGGGCGTGTCCTCCTCCGGCCAGGTGTGGGTCGTGCGCGGGCGTCCTGACGCCAGGGCCTGCCGGCGCGGCGCCCTGCACCTTGCCGCGCCTCCGTCTTCGACCGTCGCGGGCGGCCATGCCGCGGCTGGCGGCGCCGGCTCGACCGGGCTGCGGCGCAACCCCGCCCGGACCGCCCGTGACCGGGATGCGGCGGTCCCAAACATTCTGTATGTTGCATACATCGTGAATCGCACCGAGGACGGCAGGACCGAGGCCGGCAAGGATGGCGGTCCGGCGTCCGGGGCCTCCGGACGACGGGCGGCCCACGTCCGGGACACCCGCCGGGCGCTGCTCGACACGGCCCGTCGGCTCTTCACCCGGGACGGGTTCCAGGGCACCCGCACGGAGGAGGTCGCCGAGCAGGCGGGGCTCACCCGGGGTGCGCTCTACCACCACTTCCGGGACAAGGAAGACCTCTTCCGTGCCGTGCACGAGGAAGTGGTCGCCGAGGTGGCGCCCCTGCTGTGGCGTCGGTCCAGCGATCCGAGCACGAGTGCGTGGACGCTCTTCCGGGCGAACAGCGAGATCTACCTCGAGGCGGCGTGCTCCGACGAGTCCTACCGGCAGATCGTGTTGATCGACGGCCCCGCGGTGCTCGGGTGGCAGTACCTCTCCGAGCGGGGCAACGGCCCCACGGACAAGATCGCCGAGTACCTGCGCGACGCCGTGGACGAGGGCGTGCTGCGGCCCCAGCCCATCGACCCGCTGGCCCATCTCCTCTCGGCGCTCGGCACCGAATCGGCCATGTACGTCGCGCACGCCGAGGATCCCGAGGAGGCCCGCCGGCAGATCAACGAGTGCTACGAGCGGCTCCTGGCCGGCCTCGTCGTCCCCGACGCATCCGCCACCGCGGCGGACTCCGCCGAGCGGGAGGCCGTCGCACACTAAGTCGAGTTCCGACCACGTCCGTCACCGTGCGGTGGCGGCCACACCATCAGAAGGGAAGGCCATGGCCTGGGATTTCTCAACCGAGCCCGAGTTCCAAGAGAAGCTGGACTGGGCGCGTCAGTTCGTCGCGGACAAGATCGAGCCGCTCGACATCCTCTATCCCCACCGGCAGTTCCATCCGCTCGACGACGAGCTGCGGCCCATCGTCGACCCGATGAAGCAGGCGGTGCGCGACCAGGAGCTGTGGGCCGCGCACCTCGGGCCGGAGCTGGGGGGCAAGGGGTACGGGCAGGTCAAGCTGGCCCTCCTCAACGAGATCCTCGGGGTGTCGGGTTGGGCCCCCATCGTCTTCGGCACCCAGGCCCCCGACACGGGGAACGCCGAGATCATCGCCCACTACGGGACCGACGAGCAGAAGAAGAAGTACCTCGAGCCGCTCCTCAACGGTGAGGTCTTCTCGTCCTACTCAATGACCGAGCCCCAGGCCGGCTCGGACCCGCAGCAGTTCACCTGCGGCGCGGTGCGCGACGGCGACGAGTGGGTCATCANNGGGTGGAAGTACTTCTCGTCCAACGCCCGCACCGCCGCCTTCCTCATCGTGATGGTCGTCACCGACCCCGACGTCCCCGTGTACAAGGGGGCGTCCATGTTCCTCGTTCCCACGGACACGCCGGGGGTGAACATCGACCGCCACGTCGGGCTCAGCGGCGAGTCCGAGGACGAGGCCATGCACGCCCTCATCCACTACGAGGACGTCCGGGTCCCCGCCGAGAGCCTGTTGGGGGGCGAGGGCCAGGCCTTCGCCATCGCGCAGACGCGTCTGGGTGGCGGGCGGGTCCATCACGCCATGCGCACCGTCGCCATGTGCCAGCGGGCCCTCGACCTGCTGTGCGAGCGGGTGCTGAGCCGCGAGACCCAGGGCAGCCTGCTGGCGAAGAAGCAGTTCATCCAGGGTGACATCGCCGACTCCTATGCCGAGCTCCAGCAGTTCCGCCTGCTGGTGCTCTACACCGCCTGGGAGATCGACCAGGTGAAGGACTACCGGCGCACCCGGAAGAACATCGCCGCCATCAAGGCCCTCACCCCCAAGGTCCTGCACGACGCCGTGTGGCGTTCCATGCACGCGCACGGGGCGCTGGGTGTGTCCAACGAAATGCCCTTCGGCGGCATGTGGATGGCGGCCCCCGTCATGAGCGTGGTGGACGGCCCGACCGAGGTGCACAAGGTCACCGTGGCCCGCGAGGTGCTCAAGGACTATCAGCCCTCACCCGGTCTCTGGCCCACCGCCCACATCCCGGCCAAGCGCGAGGAGGCCCGACGGAAGCTCGCCGCGCACATCGAGCACGTCGTCGGGAACTCCTGACCTCGCGCATGCGCGCCGCCCGCTGCCTCGAGTACGGAGCGCCCTCGTCCGTCGTGGTCGTCGAGGTGCCCGACCCCGTCCCGTCGGACGGGCAGGTGGTCGTCGACGTGGCCGCCGCCGCGGTGAACTTCCCCGACGTGCTCCTGGTGGCCGATCAGTACCAGGTCCACATTCCGGTGCCGTTCACGGTGGGGAGCGAGTTCGCAGGGACGGTGCGGGCGGTGGGGGCCGGCGTGGACGGCGTCGCCGTCGGCGACCGGGTGAAGGGCTCCACCATGTTCGGGGCGTTCGCCGAGCAGGTCGTCGTGCCGGCGTCCTCGCTCCAGCCGGTCGACCCTGCGGTCGACCTGGCCACGGCCGCGGCTTCGGGCGTGGCCCACTCCACGGCGTACCACGCGCTGCGCAGCGTCGCCCGGGTCGAGCCGGGGGAGTGGGTGGTGGTGCTCGGCGCCGCCGGCGGCGTGGGTCTGGCGGCCGTGGAGCTGGGCGCCGAGCTCGGGGCACGCGTCGTGGCCGCCGCGTCCTCGGCCGAGAAGCTGGCGCTCTGCCTCGAGCGTGGGGCCACGGCCGCCATCGACTACGGCACGGAAGACCTCAAGGCACGGATCAAGGAGATCAGCGGCGACGGCGCCCACGTGGTGATCGACCCGGTCGGTGGCCCGAGCGCGGAGCAGGCGCTCCGTGCGCTGCGCTGGGGTGGCCGGTTCGTCACGGTGGGCTTCGCGTCCGGGGAGATTCCCCGCATCCCTCTGAATCTGGTGTTGCTCAAGGGGGTGGTGGTCACGGGGTTCACCATGGAGGGCTTCGCACGGAACCAACCCCGGGACCGTTCTCGCGACCAGGCCGAGCTCGACGCGCTCGCCCGCGCCGGCCGGGCCTCGCCGCACATCTCCGCCACCTATCCCCTGGAGCAGGCGGGGCGGGCACTGGCCGACCTGGCCGAGCGGCGGGCGACGGGCAAGGTGCTGGTGGACCCGACCCGCTGCCCGGCGCCTCCGGGAGCCCGGATGCAGCCCCGAGAGCCGCGTTCTCTGTGCGGCACACGCAGACCAGAGCAGGCCGTTCGCCGCCCGAGCACGATGTCGCCGCCGACGCGGTGACGAAGGGGGGGATTCGGGCAGATCGGCGAGGGTGTTGCCCCTGAACGGGGCGCGACCGGCATGGTAGGGTCGTTTCTTTCCGCAGAGAGGCTCGTTCTCAGGAGGGACCCATGAGCGAGGTTGACGACCTCATCCTGATCAGCGTCGACGATCACATCATCGAGCCACCCGATCTCTTCGTGAACCACCTCCCCGAGAAGTACCAGGAGCGCGCGCCGAAGCTCGTCCGCAACGACGAGGGGAACGACGTGTGGACCTTCGGGAAGGTCGTCATGGAGACCGCCGCGCTCAACGCCGTCGCCGGGCGACCCAAGGAGGAGTACGGGCTCGAGCCGCAGAGCCTCGACGAGGTGCGGCCGGGCTGTTACGACGTCCACGAGCGCGTGAAGGACATGGATGCNNCTGAGCGACGATCTCGACCTGTCGCTCGCCCTGGTCCGTGCCTACAACGACTGGCACCTGGACGAGTGGTGCGCCGCCTACCCGGCTCGCTTCATCCCCATGGCCGTCCCCGCCATCTGGGACGCCCAGAAGACCGCGGACGAGGTCCGTCGGGTCGCGGCAAAGGGCTGCCATTCGCTGAGCTTCACGGAGAACCCCGCCGCGCTGGGCTACCCGAGCTTCCACGACGACTACTGGGACCCGGTGTGGCGGGCGTGCTGCGACACGGGGACGGTGCTCGCCATCCACCTGGGCTCGTCCGGACGGCTCTCCATCCCCGCCGTCGACTCGCCGCCGGACGTGATGATCACGCTCCAGCCGATGAACATCCAGTCGGCCGCCGCCGACCTGCTGTGGTCCCGGGTGATCAAGAGCTTCCCGGACATCCGGGTGGCGCTGTCCGAGGGCGGCACCGGGTGGATCCCCTACTTCCTCTCCCGGGTCGACCGGACCTTCGAGATGCACCGCGCCTGGACGCTGCAGGACTTCGGCGGCCGGCTCCCCAGCGAGGTCTTCCGGGAGCACTTCCTGACCTGCTTCATCAGCGATCCGATCGGCATCCAACTGCGGCACGAGATCGGGATCGACAACATCGCCTGGGAGGCNNCCGCACAGCGACTCCATGTGGCCCAATGCGCCCGAGGAGCTGGGAGCCGAATTCGCGAAGTACTCCGTCACGACCGACGAGGCTCGGAAGATGACCTACGAGAACGCCATGCGCTGGTTCTGGTTCGACCCCTTCGCGCACATCGACAAGTCCGAGGCCACGGTGGGCGCGCTCCGGCGCAAGGCGGCCGGTCACGACGTGTCGGTCATGTCCCGGAGCACCCGGGTCCGCACGGCGGACGAGAAGCTCGAGGGGTTCCGCTCCCGCGCCCGGCGCGCCGTCGCCGCACAGGGCAGCTGAGCGTCCTGCCTGCGCAGGCGCGGCCGGCGGATCCCGCAGTTCGATGACGCACCCCATCCGGCACGTGGACCACCCGCGGCAGACGTGCCCGTTCGCGAGGAGCAATTGGTGACGAAGGCGAAGCGGCAGATGTCCCTGGTGGGCTTCATGCAGGCCGGGAGCACGACGGTCTACGCCGGGTCCTGGCGGCACCCGGCCACCGAGCACGGATTCCTGGACGCGAGCTACTACGCCAAGCTCGGGCGGACCCTCGAAGAGGGCTGCTTCGACATGATGTTCTTCGACGATCGGCTGGCCATGCCCGGGATCTACGGCGGCTCGGTGGCGGAGGCCGTCCGTCTCGGGGCCCGACCGGTCAAGCTGGACCTGAGCATCGTGCTCGGCGTGATCGCCGGCGTGACGGAGCGGATCGGCCTCGGCGCGACGTACTCCACCACTTATTACTCGCCGTTCCACGTCGCCCGCACCTTTGCCACGCTGGACCACCTCTCCGGTGGCCGGGCGGCCTGGAACATCGTCACCTCCGTCAACGACAGCGAGGCGCAGAACTACGGCTTCCACGAGCACCTCGGCCACGACGTCCGCTACGACCGGGCCGACGAGTTCCTCGAGGTGACGACCGGGCTGTGGGACACGTGGGAGGACGACGCGTTGGTCATGGACCGCGCCAGCGGGTACTTCGCGGACCCCGACAAGGTGCACGAGCTGGGTCACGAGGGCAAGTGGTTCACCTCGCGCGGTCCTCTCACGGTGCCGCGCAGCCCGCAGGGCCGCCCGGTGCTGCTCCAGGCGGGCTCGTCGGGGCGTGGTCGCCAGTTCGCCGCGCGCTGGGCCGAGCTGATCTTCACGGGCGATCCTGACATGGCCATCGCACGCGCGCACTACCAGGACCAGAAGGAGTCGATCGAGGCCGCCGGGCGCGATCCGCAGTCGGTGAAGATGCTGCCGATGGTCTACACGGTCGTGGGCGAGTCACGCGCCCAGGCCGAGGAGCGCGAGGACCTGTTCCTGCACTCTCTGGTCGATCCGAAGGCATCCCTCACCCTGCTGTCCGAGCTCATGAACTACGACTTCTCCGGCATGGAGCTGGACGACCCGATCACCGACGAGCTNNATCCGCGGCCTGGTGCAGAACCTCCGCACGCACATCGGTGGCGACACGGTCACGCTGGGCGATCTGGCCGGCCACCGGGCCACCCTGCTCCAAGGCCCTCGCTTCGTCGGCACGGGAACCGAGGTCGCCGACCAGATGGAGGAGTGGATCGAGGCCGAGGCGTGCGACGGGTTCGTCGCCGCCGCCACCCACACCCCCGGCGCCTACGAGGACGTCGTACGGATGGTCGTCCCCGAATTGCAGCGCCGCGGCGTCTTCCGTGAGCGGTACACGGGTGAGACGCTGCGCGACACCCTGGGCATCGCCCGCCCGGGCTCCGTGCACGATGTCTGATTCGTC
>PMPX01000271.1 GCA_003169235.1 Acidimicrobiaceae bacterium | reverse complement strand
TGGCGCTTCAGCCAGTTCATGCACGGCGAACAGGGTGCGTTGATCTGCACGGCCAAGATCGTGCAGACGGTGCCCGACATCGACTCCAAGTTCTACGCGGCCACCCAGGTGATCGACGAGGCGCGCCACGTCGAGGTCTACAGCCGCTACCTGCACGAGAAGGTGCAGCTGGTCTACCCGCTCAACCCGTATCTCAAGGCGCTGCTGGACGACGTCATCGCCGACAGCCGCTGGGACATGACGTACCTCGGGATGCAGGTGCTCATTGAGGGTCTCGCGCTGGCCGCGTTCGGCGTGATCCGCAACACCGCGCAGGAGCCGCTCGCCAAGGCGCTCAATGCGTACGTCATGCAGGACGAGGCGCGCCACGTGATGTTCGGGCGCCTGGCGCTGCGCGACTACTACCCGCAGCTCTCCGAGGCGGAGCGGGCGGAGCGGGAGGCCTTCTGCATCGAGGCCTGCTACCTCATGCGCGACCGCTTCCTCGGGGAAGAGGTGTGGGAGCGGCTGGAGCTGCCACCCGAGATCGGCACCTACGTCGAGAACAGCGAGTCACTGCGTGTGTTCCGCAGCTTCCTCTTCATGCGCATCGTGCCGATCCTGCGTGACATCGGCCTGTGGGGGCCCAAGCTGCGCTCGGCGTTCGAGGAGATGGGGGTGATCGGCTTCGCCGACACCGACATCGACGCCGAGATGGCCGACGACGAGCGGGCGGCCGAGGAGTACGACGAGGCCCGCGACGTCCGCATGGCGCACGTGAAGGCGGTGGCCGAGCAGGCCTGACCCCGGGCTTCAGGCGCCTTTCCCGTTGCCTGTACCCTTGCCGTTGCCCTTGCCGTCGCCGTGGCTGCCGCCGAGCTCGTCCTTCCCGGCTGCCTCGAGCCCGGCCTGAATCTGCTGCATCGGCTCGTTGGTGTCGAGGTAGTCGCGCCACGAGGTGACCTTCCCCTCGGCGTTCACGTCGATCACGGTCGCACCCTGCAGGGTGACGGGGATCCCGGGTCCGTCCCCTGTCATGACCGTGCCCGTGCCGGTCCACTCGAAGACGGCCCAGTCCTCGCCGCCCCGGATCCTGTCCACCCGCTGCGACCAGTCGGGAAAGATGGAGTCGGTGTCGGTGGCCACCTTGCGCACGTTGGTGGTCCACGGCGTGACCGGGTCGCAGAAGACGCCGTCGGGGGCGAAGAGCGCCGCGAACTCGTCGGGCCCGTGCACCGACTCGAAGGTGCGCGCCCACTCGGCCCAGTCCCGCGCCGGGCTCACCGCCGCCGGCCCTTGGACTCGCTGCCACGCAGGCTCTCCGCCTCGAACGTGACCACGGCATCGTCCAGTGGGAGGACCACCTGCGGCTGGACGAACTGATGCGCCTCGGCAACCAGCCGGACCGCCGTGCCCCAGGCCGTGAAGCCCACCGCATGACGGGCGAAGCTCATCGGCCCCTCGGTCACCTTCACCTCCACCACCCCCTGGCCACCGGCATGGAGCGCAGAGCGCTGCATCTTCTCCATGGCCGACTCGCGGGCAGAGTACATCGCCTCCGTGTAGTTGGTCAGCTCGACGTTCTGGCGCGTCTGCTTCATGGCCGTGCCCGCGGTCCGGCGCGGCGCATAGACGAAGCTGGCGCCGAAGGCGAGGCCGACCGGCATCCAGCCGGCGCGCTGGAGCAACGTGAAATCACGGGCGGAGAGGTCCGAGACGAACGGCATGGCCTGGGCGGCGTCGTTGCCCCGGGCGTCCTTCCCGCTGATGGGCCGCACCGCGGTCCCGACGAGCTCGACGTCGACGTGGTGCGTGCGCACCGACACCTCGACGCGCACGCCGACCACGCCGTGGCCGTGCACCTTGCTGCACTCGCCACGGAGCTGCGCTGCGGCCTGGTCCACCGCTTGATCGTGCGCGTCGGACGCGAGCGAGATCGCACCCCTCCCCCAGTTCCACACCCCGACCGGCACGGACACCACGGCCACGCCGCACACGAGGTCGAGCGGCTCCCACCCGGCCGCGTGCAGCAGCAACGCCTCGTCGACCGACAGGTCCGAGGTGATGCCACGCTTCTCGGAGGGAGGTGCCGGCGTGGCCAGGGACCGCGCGCCCAGGAGCATTTCGGCGCGGATGTCGGCCGGCGGCGTCGTCCCGGGGCTGAAGCTCGTGCTCATACGAGGCGCACCGTGGGTCTGGGCAGCTCCACCGGGTCGAAGTCCTTGAAGCGCCGTACCCGGTTGCCCCGCAGCGTGCAGTCGATGACCTCGTCGCCCTGCGAGAGCTCCCGGGCGACCACGTCGATGGTGGCGCCGTGCAGCTCGTCGCCCGCCAGCTGCTGACGGACATGCTTGCGAGCGAGCTGGCGCACGGCCATGTGGGCTTTGCTCACCTGCTCGACGAGATGCGGCCCCGTCGGCGAGCCCCAGCTCATGCTGCCCTCCATCAGGTACTCGGTCATGCAGTAGGCCCAGACGCGGACCGAGGCCAGCGCCGCCACCACCGCGACGGGCATGAACCCCGCCTCAATGGACTTGGTCAGCCGCTGCCCGGCCAGGTAGGTGCTCCACGGCACCCCGCCCGCCGGGGTCGGCCCGTCATCGACGGTGACGGCGGTGCCCAGGAAGTGGAACTCGGTCGTCCCCGTGTCGGCAATGCTCGAGACACGGTCGACCACCCCGATCACGCCGTGGGCACCGTGGGCGGTGGCCTCCTCGAGCATGCGCTGGTAGGCGCTCCCGTAGCCCTGCGCCCATGCGTCCTCCACCCACGGCTGCTCGAGGTTCTGGCCCCAGGAGCGGTGCTCGTTGGACACGAAGCCGTGCGGGCACCGGTAGGTCTCGGAATACGACCCCGCGACCTGCGGGCCGCCGACGTAGGGCGACATGCCGCGCATGTACCCCGAGCCCTGTCCGTACCAGCCCCATTGCATGACGCAGAAGCCCTGGACCAGGGCCACCGGCTGCAGCCCGAGGTCGAGGCAGGCGGCGAAGTCGGGTACGGAGAGGCCCGAGGAGAAGGCGGTCGACTCGAGCCGGCGGACGGCGGCCTCGGGCAGGTCCGCCGGTGGTCCGGCGCCGGCGACGCCCGTGACGCCGGTGTCTCCGGTGTCTCCGGCCTTGTCGGCCGCGCCGGCCGTCCCGTCCGTCATCAGTTGTCGAGCGAGATGATGGTGATCGGCTTGGGCAGCGTGACCTCCCCGCTGCCCTTGGTGACCGCCGTGCCGAGCGCGAGGAACTCAATGGTGTGCGAGCCCCACTGGTGCGACTTCTCCTCGAGGCGGACGCCCACGATGCCGCTGGCGTTCAGGCGGCCCGCCTCGTCCTGCATGCGCGTCATGGCGAGCTCCCTCGCCTCGTAGAGCGCCTGCGTGAAGTTGGGCAGCTCCACGTTCTGCCCCATGGAGCCCAGCGCCTGCGTCAGCTTGCGGTGCGCAATGTGGAACACGCACGTGCCCATGACGAGCGCCTGCGGGACGTGCCCCGTCTGCATGAGGGTCCAGAAGTCCTGCCCGGAGAGGTCGGAGGTGAAGGGCTTGCCGAGCGCATTGCGGTACGAGGTCCCGTCCTCGGCCTTGACCGCGGTGCCGAAGGCGATGAACTCGGCCGAGTCGTTGCCCCACTCGTAGTAGTTCACGTCGAGGCGCACACCGACCACGCCGTCGGCCCCGAGCTGTTCCGCCTCCTCCTCCATGCGGTTCATCGCCAGCTCCCGGGCGGTGTACATCGCCTCGGTGAGCTTGGTCAGCTCCTGGCTCTCCCCCCACTTCCGGGTCTGGATCCCGATGTGGTAGATCGACGAGCCCATCACGAAGCCCAGAGGGTGGAAGCCCGCCTCCTTGACGAGGAGGAACTCGTTGACCGAGAGGTCGGACGTGAAGAGCCCGTGCTCCAGCTCCTCGAGCCGGTGCGCGGCATCCTTCGGGAGGTCGTGCGCCACGGGTTCCGGCGGCACCTCCGGTTGCTCGGTCACGATTGGCCTCCGATCACGATGTTCTCCAGCGCGAGCCGTGTCTGCTCGCTGTGTGCGGCTTCCGACTGCAGGGTGGCCAGGAGCTGGGTGAGCCAGACGTCCATGCCGACCTGCTCGCTGCGGATGCGGATGCCTCCCGACGAGTGGCCGATGCTGCAGCGCACCGAGGCACCGTCCACGAGCGCCTCGAGGGCGTCGTCACCCAGCGTGATCCGCACCGACTTGATCTCGTCGGACTTGCGGAAGCGCCCGGCGCGTTCCACCACGATGCGGTCGCCGAGGACGCCGGCCAGCTGCGACACCAGGAGCTTGAGCATGATCCGCAGGTCGGTGCTGTTCGACGCCAGCTGCGACACCGCCATGCTCAGATCGAAGGCGGCGTCCCCCGCGTCCTGGCCCGGGGCCGAGCTGATCTCGGCCCCCGCGTGTTCGACTGGTGAGCCGGCAGGCTCCATGGACATTGGTCGCATCGTACCGCCACCTGCCCGGATGGGGTCCGGCGCCCGCAGGTGCGGGGGATGCGGGGGTGCGGGGGATGCGGGCGGTGCGGGCGAGGCCGACCGGTCGGCGTCAGGCCGGGCGGGGCTCGCAGATCACGACGGGGATGTCCCGGCCGGACCTCTCCTGATAGCCCGCATAGTGCTTGTAGGAGGCGAGGATGTCGGGCCACAGCGCCGCCTTCTCCTCGGGTGATGCCGTCCTGGCCCGCATCTTGCGGGTCTCACCGTTCATGGTGAGCTCCACGTCGGGGTTGGCGCTGAGGTTGAGGTACCACTGCGGGTTTCGCTCGTCGCCCCCCTTCGAGGCCACCAGGATCACCCGGTTCTCGTCGTGGATGGGTGAGGCGAGCATGGTCGAGCGCGGCTCGCCGGACTTGCGCCCGATGGTGTGCAGCTCCACCCCCGGCATGCCCAAGAGGTCGCGCGGCCACCGGCCGCCGGTTGCCTTCAGCGCCGCCTTGTGGACGAGATTCATGGCCCTGAACCCGACGTCCACGGTGGCCTTGCGGAGCTCGGTCATGGTGTCCCTTGGTCGATCCTCGAGTGTGACGGGAGGGTGGTAGGTGATGGGCGCTCGCGGCAGCCCGGCGAAATCCGCGTGTCGCCTGCTGTCAGAACCTATCCGGTGGCGACCCTCGTACGGCGTTGGGGCCTCGATAAGATGCCCCCCGTTGGGGACGCAGTGTTGGCAAACCAGAACCGACGAGGAGGACGTGTCTCCCGCACCACGCACCGACCGGCGCAGCTGTTCGTTCCGTTGCCCGGCCATCCTGTCGTTGTTGGCGGCACTGATCGCCGTCCTGGGCGCCGCGTCGTTCGGCACGGTCACGGCACCCCCCGCCGGCGCGGACAATTGGACCCCCGTGCATCCGGGGGACTTTCCCGACCCGAGCGTGCTGAGCTACGGCGGTGCCTACTACGCCTTCGCCACACAGAACTTCGCCGCACCGAGCCAGACCATCAACATCCAGGTGTCGACGTCCGCCGACGGCGTCAACTGGACCCCGACGGGTCTGGACGCCCTCCCGCGGGTCGGCTCCTGGGCCGTCGCGGGTGAGACGTGGGCGCCCAGCGTGGCCTACGACAGCACGGACGACGACTTCGTCATGTACTACACCGCCACCGAGAACTCCCAGCCCGGCGACCAGTGCATCGGCATGGCGACCTCGACCGACCCGCTCGGACCGTACGTGGACGGAAACCCGTATCCGATCGTGTGCCAGGACGACAGCTACGGCCCGCCGAACACTGTCGGCGGCAACGGTGGCGGCAGCATCGACCCGGACATCTTCACCGACTTCTCCGGCAACTCCTGGCTCATCTGGAAGAGCGACGGCAACCACCTCACTCCCCCGATGAGCGCCCTCATCTGGTCCGTGCCGCTGGGACCACACCTGACGCCGTCGAGCACCGACGCCACCGAGCTCCTGGACGACGACGCGCCATGGCAGAGCGGCGTCGTCGAGGGCCCGGACATGGTCGAGACGCCCGCCTCCGGTGGCGGTGACACCTACTCCCTGTTCTACGCGGGCAGTGACGAGGGGGCGTCCACCTACGGCATCGGGTGGGCCGACTGTGGCACCTCGTTTCCCACCGCGATGTGCGCCGACATGTCGACGTCCGGGCCGCTGCTCGGCACCGAGCCCGGCATGTCGGGGCCGGGGGGACCCGACGTCTTCGATCTGCAGAGCGGACAGCCGGTCATGGCCTTCGCCGCCTGGCAGGGGAACACGATCGGCTACCTCGCCTGCGGCATCCGCCCCATGTACCTGGCCGAGTTGAACTTCGGCCCCGACGGCACGCCGCAGTTGTCGGCCGACCCCGCCGACGCCGCGCCCGCCGCCAGCCCCAGCTGCCCCGTACCGCCCCAGCCCCCGCCTGGATACTGGCAGGTCGGCTCCGACGGGGGCGTCTTCACCTTCGGCTCCGCCGGCTTCTACGGATCGACCGGGTCCATGAAGCTGAACAAGCCCGTCGTGGGGATGGCAGAGACGCCCGACCACCGGGGCTACTGGTTGGTGGCCAGCGACGGGGGCGTGTTCGCCTTCGGCGACGCCGGCTTCCACGGCTCGACCGGGTCGATGACGCTGAACAAACCGATCGTCGCCATGGTCCCCACCCTCGACGGCGGCGGGTACTGGCTCATCGCCAGCGACGGTGGCGTGTTCGCCTTCGGGGACGCACCCTTCTACGGCTCCGCCGGGAGCGACAACCTGGCCTATCCGGTCACGGCCGCCGCCCCGAGCTTCCTCGGGGGCGGCTACTGGCTCGTCGACGCCAACGGCCAGGTCTTCAACTACGGGAACGCACCGTTCGAGGGCCAGCCGGTGTTCGCCCCTGGTGGGTACCGCATCACGGGCATCGCCGGCACCCACGACTCCGGCGGCTACTGGCTCTCCAGCGCGAACGGCAACGTGGCCGGCTTCGGCAACGCGGCGCCGTACGGCTCCATGATCGGCGCCAGCCTGAACGCGCCCGTCGTCGGCATGGCCGCCACGAGCGACGCCGCTGGATACTGGCTGCAGGGTGCCGACGGCGGCATCTTCACCTACGGCGACGCGCCCTTCCTCGGGTCGATGGGCGGCCACCCGCTCAACGCCCCCATGGTCGGCATCGCGTCGGTCTGAGCCGCCGCCGACCCGCCAGGGGCGGGTCACCTCGTCCCGGAGTGGGCCCGAGCAGCTCGCTCACGAGTGCCGCGTAGCCCCATCCCGTCACCAACCACGGCCACCCGTGACCCTCGAGATCCCCACCGTGGCGGAGAAGGCCCCGGCTGCGGACGGACGACCCACGGGTCGATCCCCCTCGCCGGAGCCCTCTCCGCATCCCGGCCACCTGGAATCGTGCGGCCATCACGCGTCCTGCGCACCCATCCCGCCGTCGTCTCGATGACCGTCCTTTCGAGCCGGGGCTCGCCGTCGGCTCGGCCGCGACGCGCCCGACGGTCATACGGGCCGGGGCCGGGTCAGGATTGAGGCCTATCCTGGACCCGGAGCGCCCCGACCACCTGGACGGGAACGCCGGGATCGCCCGGTCCCCTGAGTGGGGGCGGCACCGAGGGAGGGCAGGCTCATGACAGGCAGCACCGGCGGCTTCGAACTGCGGGGCATCAACCATCTCGCGCTCGTGTGCCGCGACATGGAGCGGACGGTCGACTTCTACACCAACGTGTTGGGCATGCCGCTCGTCAAGACGATCGAGCTGCCGGCCGGGATGGGCCAGCACTTCTTCCTCGACTGCGGCGGCGGGGACTGCCTCGCCTTCTTCTGGTTCCCCAACGCGCCCGACGGGGTGCCGGGCATCAGCGCGCCCGCGGCCCGCCCGGACCAGGGCGACCTCACGAGCGCCATCGGCTCCATGAACCACGTCGCCTTCGACGTGGCGCCCGAGAAGATCGAGGAGTACCGCGACCGCCTCCTCGCCGCCGGCATCGACTGCACCGAGGTCGCCAATCACGACGACTCCGAGTGGGGCATCAGCAACGACATGCACTCGGGTGTCTACGTCCGCAGCATCTACTTCCAGGACCCCGACGGGATCCTCCTTGAGTTCGCCTGCTGGATGCGGAAGTTCAACCTCGCCGACGTCTCCCACACCCCCGCCCGTGCCATCGACGCCAACCTGGCCGCCGAGCCCGAGCTCCCGAGCGAGCCCACCCGGGTCTGACCGTCCCCGAATCCACCACCCACATCCACCACCTACACCGAACTCCCACACCGACCACATGCCCCGACTCAGACAGGTCCCCAAGGACGAGGCCACGGCGCCCATCGTCACCACCATGTACGACTGGCTCTTCGACGGCCGCGATCCCGTCGCCGAGCCGGGACGATGGGACGGCACCACGGGCGACTGGTGGACCGTGTTCGCCCTGAGCCCCGACATCCTCGACCACTGCGTCAAGGGCTTCGGCCTCTACCAGTCACCCACCCGGGCCCTCGACCCCAGGTTGCGCGAGCTCGGCCAGATCCGCGCCGGGTGGGCGGCCGGCAGCCAGTTCGTCTTCAGCCAGCACGCCAAGTCGATGCGCGAGCTCGAGATGCCCGAGGAGAAGATCACCCACGTCCCCGCCTGGAGCGTCGCCCCCGAGGGCACCTACGACGCCGCCGAGCGCGCCGTCCTCGCCTACACCGACAGCCTCGTCTACGACCACGGCCGCGTCCCCGACGAGCTCTTCGCCGAGCTGGAGCGCCATCTCGACGAGGTCGCGATCCTGGAACTCACCTACATCACCACGCTCTACTTCCAGCACGCCGTGATGTCGAAGGCCCTCCGCACGGAGTTCGACGACCGCGACGATCCCGTCGTCGAGGTGCCCGGTCCTCCGGGTGCCTCCGCCATGCATCCGGGATCGGCCCGGTGACGGCGGCCCACGCCGTCCTGCCGGGCGACGAGGCGCGCCACGCCCCCGACGCGGAGGACCTCTGGAACGAGTCGTACTACTGCGACTTCGTCAAGGCCGACGGCTCGATCGGTGGGTGGCTCCGGCTCGGCCTCTACCCCAACCGGCGGGTCGCCTGGTGGACGGCGTGGATCGTGCGCCCCGGTCATCCCGGCATCGCCTCGGTCAGCTACGAGATGCCGGTCCCCCCGGAGAACGGTCTCGTCAGCGAGAGCGAGGACGGCGAGCGCGTCGAGATCGACCTGCGCCGCCCGCTCGAGGAGTTCCGCCTGGCTGCGTCACACCTCATGGGCAAGGAGTTCGCCCGCCCCGAAGACGCCTACAGCGACACCCACTGGCAACCGCTGCTCCTCGACGTCGACCTCACCTGGACGACCGACGGCGTCCCGTACCACTACGACCTCACGACCCGCTACGAGATCCCGTGCCTCGTCACCGGCACCGTGACGATCGACGGCGAGACCCTCACGGTCGAGGGACAGGGGCAGCGGGACCACTCCTGGGGCGTGCGCGACTGGTGGGCCTTTGGATGGTGCTGGTGCTCCGTGCGCCTCGACGACGGCACCCGGGTCCACCTGGCCGACATCCGGATGGGGATCCCGGACATGCCGGTATTCTTCGGCTACGTCCAGACGCCGGGCGACGTCCTCCCCGCCACCGCACTCACGGTCACCGAGGAGCTCGGCGCGCACGGCTTCCCGTCGACGGCCCGCATCGAGATCGCCACGTCCGAGCAGGGCATCGGGCTCGACGTCACCCCCGCCGCCTTCGGGCCGGTGCTCCTGCGCAACGACGACGGCCGCACCAGCCGGTTCCCCCGGGCCATGGTCACCTGCCGGGCCGACGACGGCCGATCCGGGGCGGGCTGGATCGAGTGGAACCAGCCGGAGCCGGCGCCATAGCCATCCGGTCGTGGCCGCCGAGCCCGGCTGCCGGACCGGGTCCGGCGGATGGAGCGCAGCGGCCTCCCCGGACTGCTCGTTACCCCAAGAGACTGCTCGTTACTTGAAGAGGTCGCCCAGGACCTTGGTGGCCCCGATGCCGGCGACGGCGCCCTCCGCCGCATGGTGGTCGCCACGGTCGGGCATGTACTCCCCGATGACGCCGGCGAGGATCGCGATGGGCATCGACTGCAGCCAAATCCGTCCGGGCCCGGTGAGGACGGCGAAGTGGTGCCCGTCGGCGCCCATGTAGCGGTTGGCCAGCCCGGGGACCTTCTGCACCGAGAAGGTGACGGAGGCCTGGAAGAGCCCGGCGTGGCCGGGGTGCACGCGCATCGTCTGGCCGGCCACCAGGTCGTAGACGAGCACCTCGCCCGAGAGGTCGATGAACGCCCGGCCGCTGCCAGCGATCTTCTGCAGGATGAACCCCTCCCCGCCGAAGATCCCGCCCCGGAAGGACTGCTGGAACCCCATGGACAGCTCGATGCCCGGCGTCGCCGCCATGAACCCGTGGCGGTGCACCATGAACTCGTTCCCCGGTGAGACGTCGATCGGCAGGATGTGGCCCGGGACCTTCGACGCGAAGGCGATGGAGCCGGGACCGCCCTGGGCGGTGTAGGTGGTCATCATGACGCTGGCACCCGAGACGGCGCGCTTGACCGCACCCATGAGGCCTTTGCCGCCCATGCCGCCGCCGGTGTTGGTGGCCATTTGGACGGCGTCGGACATCCAGCTGAACTCGCCGGCCTCGGAGACGACCGACTCGCCGTCGGCGAGCGAGAGCTCGAGCACCGGCATCGTCGTTCCGTGGATGGTTTCTTCCATGGTGACCTCCTCGTCCTCGGGTCCGCGGATCCGCGGNNCTCGAGCCGCTACGTGGCCGCAGCCCCGCCCGGCAGCTCGGCGTCCTCCGAGCGTACGTCGTTGCCGGGCCCGTGCGCTCCCGTCACCAACCGCTCGGTGAGCGACACCTCGACCAGTCCCAGGGCCACCCCGAAGGACAGACCCATGACGAAATTGGTGAAGAAGACGAGGAACACCCGCTCGTGCGGCACCAGGTCCTTGATCAGGACCACCACCTCGTGCTCCACCGCCAGCGGGATCGTGATCATGACGAGCACGATCCAGAAGTGGGGCCAGACCATGCGGATGGAGCGCCGGAAGGCCTCGGGCACCGAACAGTCCAGCAGGTTGATCAGGGGCCCGACCAGGGCGCACAGCGTCCCCACGACGAGCGCCGGGATGATGAGGAACAGCGCCGCCGCCGCCGTGACCACGAGGAGGATGGCCTCGGCGACGACCAGACGGATCCAGGGCAGCGTCGCCAGCACCTGCCCGACCGGCTGCGGTGTCTGGTTGCGCTCGACGGCGCCCACGAGACGCTCGAGCATGCCGCTGTAGAAGGTGAGCCCGAGCGTCGATGCGCTGAAGATGACGGCGGTGGTGACCGATTCCAGGCCGAGGTGATCGGTGGAGATCTCGGTGAACCAGGTGCTCTGGAACGCATCGAGGCCGAAGATCACCAGGGCCGGAACGAGCACCCGGGCGGGCTCGAGCCGTGCCGTCCGCATCGCCATGGACAGGAGCTCGAGCGGGTGCAGGGGATGGCGGACGAGGGGTGTCCGCCGCGGGTGGCGGCGGTAGCGGAGGTGGCGGCGGCGCAGGATGCGGCGGCGGAGGTCGGCCTGATCGTCGAGTGGGGTCTCGGCGGCCGGGAATTGGGGCGGATCCGGCGGCCGGGATCGGGGGGGCGGCGGCTCCGGCAGCGGCTTCAGCAGGCCGGCCGGCTCGTCGTCGTACTCGCTCATGCCGGCAGTGCGCCGTCGCCGACGAAGTCGAAGAGCTTGGCCTCCGGGTCGAAGGCGCCCGCCGGCGGCTCAGCCACGAGCCGGTGGCGGCCGACCGCCAGGACGTACCCGTCGGGCGCCTCGAAGGCGACCTCCTCGAAGCCGGCGTCGGCGAACTGGGCCCGGACGAACGGCGTGGCGTCCGGTGGGCGCCGGTGCCTGGTCCAGATCACCTCCGACCCCATCCAGCAGAATCCGGGCAGCGCCTGGATGGTGCGCGTGAGGTCGCTCCGACTGATGTTCCCGAAGACCCCGCACACCAGCACCAGGTCGGCGGGCACCGAGTCCTGGTACCACCGGCACAGCGAGGCGTCGCCCTCGACGATGCGCACCTGGTCGGCCACCCCGGCCGCCGCAGCACGGTCACGGGCGGAGGGGGCCAGCTCCGGATCGAGCTCGACCAGCAGCGCCGAGACGTCGCTGCCCCTTGGATGGGTCGAGACGACGTCGATCACGTCACGGCCCTGCCCGGCGCACAGGCTCACGATCCGGATGGGCCCTGGATGCTCAGGGGGCACCGAGTCGAGGACGTCGCGCACCATGGATTGGACGAGCCGCAGCCGCAGGGACAGCGGCGACGCGGGGTCCTCGTAGGACTCGTGCCAGCGCACCCAGTGCGAGGGCGCGGCCGAACCCGGGCCGGAGCCTCCGCCGGTGGCCTCCGCTGTCTCTGGATGGTCCCCGGGGGCCATGACGACCCATCGTAGGGTGGGCCACGTGACCGCCCCGGCCCATGACCGGATCCGCCAACGGCCCATCCACCGGCCCATGGACCGGCCCATGGACCGGGCCATCATCGCCCCGTGATCAAGTACCTCGGATCGAAGCGCCGCCTGGTGCCGGTGCTGAGCGAGATCTGCCGAGCCTCGGGCGCCCGCACCGCCCTCGACCTCTTCACCGGCACCACGAGGGTCGCCCAGGCCTTCAAGGCCCAGGGCGTGCACGTCACCGCCGCCGACAGCGCTCGATACGCCCACGCCTTCGCCCTCACCTACATCGAGGCGGATGCCGCCGCCACCGACATGGGCGGGCTCAGGGCGGCCGTCACCCATCTCAACGGTCTCCCCGGCAAGCCCGGCTACGTCACCGAGGAGTTCAGCCGTCAGGCCCGCTTCTTCCAGCCGCACAACGCCGCTCGGATAGATGCCGTGCGGGATGCCATCGACTCGGAGTATGCGGGGTCACCCCTGTTCCCCCTCCTGTTGACGTCCCTGATCGAGGCGGCGGACCGGGTGGACTCGACCACCGGGGTGCAGATGGCGTACGTGAAGCAGTGGGCGCCGCGGTCGTTCAATCCGCTGGAGCTGCGGGTGCCCGAGCTGCTGGCGGGGCCGGGCCGCGCCATCCAGGGCGATGCGGTGGCGCTGGCCGGGTCGCCGGCGCTGGGGCACGTCGACCTGGCGTACTTGGATCCGCCGTACAACCAGCACCGGTATTTCACCAACTACCACGTGTGGGAGACGCTGGTGGCCTGGGATTCGCCCGAGGCCTATGGGGTGGCCCGCAAGAGAGTGGACGCCCGCGACCCATCCACGCACTCGGTGTTCAACTCGAAGCGCTCGATGCCGGCGGCGCTGGCCTCGGTGGTCCAATCCGTGGACTGCGACCTGCTCGTGCTGTCCTACAACAACGAGTCGTGGCTCGGGTTGGACGAGCTGGAGGCGATGTGCGCGGTGGCCCTCCCCCCATCCAGAGACGCCGGTGGGGGGACCGCCCGGACCGCCCGGATCGCCCCGAATGCCCCGAACGCCCCGTACGCCCCGAGTCGTGGCCCCTCGCAGCGGGAAGTGGCCACGCTGGCCTTCGACTCCACTCGATACGTCGGAGCCCGGATCGGCATCTTCAACCCATCCGGGCGCAAGGTCGGCCGGGTCAGCCACCTGTCCAACCAGGAGTTGTTGGTCATCGCCGGAGAGGCGGCCCTGGTGCATCACGTGGTCGAGGCGGTCGGGTCCACCCCTGCGGCCGGATCCGCGACTGCCGCCGGTGCAGCCGCCGGGGTTGCGACTGTGTCCGCGGCCGTAGTCGCCCCATCCATGGCGGATCGGCTACAACAGGCAACGTGAGCAAGCACGATCACGGTGGTCACGGCGGCCACCCTGATGAAGGCTCCGGCGATCATGGGAATCACGAGAATCGTGAGACCTACGGCGGCCAGGACGCCAGAAGCCTCGGCACCGATGACGGCCGCGGTACCAGTGGCAGTGGCGTCGCAGGCGGCGGCGGCGCAGGCGCAGGCGGCGGCGCAGGCGCAGGCGGCGGCG
>PMPX01000108.1 GCA_003169235.1 Acidimicrobiaceae bacterium | reverse complement strand
TCGAAGTGGCTCCAGAACATCGGAACACCGAGCCAGCTGTCGGGATCGCGGTCCTCGGGAAGATCGCCCCATCCGAGGCACAACAAGGCTCGTCCATCGCGTCGAAGAACCCGATGAATCTCTCTGAACAGGGCCTCATGCTCTTCTCTCGGCACATGGATGATNNTGGCACGTGGCGAGTTTCGATCGAGCCAGGGACAGCTGGGCTGCCGAAAAATCGAGGCCGACGACATCGTGTCCCCCTTCGAGGAGCCGCCTGGCCACCGGGATACCTGATCCACATCCTGCGTCGAGGACCCGACTGTGGCTCGGGAGGTCGTGCAGCACCTCCGCGAGCAGAGCGACGTCTTCTCCGTCGTGGGGCCGAGCCCGGAGGTAGGAGGTGGCGACCCGGTCGTAGCCCTCCCGAACGACCTTCTTCTCCGGCCCCGTCATGGTGTGAGTCTTGTCGCTCGGAGACCACAGGGCCCCGGACCTGAGTCGCTGTTGAGGCCCGCTGAGTCGGGCTGCCGAATCGATGGCGACCAGCCCATCAGCAGCCCGACCCTCGGGCGAGGCGCCCCGGCTGGGAATCGAACCCAGTGCGATCCCTTTGTCGGAAGGGGCGCAGCCACTCAGATCCGGGCCCATCGGAGAACGGTCTTCGCAATCGAGAGACGACTGGTATCCTGGCGAGGAGTCGGAAGGATGCAGTCGTGCGAAGGGGCCCACGGGCCCCTTCTGCGCGCCAAGGGACACCCTTCGTCTGGGGTGCTCCGGTCTGCCGGCTCGGTGGTGCTTCCCAAAGGCTCGAGTTCGGGCGTGCGCCACGGAGGAAGTCGGAACCAGACACAATGCAGAGTGGTGAACCCAGTCGTCGCCGAAGTTCGTGCGTCCCTCATTCGACAGTGGGAGCTGATAGCGGACGTCGTCGACGGGATCGACCTCTCGACGGCGAGCCGATGCGCTGGGTGGACGAATCGTGAAGTCCTCGCCCATCTTTACGTCCAACCACACCTGGTGGCGAGATTCCTTCGAGCTGCAAGCACCCACGAGGCTGCGTTGGGGGTCGCAACAAATCTGTCAGGTACACGGTCTTACAGCGAGCTGATCGACGCTTCAGCCCGCGAAGGTGCAGCCTTGAACAAGGTCGCGCTGGGCGACCAGTTGCACGTGGTTCGCCCGCTCGTCCTGGCGGCAGACCTGGGCGCCACGATCACGACGCTGCAAGGGTCGATCTCGGTCTCGGACTATCTCATCACCAGGTGTGTCGAGGCCGTCGTGCACGGGGGCGATCTCGTTCCGCCTGTGGCACCAGATCCCGCCGCACAATCCATCACCTCGAAAGCCCTTCTCGACACCCTCTGTGTCTCGGCGCCAGAGATGGTGGCGGAAGCAGGCGCGCTCCCGATCGGGCAGTGGATCGACCTCGCCACCGGAAGAGCAACGGCGACAGGCCGTCTGGCAAAGGTCCTTCCGGTCATGGCGTAGATCGTCCGGAGTGCCCCTGTGCCTGTGCGCCGGGATGGTCGGGCACACTCTTCGACGCCACGACTCGCGCGGTCCTTGGTTCCGAGTTGCGAGAACCGCCCTTCGGCTTCGGGCGCCGGTCAGCCGACCGAGACGGCGAGGGTGGCCGTCACCTGTGCCGGCAACGTGACCCCCGGAAGCGCGAGCGTCAGGCTGGCGGTATCGCTGTAGGCCCCCCCGCCTCCACCCGGGGCGGCGAAGAACACCGAGACCGGCTTGCCCACTCCCGCGCACGAGCGCGTCACGCCGCGCACGACGTCCGCCGGGTTGCCCGCCACCATGGTGGGAGCGGGAGCCGACGCGCACAGCTGGACACCGGCGAGCGCGGCCGCGCTCACGCCGTCCACTCCCTGGAGCGAGATGGTGGCGTGCCAGCCGGCGAGCGACCCCCGGGCGTCGTTGACGGTGACCGGGGAGAGGTCACCCCGGTAGACGGGCGCGTTCTGACCCAGGAGGCCGACCTGCGACAGCATGACCGCCTCGGTGGCCGGTGAGACGGTCATCACCCCGGGGAGCACCGAGACGCCGATGGTCTGTTGCACCGAGCTGGCCGGGCCGGCGGAGATGCCCGAGGAGCTCCCGGCTGCACCGGCGGGCGACACGGAGGTGGCACCGGGGAGCACCGACACCCCGATGGTCTGCTGCCCCGAACCGGCCGGACCGGCCGAGATGCTCGAGGCCGTCACCGCCGCGGCGGCGGGCGCCACGGTCGTGGTCGGAGCGGTGACCGGACTCGCGGTCGCCGCCCAGGTCGATGACTGGCTCAGCGGAGCTGCCGACGCGCCCTCGGCGGCATGAGCGGCGAAGCCCCCCAGGACGAGCCACGGAGCGAGGAGCGCGGCACCGATGAGCGCATTGCTGCGGCGGTGACGATTCGCTCCGGTCGTCTGGTCCGTGGGCACATAATTCTGTCGTCGTCCTTGCCCAACGCACTAACCACGGGCGCCGGTTCTTTGACGCGAATTGTGCGTCCATGCGGGATGTCATCGGAGTGTGCGCGCCCGGCAACCGGAC
>PMPX01000137.1 GCA_003169235.1 Acidimicrobiaceae bacterium | reverse complement strand
CAGCGACTCGGCGACCTCCTGCCCGACCAGCGCGTCGGCCCGGTCGACCACGTCGAAGCCCGGCGAGGGGGTGGCACCGGGCGCCACCATCGGGATGAGCAGGTCGGAGAGGCTCGCCCGGTGCCGCGAGACGACCACGCCCGCGGCGAGGGTGCCGTCCGCCACCTCGCGCCGGACGCTCGCCGCGCTGGGGACCAGCCGGACGACGACCCCGCCGGGGAGTTGGCTGGCGTGCGCCGCGGCGCGCACCAGGGCCGGCGACGCCCCGGCGACGCCGATCGGCAGTGTGCCCGGCGTGGCGTTGCCCGCGAAGGCAAAACCGAGGATCGCGGCGATGGCGAGCGGCGCCACCAGGCAGGTGATCACCGCGGAGCGGTCACGGACCCGACGGCGCAGCTCGTTGGTGGTGATGGCCCGGATCAGCCGCCGTGCTCCTGGCCCTGGCGACGTGACCGCACGGCGCTCAAGCTAGCTTTTGCGCCCGTGATCGCGCTGGAGCCCGTCGGTGTCGTCGTGGGCGGCCGCGCCGAGCCCATCGACGACGACTGGGGCGGGGTGGAGGCCGTGATCCGGCTCGACGGGGTGAGCTTCGCCACCGATGCGGTGCGGGGGCTCGCCGACTTCTCGCACCTGGTGGTGGTGTTCCGGTTCCACCTCGTCGAGGAGTCCGAGGTCCGGACCGGTGCCCGCCGTCCGCGCGGCAACCCCGACTGGCCCGAGGTCGGGATGTTCGCCCAACGGGCGCGGATGCGGCCCAACCGGCTGGGCGTCTCGGCCTGCGCCCTCCTGGGGGTCGACGGCCTCGACCTCCGCGTGCGCGGCCTCGATGCGATCGACGGCTCGCCCGTCCTCGACGTCAAGCCGTACATGCGCGAGTTCGAGCCCGAGGCGGCCGACGTCCGCCAGCCGGCCTGGGCCAGCGAGCTCATGCACGGCTACTACCGGGCCGACCGTCCCCCCACCGACGCCGGTCCATGAGCGCGGCCCCCCGCTTCGTCCTGGCGTCGGGCTCCCCGGCGAGGCTGCGGGTCCTGCGCGACGCGGGGTTCGACCCCGAGGTCGCGGTGAGCGGTGTCGACGAGGACGTGGGCGAGCTTTCGACCGCCGACGCCGTCGTGGTGCTCGCCGAGCGCAAGGCCGCCGCGGTGGCGCCGCGGTGCGAGGGAGCGCTGGTGCTCGGCTGCGACACCCTGCTCGACGTCGACGGGGTGTCGTTGGGCAAGCCGGCCTCGGGTGCGGAGGTGGAGTCGATGTGGCGCCGGCTGTCGGGCCGCCAGGCCCAGCTCTGGACCGGCCACTGCCTGATCGACACCCGATCGGGCATCCGGGTGCGCGACGTCGAGTGCACGCTGATCCGGTTCGGGCGTCCCGGCGACGACGAGCTGCGCGCCTACGCCGCCAGCGGCGAGGCCCTGGCGCTCGCCGGCGCCTTCAGCATCGAGGGGTACGGGGGGCCGTTCGTGGACGGCATCGACGGCGTCCCGTTCAACGTCCTCGGGCTGTCACTGCCGCTCCTGCGCAGGTTGCTCTCGGAGGTGGGCGTGGCCTTCACCGACCTGTGGCGGTCGGGCGGCGGGCCGCCCGGCTGACGCCCCACGAGGGCCCGGGCACGGCGGCGACACCGGTCCTATATTGACGGCGTCCCACGGGGGGAGCGCCCAGGGGGCGGAAGGGGAGCGTCATGAACGACCGTACCTTCGAGCGGATCGGCGCGTTGAGCGGCCTGGCCTTCGTCGTGCTGGCGGTGCTGTCCGGCTTCATCTATCCCCAGCAGCCGCGCGTCGACGCCACCCCGGCGGCGACGCTGGCCTGGGTCCACGACCACCGGGTCGCCCTGCAGGCCGGCATGATCTTCGACTTCTTCGCCGCCGGTGTGCTCGTGTGGTTCTGCGGGTACCTCCAACGCGTCCTGAGCCGGGCCCGCGGGGGAGCGGAGCCGTTGGCGCCCATCGTGCTCGGCGCGGGCATCGCCGTGGCCGTGACCACCGCGTTGGCGGCGCTCCCGACCACCGTGCTCGCCTTCATGGACGCCCAGCGCGGCGGCATCACCGACTTGAGCCTCGTGCGGATGCTCGGCGACCTGAACACGATCTTCTTCTCCGCCACCTCGGTCATGACGGCGGTGTTCCTGGGTGCGCTCGGCCTCGCCATGGTGCGCGGGGAGGTCGCCCGGCCGTGGATCGGATGGCTGAGCCTGGTCGTCGCTGCCTTCAACGCGCTGGCCGTCTGGATCGGCGTGACCTTCAGCAGCTACCACGGCAAGGGCTGGATGGTGGTCGGCTGGGGCGCCTACGTCGGCTTCCTGGCGGTCGTGCTGGTCGCGAGCGCCTCCCTGCTCCGGCAGCCACGGCCCACCCCCGTGCGCGCGCCGGCCGTCGCGATGTCGTAGGGCACCCGGGACCCGCCGGCCGAAGCCCGGCGACCCATGTGCGCCCGGCGCGCGCCGGATGCAAAGCTCTCCCGACACCGAGGAGTTGGGGGTTGGCGACGTGGCACCAGTGGAGTTCCAGGGGAAGATCGGCAACGACTGGCGCGACTCGGAGCCCTGGTGGCCGCCGCTGCCCACGCCGCCCGAGGGCGCGCCCAACGTCGTGGTGATCGTGCTCGACGACGTCGGCTTCGCCCAGCTCGGCTGCTACGGCTCCGACATCGAGACACCCTTCATCGACGGCGTCGCCGCCGAGGGCGTGCGGCTGACCAACTTCCA
>PMPX01000087.1 GCA_003169235.1 Acidimicrobiaceae bacterium | reverse complement strand
GCACTCGACGGCATCGGCTTCGTCGCCCAAGATACGCCCTTGTACAAGAACCTTTCGGCCGCCGACATGTTGCATCTCACCCGCGATCTCAACCGGCAGTTCGACCAGGACTACGCCGAGGCCCGATTGGCCGAGCTGGGCATCCCGAAGGAGCGCAAGGCGGGCAAGCTGTCGGGCGGGCAGCAGGCTCAACTCGCGCTGACATTGGCGCTGGCCCGCCGACCGCGCCTCCTCGTGCTCGACGAGCCGGTGGCAATGCTCGACCCGATCGCCCGCCACGATTTCATGGCCACGGTGCTGACGGCGGCGGCTGACGACGGCGTGTCCGTGCTCCTGTCCTCGCACGTGCTCGCCGAACTCGAGCGGGTGGCCGACTATCTGGTCATGATGTCCTTGGGCCGCATCCAGGTGGCCGGCGAGGTCGACGATCTGCTGGCCGGACACCGAGTGCTGACCGGCCCGACCGCCGAGGCCAGTCGATACGACCAATGGCCGGTTGTGCATATCGCCAGCGGCGGTGCCCAGGCGCACCTGCTGGTTCGGACAACCGCGGACGATCCGGTCCCGCCGGGTTGGGAGGCGCATCCAGTCGGCCTGGAAGAGCTCGCCCTGGGCTATTTGCGCGAGCCCGGCGCCGGCGCTCTGCCTGGTCCGGTCAGAAATTGGGATGCCGACCCAGCGGAGGTGGCGAGATGACCGCGCTGAGCACGATGTCCGCACCGACGCTCGTGACGAAGAATGCGGACCTGCGGCCGCTGCCCTGGCGACGGATGGCCTGGGTCACCTGGCGGCAGCACCGCACGGCACTGATCGGCGTGTTCGCGTTCGTCGGCGCAGCGGCCCTCTGTTTGCTGATCGTCGGGCTTCAGTTACACCACGCCTACGCCGCTGCGATTGCCTGCCATCCGGCGAACTCGACAGCGTGCACTGGCACGGTCGCCCACTTCAATGGCATCGGCAACTTTCTATCCAATGGCGTTCTCTTCCTAGTCCTGCCGCCCCTGATCGGAGCGTTCATCGGGGCTCCGCTGCTTGCCCGCGAGTTCGAAGCCGGTACGTTCCGCTACGCCTGGACTCAGGGCTTCGGGCGGTGGCGCTGGACGCTCGCAAAGTTGGTGGCGCTCGGAGTTATGGTGACCGTGGCCAGTGGTGCCCTCAGCGTGCTGGCCTCGTGGTACTACCAGCCGTATTTCGCCTCGGGCAGCCAGTCCTTGTCCCTTACCACGTTCAATCCGCTCAATCCTGGATTGTTCGAGCAGCGCGGCGTTGCTTTCGCTGCATGGACTTTGGCCGCTTTCGCAATCGGCGCCCTGGCCGGCGTTCTGATTCGTAGAGTCGTCCCCGCCATCGTGACCACTCTGGCTGTTAGCGGAGCACTCGCCTTTGCGACGGGTGGGTGGCTACGCATGCACTACCTGACTCCTCTGGTCACGAAGGGACTCAACGTGCCGGGTTCCGCGCGGATCGTGAGCCAATGGGGAAGCAGGGGCGGCCGTGTCGTCTTCACCGGTCCGCCGTCGTATCCCATTTACCAGCAGTACTGCCCAGCTCAGGCCGGCCTAGGCAAGGGCGATGGGTCGTCGTCGGGGGATCCCCTGCAGTGCTTGGCCCAGCACGGCTTCACGTTCTGGACCAGCTACCAGCCGGCCGGCCGATTTTGGGCGTTCCAGTGGATCGAGGGCGGTTGGCTCTTCGCGCTATCGGTCTTGCTCATCGGCGCGACCGTTTGGCTCGTCCGTCGCCGTGCAGTCTGAAGCTTGCTATCCGCCGCACACCTGCCCCCGTATGTGCAAACGTCACGGTGTCAACCGGTCGCCCATATCGCCGGATGGGTGGGAGACTCCGTCGCCTGTCAGAGCTCTCAGTGACGCCTCGAATCGCTCAGGGGTTGTGGTTTGCGGGCGGACCAGTCAGTCAGCCGCGCAGTCGGCGATCAGTCGCCAAGTGTCTTCGGGCGCCTCCTCCTGCGTGAAGTGTCCGGCGTTCGGCACGACAGCACCTTCCACCTGAAGGATCCCAGCAGCCCGCAACCCGCCCAGGTAGTCCTCGAGGTGACCGCCCTCATTCTCGCCCCGCAGGTAGAGCAGTCGTGTTGCTGTTGGCGCCTGACCGGTGGCTTCCTTGTTGACTCGGGCGTCCCCAGCAAACGTCCGGTACCAGTTGAACCCAGCGGTCAAGGCGCTGTCGGTGGAGTACGCCTGAGCGTAGTGCGCTCGGGCCTCGGCGGTGATCTTCGCCGGGTCAGCCGAGATGGCGTCGTAGAAGTAGTCGGAGTATTCCCGCAGGTGGCCCTGCACGAGCATTTCGGGCAGCTCAGGGATCGAGTGGAAGGCGAAATGCCACAGGTACGGGTTGCGCAGTACCTGCTCCCACGGGTCGATGCCCGGTATGACGACGTCCATGATCACGGCCTGCCTGAGATCAGGGAACGTTCGAAGATAGGCGTAGGTGACCATGCCGCCGACGTCCTGGCCCACCAGGGTCAGGTCTTGCAGGTCCATGGTCTCGACAAGGCCGCGCACAGCGGCGGCAAGCTGGCGCTTCGAGCCGTCGGTGGCGCCACCGGTCGACTCGCCGATGCCGGGGACCGCTCTGGTCATCTTGGAGAAATACGC
>PMPX01000037.1 GCA_003169235.1 Acidimicrobiaceae bacterium | reverse complement strand
CCGTCGGGGACGAACACGCCGTAGTGGCCGTTCGAGTCGGTGACAGTGCTCTGCTGGTTGAACGTGCCGGGCGCGGAGACAGAAATGCCGGTGTTCTGGGCCACGCCGCCGCCGGCGGCTGCGGATTTGGTCACCGTGCCGGTCAGGTTGGCGATCTGCAAGGTGATGTTGGGAGATCCCGAAGTGATCACCCCGCCAGAGACCACCACGGTGGTAGAGGTGGCAGCGTCGGTGCTGTCACCCGAGGGCGGATAGGCGGTGACGACCCAGGTCCCGTCGGCGACGTGGGTGGCGTAGTGGCCGTTGCTGTCGGTGCCATAGAAGGTCTGGTTGGACCCGCCCTGCAAGGAAACCGACACAAAGGTGTTCGCGGCCGGGGTGGTGCCGTTGGACTCATGCACGGTGCCGGCCAGGTTGGCGACCTGCAAGGTGATGTTGGGAGACCCCGAGGTGATCACCCCGCCCGAGACGGTCACGGTGGTGGAGGTGGGGGCGTCGGTGGTGTCACCGTTCGGCGGCTGAGCAGTGATGACCCAGGTCCCGTCGGCGACGAAGATCCCGTAATGGCCGTTCGAGTCGGTGCTGGTATTGGTCGGCGGGTTGGGAGAACCCTGCTGCTGCACCGACACGTCGGTGTTCTGGGCCGGTGTCGTGCCGTCGGACTCGTGCACGGTGCCGGACAAGTTGACCTTCTGCAGAATGATGTTGGGCGGGTTCGGGCCGGAGGTGATCACCCCGCCCGCGACCGTCACGGTGATGGAGGTGGCGGCGTCGGTGGTGTCACCGTTGGGCGGCTGAGCGGTGATGACCCAGGTCCCGTCGGGGACGTAGACCCCGTAATGGCCACTCGAGTTGGTTTGCGTGCCGGTGCCGTTGGGCGTGTTCTGCTCCTGCAGCTGGACGTTGGTGTTCGCGGCCGGTGTCGTGCCGTCGGACTCGTACACCGTGCCGGACAAGTTGACCTTCTGCAGAATGATGTTGGGCGGGTTCGGGCCGGAGATGATCGTCCCGCCCGAGACCGTCACGGTGATGGAGGTGGCGGCGTCGGTGGTGTCACCGTTGGGCGGCTGAGCCGTGATGACCCAGGTCCCGTCGGGGACGAACAGGCGGTAGTGGCCGCTCGAGTCGGTTTGCGTGCTGGTGCCGTTGGGCGAGTTCTGCTCCTGCGCCTGGACGTTGGTGTTCGGGGCCGCGGCGCCGCCGGCGGTCGCGGATTCGCTCACTGTGCCGGACAGATTGGCCGCCTCCAGGGCGATGTTGGGCGGGTTCGGGCCGGNNGAGGTGGCGGCGTCGGTGGTGTCGTTCGAGGGCGGCTGAGCGGTGACGGTCCAGTTCCCGTCGGGGAGGTCGAACCCATAGTTGCCGCTCGAGTCGGTGGTGGTACTCGTCTGCGCCGGGCCACCGGCCTGCGGGTAGACCGTCACGTTGGTGTTCTGGGCGGCGCCGCCGCCGGCGGTTGCGGATTCGGTCACCGTGCCCGACACGTTGTTGTNNGGGGCCGCACCGGCCGGAGCCTGCACCACGCCCAGCGACAAGACACCGGCGGCGATGACGACGGCCGCTGCCGACATCGCACCGACACGTCTCGCGACGCGACTCAGCTTGAGCGTCCGCTCTCGAGAAGAAAAGAGAGGGTCCGGCGTTCCTTGGCTTCTACGCACGAAAATGCCCATGGATCCTCTGCCTCCTCGACTTCCGCCCGATTGGCCGGGATCACACAAACGTCAATGGCCATTGCTGACCTAGGCGAACCACATGTTCGTCCGGTTACCTCTGAGTAACTAGAGGCTTTAGTCACTGACCTTCGCTGCCGGGCGGCGCAAATGATGGTTCGAGCAGAACTTCAGCCCGCAGCCGCCAATCGGCTGCGGGCCTCGTGGCGAGTGACGACGCCGTCGGGTCCAGGGTGCTCCAGGACCCGCTCAGCGCTCGTGAACGTCGCGGCGGGCGCCCCTCAGGCCGACGCGGGCGCCGATGCCGCGCTCGTGCCGGCGAAGCGACCGAACATCGTGCTGTCGCCGATGGAGAGGCCGCTGGCATACCCGAACGAGCACACACCGGCCGTGGTGCGACCGGCGGCGAACAGGCCCGCCACGGCATCGCCGTGCAGGTCGAGCACCTCTCCGTCGACCGTCGTCTCCAGGCCGCCGAGCGTGAAGGGTGCGTACGGCGCCGGCCCGATCCGCAGGTCGACCGCGCCGATCGGCGGCACCAGCGGTCGCACCCACGACGGGCCCTTGTGGAACAGCGGGTCCTCCCCCGACACCGCGTGCCGGTTGTACAGGTCCACGGTGGCCTGGAGCGACCCGGTCGGCAGGCCCATCTCCGACTCCAGCTCCGCCGCTGTGGCGCACACCCAGGTGGCGGCCAGGCCCATCCAGTTGACCTCGTAGGACGCCTCGTCGACGATGAGGTAGACCTCGCCGTCCTGCTCGTAGAGCGCCGACTGGCCGACCCGCCCCATGTAGGTGTCCTCGTTGATGAAGCGCTGGCCCTTCCCGTTGACGAGGATCCCGTGGATCAGGGTCCGTGGCGGCGTGATCGGGAGCGACACCTCGCCGGCGTACATGTTGCGCACGGACGCGCCGATGGCCTGCGCCATTCGGATGCCCCTCCCGTNNACGGAGGCGCCGAGAGCCTGGGCCATGCGGATGCCGCGCCCGTCGTCGCCTTCCGTGCCCACCTTGAACGTGCCCCGGACGAGGGCCGGGCTGTGCTTGCGCAGCATGTCGTCGTTGAAGATGAACCCGCCGGCGGTCAGCACGACGCCACGACGCGCCCGCAGCGACACCGTCACCCCGAACCGCTGCCCTTGGACGCCGACGACCCGGCCGTCGTCGACCACGAGCCGGTCCACCCGGGTGTCGGCCGAGACGGCCACGCCGGCGCCGACCGCAGCGGCGGCGAGGTGCTGCATCAACAGCCACCCGGTCGACCGCTTCGTCTTCGCCAGATGCCCGCGTGGTGCCGGCCGGGCCACCTCGTTGAAGGGGTAGGCGTCCTCGCCTCCCGAGTACACGAGTCCCTCGGTGCCCGTCGGGGCCATGGAGGTCTCGGCGCAGAACGTCGGGTCGAACGGGACGCCCCGCGCCACGAGCCAGTCGAAGTGGCCGAGGCTCTCCGCGCAGTAGCGCGCGATCTTGGCCTCGTCGGGGTCGGGTCCGCACGCCGCCATCAGGTAGCGGTACATGTCGTCCAGGCTGTCGTCGAACCCGCAGGCGGTCTGGATCGGCGTGCCCCCGCCGAGGTAGACGATACCCTCCGCCAGCGCGGCGGCCCCCCCGGGGCCCCCGGTCCGCTCCACCACGAGCACCTGCGCCCCGGCCTCGGCCGCGCTGAAGGCGGCGGTACTTCCCGCCGCGCCGAAGCCGACCACGACGACG
>PMPX01000164.1 GCA_003169235.1 Acidimicrobiaceae bacterium | reverse complement strand
GCCTACGGCACCGAGGAGATGCTGACCCAGCTGGTCCCGTACGTCGGCCTGGCCGCCTTTACCCTGGTCGTCCCCATCACGCTCGCCATCCTCGGCGTCCTCTTCTTCGTCACGCTTTCGTACCTCGAGGTCATTCAGCTCTACACCAAGGCCGGCGGCTCCTACGTCGTGGCCCGCGACAACTTCGGGCCGAAGGTGGCCCAGATCGCCGCCGTCGCCCTGCTCATCGACTACACGGTGACGGTCGCCGTGCAGACCTCGGCCGGCACCGCCGCGCTGACCAGCGCGGTCCCGAGCCTGGCCAACACCACCGACACCGTCGCCATCACCGTGGGCGTCGTGCTCCTGCTCCTGTACGGCAACCTGCGCGGCATCCGCGAGGCGGGCAGCTACTTCGCGGTGCCGACCTACTTCTTCATCCTCTCGCTGGTGTCGGTGATCATCTACGGCTTCATCAAGGAGGCGCTCGGCACGCTGCACCAGATCCCGCTGCCGCCGGCCAACCAGCTCTACGGAGGAAGGATCGGCACACCGGGATCCGGATGGCTGATGGGGCTGGCCTTCATCTCGCTGCTGCGCTCCTTCGCCAACGGGGGGTCCTCGCTCACGGGGCTCGAGGCCATCTCGAACGGGGTGAGCAGCTTCCGCCGGCCCGAGGCCAAGCACGCGCGCCAGACGCTCGTGGTCATGAGCTCGACGCTCGGCTTCCTGGTGCTCGGGGTGACGCTGCTGGCCAGGTGGACCCACGCCGTGCCCTACGCCATCGGCTCCCCGACCGTGGTGTCCCAGGAGGTGAAGGCCGTCTTCGGCACCAGCCCGGTCGGGCACCTCCTCTTCTACGTCGTGCAGCTGGCCACCATGCTGATCCTCTACACGGGTGGCAACACGAGCTTCAACGGCTTCCCGTACCTGGCCAGCTTCGTGGCCGGCGACCGGTTCCTGCCCCGCCAGCTGACGCGGCGCGGGCACCGCCTCGCCTTCTCCAACGGGATCCTCGTGCTGGCGGGCGTCGCCCTGGCGCTCGTCCTCGCCTACAAGGCACAGGTCAACGGGCTGGTGGCGCTCTACGCCATCGGCGTGTTCACCGGCTTCACCATGGCCGGCTCCGGGATGGTGAAGCACCACCTGACGGCGCGGCAGGGGCACTGGCGGCGCGGTGTCGCCGTGAACGGGTTCTCGGCCTTCTTGTCCTTCGCGGTCGTCCTCATCTTCGCGGTGGCGAAGTTCAAGGAAGGTGCCTGGCTGATCTTCGTGGTCGGGCCGCTCCTCTACTTCGGGCTGATCCGGCTGCACGCGCAGTACGCGCGGGAGGACGAGATGCTCGAGTCGGGTGTGATGGAGGCGACGGAGGCCCCGGTGCTGCGCCGCCACGTGGTGGTCGTCCTCGTCGACCGCCTCGACGTGGCGACGGCGCGCGCGCTGCAGTACGCCAGGACGCTGTCGCCCGACGACCTGCGGGCGGTGCACTTCGACATCGACACCAAGGCCGCCCGCGAGCTCGAGCAGGAGTGGAGCCGTCTCGGGCTGGCCCGTCTGCCGCTCGACATCATTGAGTGCCCGGACCGCCGCCTCGGTCGCGCCGCCATTGAGCTGGTGGCCGACGCCACGCTCGACGGCGACACCGAGTGCACGGTCCTGCTGCCGCGTCGCGGGTACCGGCGCATCTGGCAGCGCTTCCTGCACGACCGCACCGCCGACAAGATCGCCGCCGTGCTGGGCCAGGTGCCCCACGTGAGCGCCACCATCGTCCCCTTCGACGTGGGCGGCCGCTTCGGGGAGCGGGTGCGCTCCTACGGCCGGTCGGTGCAGAGGGCGCGCCGCGCCGGCGACGACGGCGAATCTCCGCCGGTCGATCCCGAGGGGCGGACGGGCGTCGACCGGATGGGCCGGCGCGACGGGCCGCGGCGACCGGCGGCGGTGCTCGCGGCCGACGCGACGCTGGCCCAGCGTGCCGGGGCCACGACGCCCATCGCCGGGGTGGTGACGCGCCAGCGCGTCCGGGTCGCCGGAAGGGTCAAGTCCGTCCGGGTGCAGCCCCGGGCGGGGGCCGCGAACCTCGAGTGCGTGCTCAGCGACGGCACGGGCGGCCTGCTGCTCGTCTTCCAGGGACGCCCCAAGATCGCGGGGATCGAGCCCGGGGCCCGGCTGGTGGCCGAGGGCATGGTGGGCACCTGGGGCCGTCGGCCCGCCATGCTCAACCCCTCCTTCGAGCTGGTGCAGGGGGCCGAGAGCGATCCGACCGAGCCATGAGCCAGCGGGTCGACGCACCGGACGGGCGCCGGGGGCACCCAAATTGCCCGCTCCGGCCCCAGTCGCTAACGTCCCCCCCGGCCCGGCGTCGGGTGCGACCTCCCCGGCGCGCCTTCGGTCCGGGATCGTGACATCGACCGTCGTGGTGCCGAGCGCTGCCGCACCACAGGGACGAGGGCGCCCGCCCCTCCCCGTAGGACTGACAGGAACAGAAAGGGCACACCGGGAATGATCAATCTCCTCGCAGCTGAGGGTGGCTACCAGGCCTTCCACCTCAGCGGGGCGGACAAGACGTGGCTCTACATCTGCCTGGTCGCCGGCATCGTCGGCATCGCCGCCGGCCTGCTGCTGGCCCGCAACGTGCTGGCCTTCGACCAGGGCACGTCGAAGATGAAGGAGATCGCCCAGGCCGTGCAGGAGGGTGCCGAGGCGTTCTTGTCCCGCCAATTCCGCACGATCGCCATCATCGTGGTGCCGCTCGCCATCCTCATCTTCTTCACCGCCACTGAGGTCGTAAAGACCGGACCGGGCGGGTTCCCCCTGTACTCGGACGGCCAGAAGGTCCTGGCCCTCTCGTTCGCCCAGGACGGGATCTACCGCGTCATCTGCTTCCTCTTCGGCGCCGCGTTCTCCGGCTTGACCGGGTTCATCGGCATGAGCATCGCCGTGCGGGGCAACGTGCGGACCGCCGCCGCCGCCTCCCAGGGCGGTGGCATGGCCGGCGCCCTGAGGGTGGCCTTCCGCACCGGAGCGGTGACGGGCATGCTCTGTGTCGGCCTGGGGCTGGTCGGAGCCACCGGCATCGTCCTGATCTTCCAGAACTCGGCCACCGCCGTGCTCATCGGCTTCGCCTTCGGCGCCTCGCTGCTGGCCCTGTTCATGCGAGTAGGCGGCGGGATCTTCACGAAGGCGGCGGACGTGGGTGCCGACCTGGTGGGCAAGGTGGAGGCGGGCATTCCCGAAGACGACCCCCGCAACGCGGCCACCATCGCCGACAACGTCGGCGACAACGTCGGCGANNTGCGCCGGCATGGCGGCCGACCTGTTCGAGTCCTACGAGATCACCATCATCTCGTCGCTCATCCTCGGGTACTCCGCTTTCGACGCCATCCACAAGAATCCGACCCCGGCTGTGTTGTTCCCGCTGATCGTCCCGGCCATCGGGATCTTCGCCTCCATCGTGGGCGTCCTGGTCGTGCGGGCCCGGGCGAAGGACCGCAATGCCATGTCCCCGATCAACCGGGGCTTCTGGCTGGCCGCGCTGCTCACCGTGATCGGTGCCTTCCTGGTCGCCCAGTTCTACGTGCACGACCTCAAGGTGTTCTGGGCCGTGCTGACCGGCGTCGTTCTCTCGCTCGTCGCGAGCCAGATCACCGAAGAGTTCACCTCGACCGAACGCGGCCCCGTGAAGGAGATTGCGGCGTCGGCCCGTACCGGCCCGGCCACCACGGTCCTGTCCGGCTTCTCCATCGGCCTGGAATCGTCCGTCTACGCGATCATCGCCATCGCCATCGCCCTCGGTGTGGCCATCGGCCTGGGCAACGGCAACATCCAGTTGACCTTCTACCTCGTCGCGCTCATCGGCATCGGCCTGCTCGCCACGGCCGGCATGGTGGTCTCCGAGGACAGCTTCGGGCCGGTGTCGGACAACGCGGCCGGTATCGCCGAGATGTCCGGCGAGTTCACCGGCGAGGCCGAGCGGGTCATGGTGAGCCTCGACGCCGTGGGCAACACCACGAAGGCCATCACCAAGGGTGTCGCCATCGGCTCGGCGGTCATCGCCGCCGTGGCGCTCTTCGCGTCGTTCATCGAGACCATCGGCTCGCAGCTGGGCCTCAGAGCCACTGGCCCCAAATTGTTCAAGGACCTCTTGACCCAGATCAACGTGGCCAACCCCACCACGTTCATCGGGCTGCTCATCGGCGGCTCCATCGCCTTCCTCTTCTCCTCGTTGGCCATACGGGCCGTCGGCCGCTCCGCCGGCACGGTCGTGCTCGAGGTGCGACGGCAATTCCGCGAGCACCCGGGGATCATGGACTACTCCGAGAAGCCCGAGTATGGGCGGGTGATCTCCATCTGCACTGCGGCGTCCCAGCGCGAGCTGGCCACCCCGGCACTGCTCGCAATCCTGTCGCCGGTGATCATCGGCTTCGGCATCAACTACTTCGCCCTCGGCGCCTTCCTGGCCGGGACCATCCTCACCGGTCAGTTGATGGCCAACACGCTGTCGAACTCGGGTGGGGCGTGGGACAACGCCAAGAAGTACATCGAAGATGGGAACGAGGGCGGCAAGGGATCGGAAGCCCACAAGGCGGCGGTCATCGGCGACACGGTGGGCGATCCCTTCAAGGACACGGCGGGCCCGGCGCTGAACCCCATGATCAAGGTCATGAACCTGGTCTCGCTTCTGATCCTGCCTGCGGTCATCACGCTGCGCCACCACACCGGCGAGCGCCTGGCCATCGCGGGCGTGTCCCTGGTGATCCTTCTCGTCGCTCTGGCGTTCTCCAAGCGTGCGTCCGAGTCAATGGACGCCGCAGCGGACGATTCAACCCCGGCTCCTGCCGCCGTCGCATCGGCCGATTAACCTGGTCAGCCCCTTTGGGGACCGTTCCCCGACGGCCCCGCCGGAGACCCCCGCCCTTGACAGGCGGGGCAGCGGCCCCTCAGTCTGACGTGACCATGCCCTCCCCTTTCCCTCCCCGACCGATGCCCCGCGGGGCGTGCCGTGGGTAAGGCGCTCGTCATCGTCGAGTCGCCGGCCAAGGCGCGCACCATCGGCGGCATGCTCGGGCCGGACTTCATCGTCGAGTCGTCCATCGGCCACNNGACAACGGCTTCAAGCCGCTCTACGTGGTCTCCTCGCCCAAGAAGTCGGTGGTGGCGAATCTCAAGAAGCTCTTGAAGGGCGCCGACGAGCTGTATCTCGCCACCGACGAAGACCGCGAGGGCGAATCGATCGCGTGGCACCTCTCCGAGGTGCTGTCGCCGACCGTGCCCGTCAAGCGCATGGTGTTCCACGAGATCACGCCGGCGGCGATCGCACGCGCCGTCGACGAGTGGCGCGAGCTCGACCGCCGCCTGGTGGACGCGCAGGAGGCCCGCCGCATCCTCGACCGCCTCTACGGCTACGAGGTCTCGCCGGTGCTGTGGCGCAAGGTGATGCCCCGGCTCTCGGCGGGCCGGGTGCAGAGCGTCGCCACCCGCATGGTGGTCGAGCGCGAGCGGGCCCGCATGCGGTTCCGCTCGGCGACCTGGTGGGGGGTCGAGGGCACCTTCACCCACACCGAGGCGCCGTCGGGCTTCGGGGCGACGCTCGTCGCCCTCGGCGGCGCCGCCGTCGCCACCGGGAAGGACTTCGATGAGCACGGGGTGCAGACGGGCAAGGGCGGGGCCCGGGTCCTCGGCGAGGAGGAGGCCACTTCGGTCGCCGTCGCGCTGGCCGGCCGGGCCTTCACCGTCAGCTCCGTCACCGAGAAGCCGTTCCGGCGCTCCCCGGCGGCGCCGTTCATGACGTCCACGTTGCAGCAGGAGGCGGGCCGCAAGCTGCGCTTCAGCGCGCAGCGCGCCATGCAGGTGGCCCAGCGCCTGTACGAGCAGGGCTTCATCACCTACATGCGCACGGACTCGACGACGCTCTCCGACGAGGCGCTCACCGCGGCGCGTACCCAGGCCCGCGAGATGTACGGCGACGCCTACGTGCCCGACTCGCCGCGCCGCTACGAGCGCAAGGTCAAGAACGCGCAGGAGGCCCACGAGGCCATTCGCCCCTCCGGCGAGTCCTTCCGCACCCCGGACCAGGCGTCGCGCGAGCTGTCGGGGGACGAGCTCCGCCTGTACGAGCTGATCTGGAAGCGCACGGTGGCCTCCCAGATGAACGACGCCACCGGGACGTCCGCCCAGGTGCGCCTGACGGCCGAGGTGCCCGAAGGCGCCGCCGCGGGACAGGAGGCCGAGTTCTCCGCCAGCGGGCGGGTCATCGCCTTCCCCGGTTTCCTGCGCGCCTATGTGGAGGGCGAGGACGATCCCGAGGCCGAGCTGGCCGACCGCGAGGTCGTCCTGCCCGCGTTGGCCGTCGGTGACGTGGTCGACGGCAGCGCGTTCGACGCGGGCTCGCACGCCACCCAGCCGCCGGCCCGCTACACCGAGGCGTCGCTCGTCAAGGCGATGGAGGAGCTCGGTGTCGGGCGCCCCAGCACCTACGCCAGTGTGATCGCCACCATCCTCGACCGCGGCTACGTGTGGAAGAAGGGGACGGCCCTGGTGCCGAGCTTCACCGCCTTCGCCGTGGTGGGGCTGCTCGAGCGTTACTTCGGCGACCTCGTCGACTACGGCTTCACCGCGTCGATGGAGGACGACCTGGACGAGATCGCCGCCGGGCGCGAGGAGGTCCTGCCCTGGCTCACCCGCTTCTACTTCGGGAGCGCGGTGCCGGGCGCGGCGCGCGGCAACAACGGGGACGACGTCGAGACCCAGGGCCTCAAGGCCACGGTGGCGTCGCACCTGAGCGACATCGACGCCCGGGAGATCAACTCCATCCCGCTCGGCGAGGGCACCGACGGCCAGCAGATCGTGGCCCGGGTCGGCCGATACGGCCCCTATCTCCAGCGCGGCGAGGACCGGGCCTCCATCCCCGACGACACGGCGCCGGACGAGCTCACCATTGCCCGCGCCGAGGAGATCCTGGCGGCGCCGTCCAACGACCGGGTGCTCGGCACCGACCCCGGGACCGGGCTCGACATCTGGGTCAAGGCGGGCCGTTTCGGCCCCTACGTCCAGGTGGGCGAGGTGACCGAGGGAGGCGACAAGCCGCGCACGGCCTCGCTCTTCTCGTCCATGGAGCCGGTGGCGCTGACGCTGGAGCAGGCCCTCGAGCTCCTGCGCATTCCGCGGACGGTCGGGACCGACCCCGACACCGGCGAGGACGTCGTCGCTCACAACGGGCGGTTCGGCCCGTATCTCAAGCGCGGGTCCGACACGCGCAGCCTGGCGAGTGAGGACCAGCTGCTGAGCGTGACGCTCGACGAGGCGCGGGCCCTGTTCGCCCAGCCCAAGCAGCGGAGGGGCCGGACCGCGGCCGCACCGCTGCGCGAGCTCGGCACCGATCCCACCACGAACCTGCCCGTGGTGGTGAAGGAGGGACGCTTCGGGCCCTACGTGACCGACGGCACCACCAACGCCAGCCTGCGCAAGGGCGACGTCGTCGAGTCGATCGACATGGACCGGGCCTCGGAGCTGCTGGCCGAGCGCCGCGCCGCGGGGCCGTCCACGCGGAAGAAGAAGGCGGCGAAGAAGGCCGCACCGGCCAAGAAGAAGGCCGCGGCCAAGAAGGCGGGCACGACGAAGAAGGCAGGTGCGGCGAAGAAGGCGGGTGCGGCGAAGAAGGCCGGCGCCGCCAAGAACGCCAGCGTCGTGCAGAAGGCCACGGGGGCGATGAAGGCCGCCCCGACCGATCCGTTCTGACATGGCGCCCCGGGGTCGCCTGATCGCGCTCGAGGGCATTGACGGATGCGGCAAGTCCACCCAGGCCGGGGCGCTGGCCGCCGCGCTCGGGGCCAGGCTGACCCATGAGCCCGGGGCGACGCCGGTCGGCGCGCTGCTGCGCCGCCTGCTGCTCGCGCCCGACTCGCCCGCTCCCTCGCCGCGGACCGAGGCCCTACTCATGGCGGCCGACCGGGCCGAGCACGTGGCGCAGGTGGTCGAGCCGGCGCTGGCCGCCGGGGACTGGGTGGTGACCGACCGCTACTCGGCGTCGACGATCGCCTACCAGGGTTACGGAAGGGGTCTCGACCCGGCCGGCCTGGGTGCGCTGGTGACGTGGGCGGCGGCCGGGCTGGCGGCGGACCTCTCCGTCCTGGTCGACGTCACCGTCGAGGTGGCGACCGCCCGGCTCGCCGCCGGAGGGCGAGGTGGGGCGGACCGCATGGAGCGGCTCGGTCCCGGCTTCGCCACGCGGGTCCGCCAGGGGTTCCTCGCCCAGGCCGCCGAGGACCCGGCACACTGGCTCGTCGTGGACGGCAGCGCAGACGTCGAGACGGTGGCGGCGCATATCGTGGCCTCCGTGCGCGAGCGGTTCGGCGATGCGTCGGCCCCGGGCCGGTGAGCGAGGAGCGTCCGGCCCCCGAGCTCTTCGCCGGCGTGGTGGGGCAGGAGGAGGCGGTGGCGGCCCTGCGTGCCGCGGCGGTCAATCCCGTGCACGCCTACCTGTTCCGCGGCCCCGCCGGTAACGGCGGCCTGGCGGCTGCGTACGGGTTCGCGGCCGCGCTGCTCTGCCCCGATGGGGGGTGCGGCCGGTGTCCCACCTGCCTGGCCGCGCTGGCGGGAACGGATCCCGACCTCCACGTCATCCGCCGGAGCGGCGCGTCCATCTCCATCGCGGACGTCCGCCAGGTCGTCTCCCTGGCCCAGCGCCGCCCGCTGCACTCGAAGCGCCAGGTGATCGTCGTCCTCGACGTGCATCTCGCGGCGCTGCGCGCGCCCGCGCTCCTCAAGACCCTGGAGGAGCCGCCCGGCGACACGGTCTTCGTCCTGATGACCGACGAGGTGATCCCCGAGCTGGTCACGGTGGCCAGCCGCTCCGTCGAGATCGCGTTCCCGCCGGTGCCGCGCGACGTCCTGGTGCGCTGGCTCATCTCGACGGGGGTGGCACCCGACATGGCCGCCGTGGTGGCAGACAGCAGCGGCGGCAACCCGGAGCGAGCCCGCGTCACGGTCGAGGACCCGGACGTGGCGGCCCGGGTCGAGCTGTGGACGTCGGTGCCCGACGAGCTGACCGCCTCGGGGATGACGGCCGCCGCGCTGACGCGGCGCGTGCTCGAGTCGGCGGACCGGGCGGTCGAGCCCCTGCGGGCCGCCCACGCGCGGGAGATCGAGACGCTGTCCGCCGCGGCCAAGGAGATGGGGGAGCGTGGCCTGCCCGGCCGCAAGGAGATACAGGATCAGCACCAGCGCGAGGAACGGCGCTTCCGGACCGACGCGCTGCGGGCCGGCCTGGGCGTCCTGGCCCGGGCCTACCGCGGGCGCGTGGTCGCCGCCGCAGCCACCGGCTCGGTGGGGGTGGGCGACGAGGACGTGCGCAGCGCCGCCGCCGCGGTCGGCCTGATCACCGAGACGGCGGAGGCCCTCCCGCGGAACCCCAACGAGGCGCTCCTCCTGCAGTCCCTCTTCGTGCGGCTGGCGTCCCTGGCGGTCTGACGCGGGCCCGAGGGCGGCGGTGGCGGAGCACGCAACGTGCGTTGACGTTAATGTCTCGCCCGGGACTCCCGTTTTGGCGATAGCCCAATTTGTCTGATTCCGGCGAGAGGGGGAATGGACAGGTGCTGGCAGTCACCTTCGCGGACCTCTGGTTCAGGGCGCGGCAGTTCCTGATCGCCATCGTCGGCGTCGGACTCGTCCTTGCGCTCGCGCTGGCCCTCAGCGGGCTGACCGACGGGTTCCACTCCGAGGTCGCCGGGTCCATCAACGCGGTCGGCGCCTCGTCGTGGGTGATGTCGCCCTCCGCACACGGCCGGTTCACCGCGTTCGCCGCCTTCCCGGAGAGCGCCGAGGCCGCCGTCGCACGCGAGCCCGGAGTCCACCGAGCCTCCGCCGTGCTGTTCGCCCCGGAGCAGGTCGTCCTCACCTCCGGGTCGTCCAAGCCCCTGACGGTCAACCTGATGGGTGTGCGGCCGGGTGGTCTCGGGGACCCCCAGGTGGTCGCGGGCCACGGGTTCAGCGGACCCGACCAGGCCGTGGTGGATTCCCGCCTGAAGGTGCCCGTGGGCAGCACGCTCGAGGTCGGTGGGCACGGCTACCAGGTCGTCGGCGTGGTCGACGGCCGCACCATGGACGGCGGGATCCCGATCGTCTTCATGCCGCTGGCCGCGGTGCAGCAGGCGGTCACGGGGGGCCGGCCGCTGATCACCGCGGTCGCCGTCGACGGCACCCCGGCGAACGCGCCCCCCGGACTCGTCGTGCTGGCGCCGTCGACGGTCGTGTCCGCCACCGTGGCTGCGCTGGGGAGCGCCGTCGCCTCCATCAACAACACGCGGTCGCTCATGTGGATCGTGGCGGCGGCCATCGTCGCCTCCATGCTCTACGTCGCCGCCCTGGAGCGAAAGCGCGATTTCGCGGTGCTCAAGGCACTGGGCTCCTCGTCACGGGCCCTCTTCATGAGCCTCGTCCTCGAGGCGGTGGTCGTCACTTTGCTGGCCGCCCTGCTGGCCGAGGTCCTCTCGATCTTCACGGCACCACTGTTCGCGCAGCCGGTCGACATCACGCCCGCCGCCCGCCTCGTGCTCCCGCTCGTGGCGGTGGTGGTCGGTGTCGTGGCCAGCGTGGGAGCACTGCGGCGGGTGACCGGCGCCGATCCGGCGACGGCGTTCGGATGAGCAGCCGCCTCGTCGTCGACGATCTCACGGTGGCCTTCGACTCCGGGGGCTACGTGATCAAGCCGCTGGACGGTTTGAGCTTCAGTGCCGAGGACGGCGAGCTCGTCGTCCTCCTGGGCCCGTCGGGGTGTGGAAAGACGACCCTGCTCTCCTGTCTCGCCGGCCTGCTCACGCCGACCGAAGGTCGGATTCAGTTCGGGCCCACCGTGGTGAACGAGCTGCGCGGTCCCGTGCTGTCCGAGTACCGCCGTCAGACGGTCGGCGTCGTCTTCCAGGCCTTCAACCTGATCGCCAGCCTGACCGCCCGGGGCAACGTCGTGGTCCCGATGCGGCTGGCGGGCATCCCGCGGGCGCGGGCGAGGGACCGGGCCACGGAACTGCTCGGGCTCGTCGGGCTGGGTGAGCGCGGCCATCACCGGCCGGCGCAGCTCTCCGGAGGGCAGCAGCAGCGGGTGGCCATTGCCCGGGCGCTCGTGCACGACCCGCCCCTGATCCTGGCCGACGAGCCCACGGCGCATCTCGACCACATTCAGGTCGAGGGCATTCTCCGGCTGATGCGGGACCTCGCCAGCCCGGGCCGCATCATCGTCGTCTCGACCCACGACGACCGGGTCAGCCAGCTGGCGGACCGGGTGATTGAGCTGGCCCCGCACTTCTCGGACGCCGACCGCCAGCCCGAGGAGGTCCACCTGGCGGACGGGGAGATCCTGTTCCGCCAGGGCGAGCGGGGAGAGCTCATCTTCCACGTCGAGTCCGGCCTGCTCGAGGTGTACCGGGAGCTGGCCGACGGAGGCGAGGAGGTCCTGGCCCAGGTGAAGCCGGGCAACTACGTGGGTGAGCTCGGTCCCATCCTCAACCTGCCCCGGAGCGCCTCGGTGCGGGCCATGGGGGAGGCCTTCGTGATCGGCTACACGGTCCGAGCGTTCCGCAAGGAGCATCCGCACCACCTGGCCGACCAGATAGCCACGTAGCGGTAGAGCGACACGCGAGTGCCGATGTGCCGATCCCCCCGGCGAGTGCGGTGCCCGGTGCGTAGCATCGACGGCGACGGGAGAGATCGGGAGAGCCGACATGCCGGGGAGTGACACGGCGGATCACGCGGGTTCTGTGGCACCCGGCGCGCCTCCGCTGGAGGTCCGCGTCCTGGGCCCGGTGGAGGTCGCCTGCCACGGTCGCATCGTCGACATCGGGGGGGTCAAGGCGCGGGCCCTGGTCGCCCGCCTCCTGATCGACCGCGGGCTGGTGGTCTCGGTCGACCGGCTCGTGGACTCGCTGTGGGGCGACCACGACGGGGTCGGGGCCGAGATCGCGCTGCGGTCGACCATCTCGCGGGTCCGCAAGCGCCTGCGCGACGCCGGTGCGCCCGAGAATCTCATCGTGACGCGAGCACCGGGGTACGTCCTGGACGTATCGGCCGAAGTGACCGACGTCCAGCGGTTCGAGCAGCTGGTGGCGGAGGGCCGCCGCCAGCTGTCCAGGCGACGGCCAAGCGAGGCGACCCGCCTGCTCAAGGAGGCTCAGAGCCTGTGGCGCGGGCAGGCCTACAGCGAGGTGAGGGACGAGCCCTTCGCCCGGGCCGAGGCCCGGCGGTTGGAGGAGCTGCTTCTCGCCGCGACGGAGGCGAGGATCGACGCCGAGCTGACTGCGGGGCGCCACGAGAGCCTCATCGGTGAGCTGGAATCCCTGACCAGTGTCCACCCGATGCGGGAGCGTCTGTGGTCACAGCGCATGCTGGCGCTCTACCGGTGCGGCCGCCAGGCGGAGGCGCTGCGGGTCTTCCAGGACCTCCGGTCGATCCTGGTGGCCGAGCTGGGGATCGATCCCGGGCACGACGTGACCTGGATGGAGCACGCCATCCTCACCCAGGAGCCCGGCCTCGACTTCCCCGTCCCCCCCGAGAGCGAGACGGAGGCGGTGGAACAGGATTCCGAGGTCGACCCGACCTCCGGGTACCGGTTCCGGATGCCCACGGCAGCGAACGAGAGCCCTTTCGTCGGGCGTACGCAGGAGTCCGCGGTCCTGAACGACTGGTGGGAGTCCGTGCGCGCGGGTCGGGGGCGGCTCCTGCTGGTCGACGGTGACCCCGGTATCGGCAAGACGCGGTTGGTCGTCGAGCTGGCGCGTGCCGTCGACGCGGAGGGTGCCCTGGTCCTCTGGGGACGATGTGACGAGGACCCGGTGGCGCCGTTCCAACCGTTCGCCGAGGCTCTCGGCCGGTTCTTCCAGTCGGTCTCGGCCGACCGGATATCGCTCATGCCGGATTGGCAGCTCACCGAACTGTCCAGACTCGTCCTCCGTCTGAGGGAGTACGTGCCGCTTCTCGAAGAGGAGGCCGGGGATCCCGAGAGCGAGCGCTACCGCTTCTTCGAGGCGGTCACCGGCACGCTGAACGAATGGTCCGAGCGCCGCACCACGCTGCTGGTCGTCGACGACCTGCACCGGGCCGACCAGCCGACGCTGTTGCTGCTGCGCCATGTGCTGCGGAGCATCGACGACGACAGGTTCGGGATCATCGGGATCTACAACGACACCGAGGTGCAGCCGGACCATCGGTTGCGCTCCATGCTGGCCGACTTCCGATCGATCCATCCCGTCGAGAC
>PMPX01000190.1 GCA_003169235.1 Acidimicrobiaceae bacterium | reverse complement strand
TCTTCGACTACGGCGACGCGCCGTTCCTCGGCTCCATGGGTGGGCAGCACCTCAACGCGCCGATCGTCGGCATGGCCGCCACCCCCACGGGTCACGGCTACTGGCTCGTGGCGGCCGACGGTGGCATCTTCGACTACGGCGACGCCGGCTTCGACGGGTCGACCGGGGCCATCCATCTGAACCTGCCGGTCGTCGGGATCGCCGCCTTCGGCGACGACGCCGGCTACTGGCTGGTCGCCCGGGACGGGGGGATCTTCGCCTTCGGTGGCGCGCCGTTCCTGGGATCGCCGGCATGACGACCACCATCACACTCGCGGCGTTCGCCGTGGCGGTCGTCGCCGGCGCCCGCTCGACGTGGTCGCCCTGCGGCCTCTCCATGCTGGCCAGCATCACGCCGCTCGCCGAGCAGGGTCGCGGGCACCGCTACCGCTCGACGGCGGCCTGGTTCGTCCTGGGCGCGGTGGCGGGTGGGGCCAGTCTGGGCGTCTGCATGGCCACCTTGGCCGCCGGGGTCGGCGCGCTCGGCGCGTCGGCCACCACGCTGGCGGTGCTCGGGTGCGCCGCGGCCCTCGTCGCCGCCGCCGCCGACGCCCGGGTGGCCGGATTCCGCCTGCCCGTCCACCACCGCCAGGTCAACGAGCGGTGGCTGGACCAGTTCCGGCCCTGGGTCTACGGCGCGGGCTTCGGCTGGCAGATCGGCGCCGGGCTCGTCACCTACATCAAGGCGGCGGCGGTCTACCTGATGATCGTCCTCGCCGTGCTGACGGGCGACCCTGCCCTGGCGCTGGTCGTCGGCGCCACGTTCGGGTTCGTGCGCGGCCTGGCCGTCCTCCTCGGGCGCCGCATCACCAGCCCGGCGACGCTCGCCGCCTTCCACCGGCGCTTCGCCGAGCTCGGGCTCGTGGTGCTCGCCATCGTCGTCGCGGTCGAGGTGGCCGCGGCCACCATCCTGGCGTTGCTGCTGTCCCCCTGGGCCGGACTGGCCGTGATCGTGCTCGTCCTGGTCGCCGCCGCGGTCATCGCGTCGGCCGCACGGTCCCGCCGGGCCCTGCGGCTCTGAGCCGCGCCGGGTCGCCCGCTCGATCGCGCCTGGCCCCGTCCCGCACGTCGTGGGGCGGCGCTCCCTAGCCGCGCATGTTGACCGCGTTGACGCGTGCCGGGACGATCCGCACGACCACCCGGCGGTCACCCGGCCCGTCGTGCTCGCGCAGGTCGGCCCCGCCGTACTTGGCGCCGACCTTGTCGGCGAACTCGTAGTCGTCGTCGGGGGCCAGGTCGGCCGTACCGCGGATCTCGAGATAGCGGTACGGGTTGGCGAGGTCGAGGATGAGCAGCGCGCACGCGGGCTCGGTCCGGAGGTTCTTCGTCTTCTGCCGTGAGGTGTTCAGGGAGATCGCGATCTGGTCGCCCTCGGTCAGGAACCAGACCTCGGAGACCTGGGGGTAGCCGTCCTCCCCCACCGTGGCCAGGGTGGCCACTTCCGCCTCGAGGAGGTCGCGGTGGCTGTCGGGTATGCGGTCGTGTGCCATGCCGATAGGTATACCCGCCTTCCCCACGCGCCATCGCGACCCTCTCGCCCGGCTACACGCCCCGGTGGTTCTCGAAGCGCGCGTACTGCTTGAGGAACAGCAGGTTGGCCTTCCCGGTCGGCCCGTTGCGGTGCTTGGCCACCTCAATGAGCGCGTCGTCGGCCCGGTCGATCGGCACCTCGTCGTTGTACTCGGACTCGCGGTAGATGAACAGCACGACGTCGGCGTCCTGCTCGAGGGAGCCGGACTCGCGCAGGTCAGACAGCTGGGGCGTCTTGTCCTGACGGGACTCGAGGTTCCGGGAGAGCTGGGAGAGGGCGACGACGGGCACCTCGAGCTCGCGGGCCAGGATCTTGAGCCCACGGCTGATCTCGGCCACCTCGGTCTGACGGTTCTCCGCCCGGCCCCGGCCCGTCATCAGCTGGAGGTAGTCGACCACGACGATCCCGAGGTCGCCCTCGGACTTCTTGAGCCGCCGGGCCCGGGCCCGGATGTCCATGACCGTCACGTTGGGGTTGTCGTCGATGAAGATCGGCGCGCTGGACAGCCGGGTCACGGCCATCCCGATCTTGCTCCAGTCCTGGGTCCGGATCCGCCCCGTCTGCAGGCTCTGCCCGTTCACCTCGGCCTCCGAGGCCAGCAGCCGCTGCGTCAGCTCGAGGTGGCCCATCTCGAGCGAGAACAGCAGCGCCGGGCGCTGCACCTGGAGCCCGACGTTGGCCAGGACGCCCAGCGCGAAGCTCGTCTTGCCCATGCCCGGACGGGCACCGACGATGTTGAGCGAGGACGGCTGGAAGCCGAGCAGGATCCGGTCCAGCTCGTGGTAGCCCGTGGCCACGCCGGTGATGTGCGAGCCCCGCTGGCCCAGCTCCTCAATCCGGTCCAGCCCCGCGCCCAGCAGCTCGTGCAGCGGGCGCATGGTGTCGGCCGTGCGCCGCTCGCCCACGTTGAAGACCATCTGCTCCGCCTCGTCGACGGCGGCCTTGACGTCCTCGGGGACCGAGTAGCCGATGTCGGCGATCTCGCCGGCCACGCCGATGAGCTTGCGCAGCAGCGCGTGCTCCTCCACGATCTCGGCGTAGTTCCGGGCGTTGGCGATGGACGGCGTGTTGGCGAGCAGCGAGACGAAGATGGAGCGGTCGCCGATCGCGTCGAGCACCCCGGAGCGCTTGAGCTCGTCGGTGACGGTCACCGCGTCGATCGCCTCGCCCCGCTCCATGAGGGCGCGGATCGCCCCGAAGATGTGGCCGTGGGCCGGCTTGTAGAAGTCCGCGCTCGAGCAACGCTCGATGCCGACCGACGCCGCGTCGTTGGACTGCAGCATCGCCCCGAGCAGTGACTCCTCGGCCTCGAGGTCGTGGGGCGGGACGCGCGCGCCCGACGGCGCGGGCGGCGCGGCGCGGAGCGGGCGGGGGCGGGTGTCGTCGAAGGCTTGGACCACGGCTCCCCTACTCTGACCGTCGTGCCCTGGGGACCGATAGGCCCCAAAGGGTGTGGGTAAGCGCGCTCAGCGTGTGGGTAAGCACCGGTTGCGTGTGGGTAACCGCGGCCGGCGTGTGGATAAGCCGTGCCCGAGCGCTCTCGCGCTGTGGAGGGTGGAGCGGCGCGACCTTCCGGGTCATGTGCACCACACCATCGTGCAGCCCGGGTGTGACGCGGCGCGGGGATACCCCGCCGCACCTGCCGCTCAGCTGGCGGCGCTGACCTCCACCGTCACCACCGTGGCGACGTCGGCGAACAGCTCCACGGTCACGTCGAAGCTCCCGGTCTCCTTGATGTGGTCGGGCAGCACGATGTGCCTGCGGTCCACCTCGACGCCCTTGGTCGCCAGGATGGCGGCGGCGACGTCGGCCGGCCCGATGGAGCCGAACAGCCGGCCCCCGCCGGCGGCCCGGGCGCTGATCGGGATCACGGCGCCGGCCAGCACGGTGGCCTGGGCCTCCGCCGCCGTCCGGTCCTGGGCCTCCCGCAGGTCACGGCCCCGGCGCATCAGCTGGGCCTGGCCCTCCACGCCGTCGGTGGCGACGATGGCCCGTCCCTCGGGGAGCAGGAAGTTGCGGGCGAAGCCGCCCGCCACCTTCACGATGTCCCCCCGCCGGCCCACACCGGCGATGTCGTCTCTGAGCAGGACCTTCATGCGTCCGCCCCCGCCGCTTCGGGCTCGACGACGACCTCGACCACCGCCCCGGCCTCGGCATCGGCCACCGCGTCGTCGACGATGGCCAGGGCCTCCGCCACCTCGACGTCGGCCACGGTCTCCGTCGCGGTAGCCGCCGTCGGCGCCGGCCCGCGGCGCGCCTCGGCGGCCATGGAGTCACCGAGCGTCCGCTCACCCCGGTCCCGGCCGCCACCGCGCCCGCCCGGGCGCTCGGTGACGGTGCGCTGGGTGTAGGGCAGCAGGACGAGCTCGCGCGCCGTCTTGATGGCCATGGCCAGCGCGCGCTGGTGCTGGGCACAGTTGCCCGTGACCCGCCGCGAGCGGATCTTGCCGCGGTCGCTCATGTACTTGCGCAGCATGGGGACGTCCTTGTAGTCGACCCACTCGACCTTGTCCCGGCACAGCGCGCACGGCTTCTTCTTGACCCGGCGGCCGAGGTCCTTGGGGGCGCGTCGCGCCGCCGTCCCGCCGCGTTGGTTGTTGCGTGCCATCAGAAGGGCTCCTCGTCGAATCCGTAGCCGCCGCCGGCATCGGCCGCGGGCTGTGGTTGTGGTTGTGGTTGTGGTGCGGGTGCGGCCGGCCGTCCGCCGCCACCGCCGCGTGGTCCTCCGTCGCCGGGGCCCCGGCGCTCGTTCTTGGTGATCTGCGCCGTGGCCCAGCGCAGCGACGGGCCGATCTCGTCGGCCACGACCTCGACCTTGGAACGCCGGTCGCCCTCCTGGGTCTCCCAGCTGCGCTGCTCGAGCCGGCCGGCCACCATGACCCGCGCCCCGCGGGTGATGGTCTCGCTCACGTTCTCGGCCATCTCGCGCCAGCAGACCACGTCGAAGAAGGAGGTCGCCTCCTCCCACTCCTGGGTCTGACGGTTCTGCCAGCGCCGGTTGACCGCCAGCCCGAAGGTGACGTTGGCCTGCCCTGTGTTGGTGAAGCGCAGCTCGGGGTCACGGGTGACGTTGCCCACGAGCGTGACGCTGTTGTCTGACGCCATGTCTGCTCCTCTCGCGGCCGGTCAGCCGGCCGTCGCCGCGGCGACCGCTTCGTCGGGGAGGCGCACGACCTTGTGGCGCACGACCTCGTCGGCGAGGCCGAGCATGCGGTCGAGTGCGGCCACCGTCTCGGGCTCCGCCGTGAATTCCACCACGACGTAGTACCCCTCACGCTTGTGGTTGACCTCGTAGGCGAACGTGCGCTTCCCCCAGCGGTCGATCGCTCCCGGGTTCCCCCCGGTGGTGCGGATCACCTCGAGCGCCTGGTCGAGGACGCCCTGAATGACGGTGGGCTCCGTGGTGGCCTCGAAGATGGCCATGACTTCGTAAGGCCGCATATGCGGCGTACCTCCCTCTGGACCGGGCATCGCCCGGGCCCCTGACGGTCAGGAGCAGGGTCTGTTGCGGGAAGCCATGCTAGCCGTGCCCGGCCGGGGTCGTCGGCCGGGGCCCCTCAGGCCAGGGCGTCGCCCAGGCCCGCCGGGGCGTGGTAGCTCTCGGCGTCGCTCGGGAAGGTGCCGCTGCGCACGTCCTCGGCGAAGGCGGCGATGGCCTCGGTGGCGATGCGGCCCACGTCGGCGTACTGGCGCACGAACTTGGGCGGGGTCCCCTTGCCGAGCCCGAGGAGGTCGTGGAACACCAGGACCTGGCCGTCGCAGGCGGCCCCGGCCCCGATGCCGATGGTGGGGACGTCGACCGCCTCGGTGACGGCGGCGCCCACCACGTCGGGCACCCCCTCAATGACGAAGGCGAAGCAGCCGGCCGCGCTCAGCGCCTTGGCGGCGTCGAGCAGGGCGCCGGCGGCGTCGGCCGTCTTGCCCTGGACGCGGAAGCCGCCCATGGCGAGGACCGACTGGGGGGTCAGGCCGAGGTGGCCCATCACGGGGATCTCGGCCCGGATGATCGCCTCGATGGCGGGGAGGCGCGCCCGGCCGCCCTCGAGCTTGACGGCGTGGGCGCCGGCGCGGATGAGGGTGGCGGCGTTGCGCACCGCGTCGTCCGGCGAGAGGTGGTAGCTCATCCACGGCATGTCGCCGAGGATGAGGCAGCGCGGCTTCGCCCGCGCCACCGCCGCGGTGTGGTGCGCCATCACCTGAATGTCGACGTGCAGCGTGTCCTCGTAGCCGAGCACCGCATTGGCCACCGAGTCGCCGACCAGGATGATGTCGGCGCCGGCGTCGGAGACGATGCGTGCGCCCGGCTCGTCGTAGGCCGTGACCATCACGATCGGGGTGTCTCCGTTGCGCCGCTTGCGGGCCCGCAGTGTCGGGACGGTGATGCGGCCCTCGCTCACTTGGCCGGCGCCGCCCGCTTCGGGCGCGCCTTGCCGCCCCCCGCGGGGTACTTGCGCATGAGGTGGTGCCACGCGCACGAGGGGCACACCTCGACCTCGAAGCAGAGCACCGGCTCGGGGCGGCGGCAGAGCGCCTTGAGCTCGGCGGAGTTGCCGGGGCAGCGGCCGCCGGGCGGCAGCTTGGCCCCGAAGACGAAGGTCACCGTCACCAGCCGGCCCTCGTCGCAGATCGGGCAGACCTCCTTGGTCGGCCGCCCGACGTTGCGGGCGGCCCGCAGCAGCTCGGGGTGGGCGTCGCACACGTCGGTCTTGAGGACCTTGCCCCGCTCGACCTCGCGGACGAGGCCGTTGCGGACGATCCGGTACTCCACCTGGGCCGTGACGTCAGGGCTCACCGCTCGGGATGATGACCTCGGCTCCGAGGTGACTGACACGGGCGCCAGGCTACCCCCCGGGCTGGCGGAAGGGACCCATTCGGGGGGGATTCAGGCACGCCGGTGACAGATTCGTGACGAATGACAACACACCGCTATATCGAACCGATATACTCTTCCGTCATGTTGGATCTGGCCATCCTCGGCCTCCTCGAAGAGCGCGACCTGCACGGGTACGAAATCCGGCGCCAGCTGCGCGAGCACCTCGGCCTCCTGGCCAACGTCTCGTTCGGCTCCATCTACCCGGCGCTCACCCGCCTGGAGAAGTCCGGCGCCGTCGTCGCCACCGAGGGCGGGGGCACCGAGGCACCCGGGCCGGCCGCCGCGCCGGCGCCCCCGACCGGCTCGCTGAGCGGCGAGCTGGCCGTACTGCGCTCCCGGCGCCACTCCCCCGCTCGGGCGCGCCGGGGCAAGAAGGTCTACCGGATCACCGAGACCGGGCGGCAGCTCTTCGCGGAGCTGCTGGCGGGTGGTGGCGCGACCGACGACGCCCGCAGCTTCGGGCTCCGCCTGGCCTTCGCCCGCCACCTCGCCCCGCAAGCCCGCCTCGCCCTCCTCGAGCGCCGGCGCGCCCTGCTGGTCCAGCGCCTCGGCGAGGCCGAGGAGGCCCGCGCCGACCTCGACGTCTACGCCCGCTCCGTGGTCCAGCACACGGCGGACGGCATCGCCCGCGACATCAGCTGGCTCGACACCCTCATCGCGTCCGAGCGCGACGACCTCGCCACCGCCGGCACCGAGCCGGTCACCTGAGCAGCACCAGCACCCGACTCCGAAGGAGACAGTCCATGCCCAATCCCATCCGCCTCGCGATTGCCGGCGTCGGCAACTGCGCCAGCTCGCTCGTGCAGGGGATCACCTACTACCGCGACGCCGACCCCGCCGACGTCGTCCCCGGCCTCATGCACGTGGAGCTCGGCGGCTACCACGTCAGCGACCTCGTGCCGGTGGTGGCCTTCGACGTGGACCAGGCCAAGGTCGGCACCGACCTGGGCAAGGCGATCCACGCCGGGCAGAACAACACCATCCGCTTCGCCGAGGTGGGCGAACTGGGCGTCACGGTCCAGCGCGGGCCGACGCTCGACGGCCTGGGCAAGTACTACGCGGAGACGGTCGAGGAATCGCCCGCCGAGCCGGTCGACGTGTGCGCTGCGCTGCGCGCGGCCCGGGCGGACGTCCTCGTCTCCTACCTTCCGGTCGGCTCCGAGCAGGCCCAGCGCCACTACGCCCAGGCCTGCCTCGATGCGGGCGTCGCCTTCGTGAACGCCATCCCCGTCTTCATCGCCTCGGACCCCGAGTGGGCCCGCAAGTTCCGCGACGCCGGCGTCCCGATCGTCGGCGACGACATCAAGAGCCAGGTCGGCTCGACCATCGTGCACCGCATCCTGACCCGCCTCTTCGAGGACCGCGGCCTGGCGCTGGACCACACCTACCAGCTCAACTTCGGCGGCAACATGGACTTCAAGAACATGCTCGAGCGCGAGCGGCTCGAGTCGAAGAAGATCTCCAAGACCCAGGCCGTCACCTCCCAGATGGAGGACCACGTCCTCGACGCCGACGACGTCCACGTCGGCCCCTCCGACCACGTGCCGTGGCTGAAGGACCGCAAGTGGGCCTACATCCGCATGGAGGGCCGCAACTTCGGCGACGTGCCGCTCAACCTGGAGCTCAAGCTCGAGGTGTGGGACTCGCCCAACTCCGCCGGGGTCATCATCGACGCCGTCCGCTGCGCCAAGCTGGCGCTCGACCGCGGCATCGGCGGCCCTCTGCTCGGCCCGTCGGCCTACTTCATGAAGTCACCACCGGTGCAGTACCACGACGACGTGGCCCACGCCATGATCGAGTCGTTCGCCGCCGGCGAGGCCCAGGAGAGCTGGCCGGCCGACTGAATCGGCCGGCGCTAGACCAGGATGCGCTCGGCCGGGGCGCGCACGCCGACCACGGCGAGCGTCCGGCCCATGCCGAGGAACATGCCGCAGCAGATCGTCAGGTCCGCCAACTCCTCGTCCGAGTACGCCGCGTGCAGTCGCTCCCACAGCGCGTCGTCCATGGCCTGGTGGTCGAGGGCGAAGCGCTCGGCGAACTCGGCCGCCAGCCGCTCGCGGACGCTCAGACCGGTCGCGGCGCGCCAGTCGGTGACCTCCGCGTAGTAGGGCTCACCGGCCCCGGCGCCCTCCCCGTCGCGGGCCCGGGTGTCGCGGCACACCGCGCAGTCGTTGATCAGCGCGATCGTCCAGCGCGCCGCCTCCCGCTCGCGCACCGTGAGCTGCGAGTTGCCGTAGACCGCCTCGGAGAGCGCCCCCATGCCCGCCGCCATCTTCGGGCGCAGCAGCGCCCAGTCGATGTGCTCGCCCAATCCGCTGTCCGGCGCCGTGATCCTGGTCATGGGGCGAGGGTAGTCCCGCCCGCTCACTGCTGCCCGGCCCACCACTCCCGCAGGCGGGCCGCCGCCTCCTCCTCGCCGAGCGGGCCCTCGTCGAGGCGGAGCTCCATGAGGAAGTTCAGCGCCTGCCCGACGACCCGGCCGGGCCCGATGCCGAGCAGCTCCATGATCTGGTTCCCGTCGAGGTCGGGGCGCAGCGCCTGGAGCTCCTCCTGCTCGCCCAGCTCGGTGATGCGGGCCTCCAGCTCGTCCATGCGCCGGGCCAGGGCCCGGGCCTTGGCGGCGTTGCGGGTGGTGCAGTCACAGCGGGTCAGCTCGTTGAGCAGGTCGAGGTGCGGGCCGGCGTCGCGCACGTAGCGGCGCACCGCCTTGTCGGTCCAGCCCAGGCGGTAGGTGTGGAAGCGCAGGTGCAGCTCGACGAGGCGCACCACGGTGTCCACGTCGCCGGCGGGGTAGCGCAGGGCCTCCATGCGGGTCCGGGTCATCCGGGCGCCCACGACCTCGTGGTGGTGGAAGCTCACGCCGCCGTCGGTGATGGCACGCGTGCGCGGCTTGCCGACGTCGTGGAAGAGGGCGGCCAGGCGCAGCAGGCGGTGCGGAGAGGTCTTGTCGACGACGGCGAGGGTGTGCGCCAGCACGTCCTTGTGCCGGTGGATCGGGTCCTGCTCGAGGGCGAGACCCGGCAGCTCGGGCAGGAAGTCCTCGGCCAGGCCCGTGCGCACCACGAACCACAGCGCGGCGGACGGCACGTCGAGCATGACCATCTTGTCCAGCTCGTCGCGGATCCGCTCGGCGGAGACGATGGACAGGCGACCGTGCATGCGCTCGACCGCGGCCGTCAGCGCCGGGTCGGGCTCGAGGGAGAACCGCGCTGCGAAGCGGGCCGCCCGCAGCATGCGCAGCGGGTCGTCACCGAAGGAGACCTCGGGGTCGAGCGGCGTCCGCAGCCGGCCGGCCGCCAGGTCGCCCAGCCCGTCGAAGGGGTCGAGGAGCTCCAGGTCGGGCAGGCGGAGCGCCAGCGCGTTGATGGTGAAGTCACGCCGCGAGAGGTCGACGACGACGTCGTCCCCGAAGGTCACCTCCGGCTTGCGCGACTCGGGCACGTACACCTCCGCCCGGTGCGTCGTGATCTCGTAGACCTGGCCGCCCCTGCGGGCGCCGATGGTCCCGAAGCGGGCGCCCTGCGTCCAGACGTCGTCTGCCCACCCGCCGAGCAGCCGCTGAATCTCCTCGGGCCGGGCGTCGGTCGTCAGGTCCACGTCGCCGGCGGCCGCCTCGGCGCCGGCCGGGAAGAGGGCGTCGCGCACCGAGCCGCCCACCAAGTACAGCGACCTCCCCGCGCCGGCGCAGCGGCGCGCCAGCTCCTCGGTGGCACTGACGAGTGGGCGGAACCGCTCGGGCACCGACGTGGACTGCACCCGCCCACGGTAGTGCGGCCTCTAGCCTCTCCCTGTGTCGACGCGCTGGGCCAGGACCGCCCTCTGCACGCTCGCGCTGGCCGCAGCAACCCTCCTGAGCACGGCGGCCGTGGCCGCGAGCCCCGCCGGGGCCGCCGTGCGAGCCGGCGCGGGCGCGCCGCCCCTCACCCTGTCCTCGCAGACCCCCTGGGTCACCCCCACCGCGCCCTGGTTCACGACGCACCTCGCCGTCGGCGAGGGCAGTGTCGCGGCCGCCGACCTCCATGTCAGCCTCACCTTCTACAGCCGCGTCGCCGACGCGTCCCAGTTCCAGCAGGCCGTCGGCGCCGTGCCCCAGAAGTCGGTCCTGCTGCGCGTGCCCGACGTGCCCGTCACCGAGAACGGGGCGGCGCGCGTGGCCACCGCCTGCGTCACGGTGCTGCCCGACTCCTCGGCCACCGCACCCGCCGGGAGCACCGGCGCCTGCCCGTCGGGCGACACGACGACGCTCGTGCTCGATTGCACGCCCGACACCGGCGTCTGCGGTGACGTCTACCCGGTTTCGGTGGCCCTGCTGCGCCAGGGCGATGCCACCCCGGTGGCGCGCTTCACCACCTTCCTGACCTACCAGGAGCCCGACGGCCCCGTCGGCGCGGACGGCCCGCTGCGCGTCGGCCTCGTCGCGCCGGTGCTCGGCACCAGTGCCCCCGCCATGGCCGGCGCGCTGGCGGCCCATCGCGACGTGCCCGTCAGCCTGGCCGTGAGCCCGCGCACCGCCACCGCGCTCGCCGCCACGCACACACGGGGCGGCACGCACGCCCTCGAACAGCTGGCCGGTCTCAGTGGCGACGAGGTGCTGGTCGAGCCCTACGTCCCCGTCAACCTGGCGGCCCTCAGCGAGGCCGGCATCGCAGGCGAGATCCAGGCCCAGATCGACCGGGGCACCCAGCTGCTCCACCAGGCCGGGCTCCACCCCGAGAGCGGCCTGTGGGTCGACACCGCGTCGTCCTTCTCGCAGGGCGACGCCGGGAACCTCGCCAGCGGCCTGCAGGTGGCGGGGGCCGGCCAGCTCGTGCTGAACGACAGCGACCTCGCGTCGGCGGGGTCCTCCAGCCTGACCTTCGCCCAACCCTTCACCCTCGACCTGGGCAACGGCACCGACCCGGCCGCCATGGTCTCGGACAGCAACCTCGGCGCGCTGTTCACGGCCTCGCCCGGCGATCCGGTGCTCGGGGCGCAGCAGCTGCTCGCCGGCCTCTCCTTCGTGCACTTCGAGAACACGTTCGAGCCCGACGCGCGCGGCGTCGTGGTCTCCCCGCCGTCGAGCTGGCGGCCCAACGCGGCGTTCATGGACACGCTGCTCGCCGGCCTCAGCGGGAACCCGGTGCTGAAGGCGACGACCCTGAGCGATCTCATGAGCCAGGTCCCGGCCGGAGGCAACAGGGAGCCGACGACGCGTCGCCTCCAGGCGGGCCCGGCCGGGCGCAGCATCTCGCGCGCCGCCGGGCAGAAGATCGCCGTCAGCCGCCAGCAGCTGACCTCCTACTCCAGCGCGGTCAGCGGTCACCCGCCCGTACTGGTCGGCCTGGGCGACCTCCTGCTCTCCACCGAGTCCCAGCGCCTCGGCGCCGGCGGCCGCACCAGCGCGCTCGGCGCGTTCGACCGGGCCTTCGCGGGCGAGACGGGCAAGATCACCCTGGCCACCGAGCGCACCGTGACGTTCACGTCCCAGCGGGCACCCATCCCCATTACCGTGCTCTCGTCGGCCCCCTACGCCGTGCGCGTCGTCGTGACGCTCAACAGCGACAAGTTCACGTTCCCCGACGGCAACACGCAGCCGTTGACGCTCGACCGGCCCACCACCTCGGTCCGGGTGACGGCACAGGCGCGCACCTCGGGTGACCGGCTGCCCATCGACGTGACGCTGCACACCCCCGACGGGCAGCTGCTCATCGCCCACACTGTGCTCACCGTGCAGTCGACCGAGATCTCGTTCGTGGGCGTGGCCCTCACCGTCCTGGCCGGCGCGGTCCTCCTGGTGTGGTGGGTGCGCACCTGGCGCCGCTCGCGCCGGACGCGCCCGCGGGCACACTGACCGTGGCCGTCCCCCGCCGGGCCCGGACCCTCTCGCTGCGGACCTCGGCCGCCTACGTCGGCGTCGGCACCGGCGTCTCGCGGGTCACCGGGCTGCTCCGTTTCGTCGCCCTGGCCTGGGCGCTGGGCCAGACGCCGCTGGCCGACTCGTACAACCTGGCCAACACCACGCCCAACATGCTCTACGACGTCGTCCTGGGCGGCGTGCTCTCGGCCACGTTCATCCCGGTCTTCGTCGACCGCCTGTCCAACCGAGAGGAGCGCGAGGCCTTCGAGTCGATCTCCGCCGTCCTGACCGTCTCGGTCGTGGTGCTGGCCTCCACCACCCTGGCGGCGCTCGTGGCGGCGCCCTACATCATCGACGCCCTCACCGCGCTCGACACCCACGCCCACCCCCACCAGCTCCAGCGCGTGTACCTCGAGCGCCGGGTGGCCACCGAGTTCCTCCGTTGGTTCGTGATCCAGATCGCGGCCTACGGCCTCTTCGCTCTCGGCGCCGCGCTCCTCAACACCCGCCGCAAGTTCGTCGCCGTCGCCTGGGCGCCGATCGTGAACAACATCGTGTGCATCGCCATCCTGGTCTGGTTCGGCCTGTGGGCCGGCCACGGTGCCTCCCTCGCCAGCGTCCAGGCCCACCACTCCCAGCTCGTGCTGCTCGGCCTCGGGACCTCCCTCGGGGTGGTGCTCCAGGGTGTCGCGCTCGTGCCCAGCCTGCGCCGCGCCGATCTCGGGCTGCTGCGCTGGCACTGGAACCTCCGCGACGACGCGCTGCGCGCCGTCACCCGCCTCGGCGGCTGGACCTTCGGCTTCGTCGTGGCCAACCAGATCGCCCTCTTCGTGGTCACCGTGCTGGCCGGCAGCGTCGCCGGCCCCGATCCGGTCTCGTCGTACACCTACGCCTACGCCTTCTTCCAGCTCCCCTACGGCGTGATCGCGGTGACCGTCATGTCGGTGGTCACGCCGGACCTGGCCGCCCGTTGGTCCACGGGCCAGCGGGCGGCCTTCCTGCACCGCCTGACGGGGGGCCTGCGCGCCGTCCTCGCCCTCATCATCCCCTCCGCCGTCGGGATGCTCCTCCTGGCGCGCCCCGCCGTCGCCCTCCTGCTCGGCGTCGGGCACAGCACCCCGGCCGAGACGGCCACGACCGGGGCCGCGCTGGCGATGTTCGCCCTCGGGTTGCCGGGCTTCTGCGCCTACCTCTACTTCGTCCGCGTGCTCCAGTCCATGCAGCGCACCCGGGTCGCCTTCTACCTCTACCTCGTCGAGAACGCGCTGAACATCGTCCTCGCCCTGGTGCTGGTCCACCCGCTGGGCGTGCGCGGCCTCGCCCTCTCGCTCTCGATCGCGTACTCCGTCGCGGCCGTGCTGGCCCTCGCCGTCTTCCGCCAGTGGTTCGGGCACCTGGCCGACCGAGAGACGTGGGCACCGCTCGGGCGCGTCGTGGTGGCGTCCATCCCCCTCGGCGTCGTGGTGCTCGTCGTGTCGAACCTCTCCGGGTCGACCAGCACGCTCGGGCTGCTGGCCCGGGTGGTCGGCGCCGTGATCGCGGGGGCGCTCACCTTCGGCGTCGTCGTGGTCTGGCTGGGCCGGCGCCACGACGCGCGGCGCCCGCCGCGGGCGCGACCGGTCGGGCCCCTCGGCGCCCCCAGCGGCGCCCCCCGGGGCGCCTGAACCAGCGTCGGGCCTGCTGGCGCAGGCTCCCCCGTGCAAGACTCCCCCCCATGCCCGGCGTCCACATCGTGACCGACAGCGCCTGCGACCTGACCGATCAGCTCGTCAAGGAGCACAACGTCATCGTGGTGCCGCTGACCATCCGCTTCGGTGAAGAGGAGCTCCAGGACCGCCGTCAGCTCAGCCCCGAGGAGTTCTGGGACCGTTGCCGCGGCAAGGGCGACCTGCCCCAGACCGCCGCGCCCTCCCCCGGCGCGTTCCAGGCCGCCTTCCAGCAGGCCGTCGACGAAGGCGCCGACGCCATCCTGTGCCTGACCCTCTCGTCGAAGGTGTCCGGGACCTACGGCTCCGCCGTCACGGCAGCCGGCGCCTTCAGCGGCGTGCCCGTGCGGGTCGTCGACACCTTCTCGCTGACCATGGGCCAGGGACTGCTCGTGATCGCGGCGGCCGAGGAGGCGGCGGCGGGCGCGGGGCTCGACGAGCTGGTGGCCGCCACCGAGGACCGCATCCCCCGCACCCGCATCTACGGGGTGCTCGGCGGCCTCGAGTTCCTCCAGCGCGGCGGCCGCATCGGCGGCGCCCGCGCCCTGCTCGGTTCGCTGTTGAGCATCAAGCCGGTGATCCAGCTCAAGGACGGCGAGGTGGCCGAGGAGTCCAAGCAGCGCACGCGCACGCGGGCGCTGGCCTACCTGGGCACCAAGGTGGCGGCCGACGCGCCCCTCGAGCGGCTCGCCGTCGCCGACGGCGCCTGCGACGACTTCCCCGAGGTCCTGAGCGCGCTCTCGGGCATCGCCACCGAGCACCCCCTGCTGCCGGTGGACCTCGGGCCCGTCGTCGGCACCCACGCGGGGCCCAACACCGTGGGGGTCTGCTACATCGTGCCTGCCAGGACGGCCGGGACGGCCGGGTAGTCTCACGCCGTGGCTGAGAACGACTTCACCGACGCGCTGTCGGACCGTGCCCTCGACACGATCGACACCGTCGTGGCCACCGTCAACGACAAGGCCATCCGCCCGGCCATCGTGGCCGCCCGCGGCATCGTCTTCGGGGTGGTCATCGCCGTGGTGGCCATCACCGTGGTCGTGCTCTTCTGCGTCGGCTTCATCCGGGTCACCACCATCGCCGGGCACAAGATCTGGGCCTCCTACCTCGTGCTCGGACTGATCTTCAGCGCCGTCGGCGCCATCCTCTACTCACGCCGCGGCGTGCCACCCGATGCCTGAGCACCGCAAGGTCGTCGTCATCGGCAGCGGGCCGGCCGGCCTCACGGCCGCCCTCTACAGCGCCCGCGCCCAGCTGGCGCCGCTCGTGATCGAGGGCGAGCCCTCCTCCACCAGCGACCAGCCCGGCGGGCAGCTGATGCTGACCACCGAGGTGGAGAACTACCCCGGCTTCGTCGACGGCATCATGGGTCCCGAGCTCATGGGCATCATGCGGGCCCAGGCCCTGCGCTTCGACGCGGAGCTGCGCACCGCCAAGGTCAGCCGCATCGACGTCACGCCCTGGCCCTTCCACGTCTGGGTGGGCGACCCCGACGCCGACGAGCCCACGGTGGTGGCCGACACGCTCATCGTCGCCACCGGGGCCCGGTCCCTGATGCTCGGCATCCCCAACGAGGACCGGCTCCTCGGTTACGGCGTCTCCACCTGCGCCACCTGCGACGGCTTCTTCTTCCGCGAGCAGCACATCGCGGTGGCCGGCGGCGGCGACTCGGCCCTGGAGGAGGCGATCTTCCTCAGCCGCTTCGGCTCCAAGGTCACCGTGATCCACCGGCGCGACGAGTTGCGGGCCTCCAAGATCATGCAGGAGCGCGCCCTCGCCAACCCCAAGATCGAGTTCAGGTGGAACGCGGTCGTGACCGACATCCTCGGGGACACCAAGGTCAGCGGCCTTCGCCTCCAGGACACGGTCACCGGTGAGGCGTCCGAGCTCGACGCCACCGGGCTCTTCGTCGCCATCGGTCACGAGCCCAACAGTTCCCTGCTCAAGGGCCAGATCGAGCTCGAGGACAACGGCTACGTGCGGACCTTCGAGGGCACCACCCGCACCAGCGTGGACGGGGTGTTCGCCTGCGGTGACGTCCAGGACCACTACTACCGCCAGGCCATCACGTCGGCCGGGTCGGGCTGCATGGCCGCCATCGACGCCGAGCGCTGGCTCGAGATGCGCGGGGAGTGACCGGGAACAGATAGCGGCGGGGTGCGGTTACACCCCCTGACAAGGAGATGCCATGAGCGAGAAGATCGAGACCCTGACCGACGCTACCTTTGACGAACATGTCAAAGCTTCGGATGTCCCCGTCCTGGTGGACTTCTGGGCGGAATGGTGCGGCCCGTGCAAGATGATCTCCCCGGTGTTGGAGGAGATCGCGGAGGAGCAGGCCGGGAAGATCCGGATCGGCAAGCTCAACATCGACG
>PMPX01000113.1 GCA_003169235.1 Acidimicrobiaceae bacterium | reverse complement strand
GGCCCGGCCGGGTCGACCACCATGTGGCCGATCTCGCCGGCGAAGCCCGCCGAGCCGACCTGGACGCGCCCGTCCACCACGATGCCGCCGCCGATCCCGGTGCCCAGCGTCACCATCACGACGTTGGCGTAGTCCCGGGCGGCCCCGAGGCGGTGCTCGGCCAGCACGGCGAAGTTGGCGTCGTTCTCAATGAGGACGGCGCGCCCGGGCAGGCGGTCGCCGATCAGCCCGGTCCACTCGACCCCGTGGGCCTGGGGCAGGTTGGGCGCGAAGCAGAGGCGGCCCCGGCGGTCGACCATGCCCGGCGCGCCGACGCCGACCGGCGTGGCGCCCGCGCCCCCGAGCGCCCGGTCGCGCTCGACCACGACCTGCGCCACGGCCTCGGCCACGTGGCTGCCGACGATCTCGCGGTTGCCCCGGGGCGTGGGGACCCGGGCCTCGGCCACGACGCCGGCGTCCGCGCCGAGGGCGACACCGAGGACCTTGGTCCCGCCGATGTCGACGCCGTAGGTCACGCCGGCACCGGCCGACGGGCCCCCGTCACGGCTCACGAGGTCGACTCGACCCGCGCCTTCAGCTCTCGCATGGCCGTCGCCATGATGCGGCTCGTGGCCCGCATCTTGATGAAGCCGGGGATGGGCACGCGCAGTTCCGCCTCGAGGCGGTAGCTGACGTCGGTGCCACCGCCCTCGCCGGGATCGAAGACGTAGCTGCCGTCGAGCTTGGTGGTGATGTCGCCCTGGGTCAGCTTCCAGGCGAGCACGTGCGGGGCGTCGGCGTAGTCGTAGGCCAGCGTGTAGCTCGTGCTGCGTCCGAAGGCGGCGGCCCGGAAGGTCACCAGGAGCGGGCGACCCAGGTCGTCGCGCTCCTTGACCTCGATCTCCTTGATGTCGGCGGCCCATTCGGGGTAGCGCTCGATATCGGCCGCGACCTCGAAGCACCGCTCGGGCGGTGCCGCGACCGAGATGTGCTCTGTAGCTATGTCGGCCACGGTGAGTGTTCCTTCCTTGTCCTGTGCTGCCCGCCGGCGTGAGTCAGATTGCCACTCCGGCCAGGGCCTCGGCCAGCCTAGAAGCGAGAACGTCGTTGTCGAAGGATTCCTTCACCCGGGAACGGGCCGCCCGGCCCATCCGGCGGCGCCGGGCCGGGTCGGCCAGCAGGCTGCGCAGGGCCTCGGCCACCGCCCCGGGGTCCTCGGGCGACCCGACGACCAGCCCCGTCACCCCGTCGAGGACGGCCTCGGGCGCTCCCCCGCTGGCGCCGGCGATCTGGGGCACGCCGGCCGCCGCCGCCTCCAGGAAGACGATCCCGAAGCCCTCCTGCTCCAGGCCCAGCCAGCGGTTGCGGCAGGCCATGACGAAGACGTCGGCCGCCCCGAGCAGGGCGGCCCGGTCCTCGTCGCTCACCCGCCCGAGCACGTGCACGTCCGCCGGGCTCCCGGCGGCGAGCCGCCGCAGCCGGCCGAGCTCGCGGCCGTCCCCCCCGATGGCCACCGAGAGGTCGGGATAGGAGCCCGCCAGCCGGCCGGCGGCCGCGATGAGGACGTCCATGCCCTTGCGCGGCACGAGCCGGCTCACGCTGACGACGAGGGGGCCCTCGACGGGCAGGCCGAGCCGGGTCCGGGCGGCGCGGCGCTCGGCGGCCTTGAGGGGGGTGATGGTGCCCGCGTCCACGCCCGGCGGGATCTCGACCACCGGCGCCGTCATGTCCGGCGCGGCGCGGCGCGCCTCGGCGGCCGGGTAGCCGCCGGCCGACACCACGAGCGTCGCGCCGCGCAGCACGCGCCCGAGCGCGGCCCGCGAGCCCGGGAGCCGGCCGGGCACCGTGACCTCGGCGCCGTGCAGGACGACGCCGTAGGGGACGTCGAGATGCGGGCCGAGGAGCCCGAGCGGGAGGGCGGGGTCGAGCAGGACCAGGTCGACCTCGTGCTCGGTGGCGCACCGGCGGACGGCGGCGAGCGCCCCGGGCGTCGGGAAGAAGAGGATGGGCTCGGGCACGCGCTCGATGTGCACGCCCCGCTCGGCCTGCTCGGCGTCGAAGGCGGCGGCGGCCTCGTCCGACGACGCGGTGAGCACCACGTAGGAGTCCGGGCTGAGCCGGCGCCACAGCTCCCAGAGGTAGTTCTGGATGCCGCCCACCTTGGGTGGGAAGTCGTTGGTGACGAGCAGGTGGCGTTTCACGTGGTCGCGGTCCGCCCGCGGCCGCGCCGCCACGCCGCCCGCCGTGCGCTACCCGGCCCGGGTGCGGAACCGCAGGGTGGGCACCAGGCCGGCGCGCTCGAGCATGCGCATGGCGCGCGCCTCGTCGGCGTCGATGACCACGGCGTCCTCGGGCTCGCGCCCGAGCAGGAAGCTGACGACGCAGTCGTCACAGGCCGCGCTGTCGCGCAGCGAGCAGCAGTCGCAGTCGATGGTGAGCCCGCCCTCGGGCTCGCTGACGGTGTCCCTGGAAGTCGGCATGACGATGACCCTCTCTGTTCGGGCCCAGCATGACGACGGGGTGTGACAGCGACGCCCATTGCGTCAGGCGGCGGGCAGCGCCGACAGCGCGATGCGCAGGGTCTGCTCCAGCCCCCAGGCCACGCTCTCGGTGCGCACGGCGTCCGGGGCGGCGACCGCCAGGAACGGCGGGCCGGCGACCCGGTAGTGGGCGAACGCCGGCGAGCTCATCGCGACCGGGATGGCGAGGGCCGGCGGGACGTCGGCCGTCAGCGCGGCGATGGCGGTCGGGTCCTCTTCCCCGGGCGATCGCGTGACCACGGCCAGGCGGGCGGCACCGGCCAGGCCGGCGTGCAGGTCGGCCAGGCCCTCCCACAGGTCGCGGCAGCCGAGGCATGCCGCCGAGAGGAACAGGAGCAGCACCGGCGCGGCGGCCTCCACCACCTCAATGCGGCAGGGGGCGCCGGCGGGGTCGACGCCCACCACGTCCCGGGGCGCCGTCGTGGGCGGGCCCGCGGTGGTAGGGATGGGGCGGAGCCGGCTCAGGATCTCGGCCGGCGGCTCGGTCATGACGCCTTCGAGGGCGCGCCCGGCTCTTCCTGCTCCTCGTCGGTGATCTCGACCACGCTGCGGCCGTGGCCGCACCACCGGCACTCCACGTCGTCGACGTGATGCGACAGCACCTCCTCGTCCTCGACCACCAGCTCCCCGCCCACGCTGTAGTGGTAGAAGGCCTTGGTCGTCTGCGAGACGGTGACGTCGAAGCGGGTGAGGTTGCCGCAGTGGTCGCAGCGGTATCGAGGGAGGCTCATCCCACCCAACGGTAGTCGGCGCCCCGGCGCCCCCTCCAAGGCCCGCACCCGCATGCACGCGCCTGCGGGCCCGTGGGCCCGGGCTACGCGCCGGCGAGCACCTCGCCGAACACGATCCGGGTCATCGTGACGCCCGGTGCGGAACCCCCGGTCGACGGCGGCGCGCCGGCGCGGGCCTGCTCCTCGGACTCGTACACGGTGATGGACGTGCCGGTCCCGTCGTCGAAGCTCAGCCACCAGGCCGCCACGAAGCCCGGCGCCTGCGTGACGGCGGGGACGAGCTGCTCGAGCCCCTCCCGCGCTGCGTCCAGATCGGTGATCTCGACGTCGACCACGACTGCATGCATTGGCGTTCCTCCTCGCTCAGAGGTCTCGCGATCCTCCCACGGCGGCCGGCCGGTCTGCAGGTCATTGCCGGGGCCACGGCAGGCCCGCTAGATGCGGTTCAGCAGCTCGCTCTTCTTGGCGGCGAACTCCTCCTCGGAGATGATGCCGCGGCGGCGGAGGTCGTCGAGCTCGATCAGCCGGTCCCGCACTTCGAAGGGCGCGGTGGCCGGTGCCGGGGCGCCCGGGGGTGGTGCCGACGCAGCTGGCGGGACCTGCGTGGGAGCGGTGGCGGCGGGTGGCGTGCTGACCCCGAACGGCGGCGTGTCGTGTTGGGCGCTGTCGTGCTGGGCGCTGTCGTGTGGGGCGGTGGCGCCGTGGTCGGTGTCGGCGTGGTCGGTGTCGGCGTGGTCGGCGCCGTGGTCGTGGCGCGCGGCACGGCGTTCGTCGAAGGGCAGCATGTACTCGGGAATGGGCTCGCGCTGGCCGCCGCCGACGATCTCGTTGATCTGCGAGTTGATGACCCGCTGCACGATGGCCGGCTTGCGCATGTACTCCAGCGTCATGGAGTCGTCCTCGCCCTGCACGTCGATGATGAGGCTGCCCGTCCCGAGGAGTCGCTCAATGAGCTCCTGCCTTATGTTGACCTCGGTGATGCGCTGCAGGCGCAGCTGCACGGTGTCGCGGCCGAAGATGCCCTGGCGCACGAGGATGCGCGTCGACGTCAGCGCCACGTCGTAGGAACGCCAGCGGACGTAGCGGCCGAGCAGCCACAGCCCGGGGATGAGGGCGATGATGATGAACGGGTAGTTCGTCCACCCGGGCGGGTTGTGCCACAGGACGACCAGCACGATGATGACGACCCAGATCGCGATGGACGAGAACAGCGGGCCGAACAGGAAGATCCAGTGCGGGCGCAACTCGGCCAGCAGCTCCTCGTCCTCGTTGAGGAACTTCCGAGGCAGGGGCATCGCGCCAGCGTACCGGCGGTGCACACCGCCGAGGGGCACGGTCGCACCCGGGCGTATCCTGGGCCCATGCCATATGCCGAAGTGGAGCCCGACGAGGTCAAGGCGCGCATCGCCCGCGGCGAGGACGTGTTCCTCCTGGACGTGCGCGAGCCCGACGAGGTGGAGGCCTGGGCCTACCCGATCGGGGTGAACATCCCGCTCGGCCAGCTGGGTGACCGGCTCGACGAGCTCCCCAAGGACGTCACCATCGTGGTGGCCTGCCACCTGGGCGGCCGGTCCGCCAGCGCGGCCCAGACGCTGAGCGAGGCCGGATGGACGGCCGAGAACCTCACCGGCGGCGCGGTCGCCTGGGCCGCCGGGGAGCCCGAGTAGGGCTCACCCCCGGGGGTCGGCGCCCCTCCGTCAACAGCAGGCGTGCTGTCTCGGCTTCGCCAGTCCCTGGTGCGGCGACGGGTCCATGGCCGCCACCTCGGACTCGAAGGCCTCGAGGTCGATCCGCCGTCCGCCCAGCCACGTTCCGAGGACGGACACCTCCTCGGCGATCCGGCGGGGGTCGACGGTGTAGGGATCCGTGGAGAGCTCGACGAAGTCAGCCAGCTTGCCGACTTCGAGCGAGCCGACCTTGTCGTCGACGAAGAGTTGTCGGGCCCCGTTGACGGTGACGGCCCGGAGCGCCTGGTCCAGGGTCACGGCCTGGTTCGGGCCGTGGACGGTTCCCGACCGGGTCGTCCGGGTCACGGTGCCCTGCAGGTTGAGCAGCACGTCGGGGGGCGACACGGATCCGTCGTTGTGGAACGACACCTCGAGCCCGGCGGCGAACGCGTCGCCGATGGCCTGCCACTGCGACCCGATCTCGGGGGCGAAGAGGGTGCCGTCGAGGAGGTCGCCCCAGAACAGGAACTGGAACGGCCCCATGGAAGCCTCCACGCCCAGGGCGGCGGCCCGCTGGAACTGCTCCTTGCGGCAGGCACCGAGGTGCTCGACCCGCCACCGGTGGTCGGTACCGAGGAGCGTGTGTGCCCTCAGGCCACGTTCGTACACGTCGAGCACCACGTCGAAGGCGGCGTCGCCGTTGCAGTGGAAGGACATCTGCCATCCTTCGGGAGCGTGCGCGTCGAGGACGGCGGTGAGCTCCTCGGGGGTGTAGTTCATGGCCGACGTACCCGCCGGACCCAGCGGGATCTGCGCCCGGTTGACGACGTCGTTGGACAGGTAGGGAAACGACAGGGCGGCGGTGCCGATCCACGGGGACCCGTCGGCCCAGAGCTTGATCCCCTGTTTGCGCACCATGTCGGGCCGGGGGGACTCCAGCGTCGCCCCACACTCCTCGGACGTCGACACGTGGTACAGCGAGAGGCGCAAGGGGCAGTCGGCGACCGCGGCCAGCGCCTCGTACCCCTTCAGGTAGGTGCTGTCGTACGTCATGTCGGAGGTGGACGTGATGCCGTTCGACGCCATCAGCCGGTACCACTTGGCCGCGGAGTGCAGCGGGTGCGTCACCACCGCGGCCATGAGGGGCCCGGCGACCGCCATCACGGCCGGGAGCTCGAAGGCGCAGCCGTCGAGCTGGCCGTCGGTGGTACGGCCGTAGGACCCGCCCACCGGATCCGCCGGTGCGTGCTGGTCCCAACCGAGCATCGCCATGGTCGCGGTGTTGAAGTACGCCAGGTGCCCCGAGTTGTCCGCGACCAGGACGGGCCGGCTGGGGAAGTAGCGGTCCAGCACGGCTGCGCTCGGCATGGGCGCGGCCTGCAGCAGGCGGTCCACACCGTTGAAGAGCAGCGGTTGGTGGGCCGGTGTCTCGGCGTTGAGCTTCGTGAAGAGCGTCGTCACGTCGCTCCACGTGGGATACCCGACAGAGGGGGCGATCCAGATGGCCGGCGACTGCGTCATCACACCGGAGACGAAAGGGTGGCTGTGCGGTTCGACGAAGCCGGGAAGCAGGACCGTGTCGCGCAGCCGGGGCACCGTGGCCCCGGGGGACGCCGCCGCGCACTCGTCGAGCGAGCCCACCGCGGTGATGACCCCGGAGGACACGTCGAAGGCGATGGCGTCGGCCCGCGGCGCGGCAGGATCCATGGTGATGATGGAGGCGGCGACGAGGATCTCCGATCCCTCCCGCGCTCCGGTCACGCCTGCTCCCACACCGCTCACGAGCGCCCCTCACCGTCCTGCGTCCACGTGCGTGGATGGGCCAACGCTACTCCCCGAAGGTTCCGCGCCCCGAGGGTCCCGACGGCGGCGGTCGCCGCTCCCGGGTCGTGCCCACGGTCCGGGGTGACGTCATCGGGAACAGGACGGGGGTGGCCAGCGCGTGCACCATGGCATCGGCGAACCGGAAGGCTCCGGAGGAGTAGACGCGGCACGACTCGTCCACCTCGGCCACCGGGCAGAAGTGCACACCGTCCGGGGCGCGGACCACGTTGGACGGCACACCCTTGACCACCGGTCCCGTACAGGGCTCCCCGATGAAGCAGGGCAGCGTCCGCGTGTAGACGCCACCCGGCCCCTCGACGGCCGCGCCGGCGTCGACGTAGGTCACGTGCCCGGGGTCGGCGGCCGCGATCTGCGCGTACTGGGCATCGAGCGCGCCCCAGTCGTGCACCGATGCCTGTTGGGCCCGCGTCACCGGGGCACCGACCAGGAAGACACGTGCGCCCGTCGAGACCCAGATGGCGATGGCGGCCATGGTGTCGGTCTTGTACCTGGCGTAGTACGCCGGCGTGTAGTCGACGATGCCCGCCATGCAGGGCGTGAGCGCGTTGCCGCTGAACTCGAGGACGACCGCCTCGAAGTGGGCCGTTGCGGCGAGCCGTCGCATCCTGGGCAGCCAGTCGCAGATGGCCGTGCCCCCGAACGACGAGTAGTAGGTGGCGCTCGACTGATCGGCGGCCGCCATGAGCAGCTTGAAGTAGGGCTCGGCCTGCATGGCGAGCGAGTCGCCGTAGACGGCGACCCGGGCCGGGTAGGCCTCACCTCTCGGGGGAGTCGGTCTCGCCTTGGACGAGCCCTTGGCTCCGGCGGGCGTAGCGACGGTGAGGCACGACGCCAACAGGGCACCGACGGTCACGATGGCCGCGACGACGATCGGCCAGCGACGGGAGGCAATGGGAGTGCGCACTGTCTCGACCTCGCCGCCGCCCGGGGTGATGCGGCGCTCTCGCTCCGCCCACGGGTGCGGGCAACGCAAGGACCTCCTGCGTCCCGCTCACGATGCGCCGCCGGCACGCGGCGGAACAGGGCAGAAGGTCACATCGGTTGCCCGCCGCCCGGATCGGGCCCGGAGGGAAGCCGTGGCTCCCCTCCGACGTCGGCCCGGCGCGGCGACCGGCGAAACTCGTAGGGCTGGTGGGGATCGAACCCACGACCCAAGGATTATGAGTCCTCTGCTCTGACCACTGAGCTACAGCCCCAAGGTGGGGTTCTAGCCTACGGAGGCACAGGAGCGCCCACATTTCACGGAGCGGCAACCTCCGCGGCCAACCGACTGCATGGTCAACGTGGCGGACGCCAAGGCGGTGGCCGTGCTCACGAGCGCCGACCTCACCAACATTGAGACGGGGCTCTCGGTCCAGGAGTCGCTCGGAGAGCGGTGGGACGACGTACCCGTCGTCCTCCGCGTGTTCGACCGCGAGCTCGCCCGCATGATGGAGCAGAGCTTCGGCTTCCAGCACGTCCGGTCGACTCGGCGCTGGCGGCGCCCTGGTTCGTCGGCGCCGCCCTCGGGCTCGAGGTGCTCAGCACGTTCTACGTGGACCAGCAGCCGTTCCTGGTGGCCGGGCTGACCGTGGCGCCGAGCGTTGGGCTCCAGGGCCGGGCGATGCAGGACCTGTCCGCCCGGACCCGGGTCATCGCCCTCAGCCGTGCCGACGGAGGCGAGCTGGAGCACCCGCCGCGCCGGGGCACGGTCTTCGCCGGCGGGGACCGTGCGTTCCTCCTGGGCCCCTACGAGGAGCTGCTCCGGGTCCTCCAGCGCGACCAGACGCCCGTGTAGGGACGGCGCCCGGCATCATGGTGCGCCGTGACCATGCTCGAGGAGGCACCAGCAGAACCCGTCACGCCACTCGAGCCGGCCGCTCCCGGGGCGCGGATCGGCCCGTGGACCCTCGTGGCCCTGGCGGTGGCCTGGGGCCTGTGGGAGCTGCGCCCCGAGCTGCGCGCCGTGCCCTACCTCGACGACAGCTCCCTGCACCAGCAGATGGTCCGCGTCGCGGCGAGCCGGATCCGCCAGGGCCACCTGCCCCTGACCAGCTGGTTCCCCTACCTCGGGCTGGGGTCGCCGCAGTTCCTGCACTACCAGAGCCTGCCGTCCATGATCGCCGGGACGATCGGCACGGTCGTCGATCCCGACACCGTGTTCCGCTGGTCGTTGTACCTCCTCCTCGCCCTGTGGCCGCTGGCGGTGTACTGGAGCGCCCGGCTCTTCGGCCTGAGCCGGTGGACCGCGGCCGCGGCGGCCGCGGTGTCGCCGTTCCTCATGTCGGCAGCCGGGATCGGTTACGAGACCAAGGCCTACGTCTGGGTGGGCTACGGGGTGTGGACCCAGCTCTGGGCCTCGTGGACGCTGCCGCTGGCGTGGGGCTTCACCTACCGGGCCCTCAGGTCCCTGCGCGGGGCGCTGCCCGCCGTCCTCTTCATCATGCTGACGGTCGCCCTGCACTACGAGACCGGGTACCTCGCCTTCGTGCCGCTCGTGGTGTGGCCCTTCCTCGTCCCGTCGGACCTGTGGCGCCGGCTGGCGCGCGCCGCCGTGCTCGGCGCGGCCGCAGTGGCGGCCTCGGCCTGGGTCATCGTCCCGCTGCTCGACCAGTCCCACTGGGCGGCCCGCAACCAGGTGCTCGGTGGCACCGGGCTCGAGAACGGGTACGGCGCGCGCCAGATGCTGTCGTGGCTGTTCACGGGGCAGCTCTACGACGAGGGGCGCTGGGCCGTCGTGACCGTCCTCGTCGCCGTGGGCCTCGGGGTGAGCCTCTGGCGCTGGCGCTCCAGCCTGGCGGGGCGCGCCCTGGTGAGCATCTGGGTGGTGACGCTGCTCATGACGTTCGGACGGACCACGTTCGGGTCGCTCTACGCCATCGTGCCCGGGAGCAGCGACATCTTCATCCGGCGCTTCCAGATGGGCGTGCAGCTCTCGGGCGTCCTGCTGGCCGGCATCGGCGCCGTCTTCGTGGGTCGTCTGGTGCTCGACGCCGCCGTGCGCCTGCTCCCCGAGGATCGGCGGCGGTCGGTCTCTTCACCGGCCGGCCGGGGCATGGTCGCCGCGCTGTGCATCGTCGGGCTCGTCGTCGTGCTGGCGCCGGCCTGGAGCTCGCTCGACAGCTACGACGCGCACAACGCGACCAACGTCGGCCTGCAGGCCCAGGCCGACGCGCAACAGGACCCGCACATCGACGAGCTGCTCGCCTACGTGCGTGCCCACCCGCGCGGCCGGGTGTACGCCGGCCTGCCGACCAATTGGGGCGCCGACTTCGTCGTCGGGGCCGTGCCCGTCTTCAAGTACCTCGAGAGCAAGGACATCGACGAGGTGGGGTACACGCTCCGCACCGCGTCCCTCATGACCGACCCCGAGTACTCCTTCGACGAGACCAACCCGGGCGACTACCCGCTGTTCGGGATCGGGTACGTGATCGTGCCCGAGTCCATGGTGCCGCCGGTGCCGGCGGACAAGGTGACGTGCTCGGGCAGCTACTGCCTGTGGACGCTCCCCGACCCGGGCTACATCCACGTGTACGACACGACGGGGGTGCTGCACGCGACCCGAGCCGACGTCGGCTCGCAGAGCGAGGCCCTGCTGGGTTCCCCCATCCTGGAGGACCAGCGGGACCTGACCGTCGCCTTCAACGGTCAGGCCGCCGCCGAGCCCACGGCGCGGGATGCGGCCGCGCTGCAGGGGCCGCCCGGACACGTGGTGGTCGAGCATGCCGACCTGGAGAACGGGACGGCGAGCGCCGCGGTCGAGACCAACCGGCGGGCCACGGTGGTGCTCAGCGCCTCCTACGACCCGGGTTGGAGCGCCACCGTCGACGGCCACCCGGCTCCGACGGTCATGGTGGCGCCCGCGCTGGTCGGCGTCGTCGTCGGCCCCGGCGTGCACACGGTCACCTTCAGCTACGGCGGCTACGGGTCCTACGTCCCGCTCTTCGTGCTGGCCCTCGCCGTCCTCGTGGCCCTCGCCGTGGCCCCGTTCGTGTGGCGCCGGGTCAGGCGCGCCGGCACCGCCGGGAACGCCGATTCGTAGTCCCGCCCGGTCCGGGCGGAGGCCTACTGCAGGTAGCCCTCGACGGTGTCGGCGGACCGCTGGGTGGCCGCGTCCGGGTCCTGGCCCGCGTTGCGCTTGGCTCGACGCTGGCGCAGGAGGTCCCACATCTCGTCGAGGGTGACTTCGAGGTCGCGCTTGCGCGCCTGCTCCTCGTCACTCAGCCCCTCGCCGACGTGCGCCTCCTCGAGGCGCTGTTCCTCCGCGGCGAGCTCGCTGATCCGCTCGACGATCTGCTTGTCGTCCATGTGTGCTCCCATCGCCGGTCCCTGCTCACCGTGACCGACGCCACGGCGAGCAGGGCCAGTTTGCCGGACTCAGGCCGCGGCGCCCAACTCGGTCCCGTCAACGGCCGCCTCGCCCTCGGCGCCCGCCCCGGACAAGGCGGGGGCGAGCACGTCGGCGATGGTGGCGGCCAGGTGGAACGTCATGACCTCACGGACCTCCTCGGGGACGTCCTCGAGGTCGTTGCCGTTGCGCTCGGGCAGGACCACCTCGGTGAGCCCGGCCCGGTGGGCCGCCAGCACCTTCTGCTTGACGCCGCCGATGGGCAGCACGCGTCCCTGCAGCGTGACCTCACCGGTCATCCCGACCGTGGAGCGCACGGGGACGCCCCGGAGCAGGCTGACCAGCGCCGTCGTCATCGTGACCCCGGCCGACGGCCCGTCCTTGGGGACGGCCCCGGCGGGGACGTGGACGTGGAAGCGCTTGCCGGCGAAGGCGCCCGGGTCGATCCCGAGCTCCTCGGCGTGCGAGCGCACGTAGGACAGCGCGATCTCCGCCGACTCCTTCATCACGTCGCCCAGCTGGCCCGTGAGGGTCAGGCCCTCGGAGCCGTCGGACACGCTGGCCTCCACGAAGAGGACGTCGCCGCCCGCACCCGTGACGGCCAGGCCGGTGACCACGCCGGGCACGCTCGTGCGATCGGCCGCCTCGAAGAAGAAGTGCGGCCGGCCGAGCCAGCCCCGCACGTCGTCGGCCTCGACCACCACCGGGGCTTCGCGCTCGCCCGAAGCGAGCTTCGTGGCCACCTTGCGCAGCATCTTGCCGAGCTCGCGTTCGAGGTTCCGGACGCCGGCCTCCCGGGTGTAGTCGGCCACGATGGCGCGCAACGCGTCGTCGCTGATCTGCACCTCGTCGGGACGCAGCGCGGCCCGGGTCAGCTGGCGGTCCACCAGGTGGTGCTTGGCGATGGAGACCTTCTCGGACTCGGTGTAGCCGTCGATCCGGATGACCTCCATGCGGTCGAGCAGCGGCCCGGGGATGGTCTCGAAGACGTTGGCAGTGGCGATGAACAGCACCCGCGACAGGTCGAGGTCGACCTCGAGGTAGTGGTCACGGAACGTGTGGTTCTGGGCCGGGTCCAACACCTCGAGCAACGCCGACGACGGGTCGCCCCGGTAGTCGGAGCCGATCTTGTCGACCTCGTCGAGGACGATGACCGGGTTCATGGTGCCGGCCTCGCGCAGGGCGCGCACCAGGCGGCCCGGCTGGGCCCCGACGTAGGTGCGGCGGTGGCCGCGGATCTCGGCCTCGTCGCGCACGCCGCCGAGCGAGATGCGGACGAACTTGCGCCCGAGGGCGTTCGCCACGGACTCACCGAGCGACGTCTTGCCGACGCCCGGGGGCCCCACCAGGGTCAGGATGGCGCCCGAGCCGCGCCCGTCCACGGGCGTCAGGCCGCGCTCGGCCTGCAGCTTGCGCACGGCGAGGTGCTCGAGGATGCGCTCCTTCACGTCCTCCAGCCCGTCGTGGTCGGCCTCGAGGATGCGCGACGCCTCGGCGATGTCGAGACGGTCCTCGGACTCGACGCCCCAGGGGAGCTCGAGCACGGTGTCCAGCCACGAGCGGATCCACCCCGTCTCGGGGCTCTGGTCACTGGTGCGCTCGAGCTTGTCGACCTCGCGCTCGACCGCCTTGCGGACGTGCTCGGGCAGCTCGCGCGCCTCGAGCTTGGCCCGGTAGTCGTCGGGGTCGGCCTCGTCGCCGTCCCCGCTGATCTGGCCCAGCTCCTTGCGGATGGCGTCGAGCTGGCGGCGCAGCAGGAACTCGCGCTGCGTCTTCTCCATGCCCTCCTCGAC
>PMPX01000068.1 GCA_003169235.1 Acidimicrobiaceae bacterium | reverse complement strand
GTAGGTCGTCATCAGTTCTCCTCGGGGGTTCGGTGCTCAGGAGTGGATGTACTTGTTGATGCGGATAGCGACCACGGCCACGGCGAGGATCACCACGATCCACACGATCTGCGTGCCGGTTAGCGGGAAATGAAACGGGGCCTGGTGGATGATCGGGGCCGGCGGCGGGGTAACACGCGGCGCAGGCTGTACGGCGGCGGGGTGATGGTCCTTGCTCGCCACGACTGCGACGCCGATCATTCCCGCGACAGCGGCGAGGGGCGCGAGGCAGCCGGACCTGGGCATCAGTAGATCTCCTCAATGACCCGGATTGTCACCGGGCACCCCATGCAGCCGGCGGCGTTGCACTCGTGGCAGAACCTGTCCTCGTTCGGGATCTCCGCGTGGCCCTCGCATTCCCGGGTCGTCCCCGTGTGCCCGCACCGGCAGGTCGTAGCGATGATCCGGTCAGCTGGTTCTTCGCACGGCTCCGACCGGGACGCTGCCGCTGGTCCCCATCCGTTGGTGTTGCGGATGGTGCAGGTCGTGTCACTCATGGCCGACCACCACCAGATTCCCGCCGCTGTACAGCGCCTCGGTGACACCGGCGCATCTCAGCAGGTGCTCTGTCAGGCCAAGCAAGGCGGCGCGGTCGTAGGCCAGTTCAATCGCGACCACGCGGTCGCCTTCGCTGATAGCCCGCATGACAGCGGTGCCGTCACCGTTCGGGATGAACGCGATCGTGTTGTATGCGTTGCTCATTTGCTCTCCTCGGGGGTGTTATGCCGCGACCGTGACCAGCAGGTCGGCCTCGGCCCAGTAGTGCGGGGACCTGTCATCACCGCAGTCCTGGCCGGGCACCTCGGGCTCGTCGGTGGTCCAGCGGACGGAAGGCTTGCCGGTCGCGCCACGCTCCACATGCCGGGGCTCGCCGACAATGACCGGCCAGCGCCCACAGCAGGACGAGACCCCGTGCCACCCTTCAGGTAGCGCCACGAGGGTCATGCCCTGCTGGAGCAGGCGGGCCGGAATCTGGTAGACGGGAAACGGTGCGGGCGCATTCTCGTCGTAGGCGCAGCGCTTGTGCTTGTTGCCGAACATTTCAGTTCTCCTCGGGGGTGTTGTGCGCGCGGATGGACGCCAGGGCTTCCTGATCATCACGACTAGGGAGGAGGCGAGCTTCCACCTCCGCGACGGGAACGCCTGCCTGAATTGCCAGCGCCGCAAGTCGTGCCGCCAGGTCGGCGTAGCCAGCAGGATTACTGGGGCTTTCTTTGGCCCGCTGAAGGTAGTGCGCGGCTTGTTCCAGTAGTTCGTATCTGTCGGCGATCAAACGATCTACCTCTGTGCGCTTGCCGAACATGTCAGTTCTCCTCGGGGTTGTGGTTGCGGATACTGTCGAGCGTCTCGGCGAGTTCATCGGGCTTGACGAGCACGTCGCGGGCCTTCGACCCCTCGGATGGCCCGACGATGCCCCGGGATTCCATGAGGTCCATGAGCCGGCCAGCCTTCGCGAACCCGACGCGGAGCTTCCGCTGGAGCATGGACGTGGACCCGTACTGGGTGGACACCACCAGTTCGATTGCCTGCACCAGCAGTTCGAGGTCGTCGCCGATCGCCGCGGACGCGGCGAGGACCGGGCTGCCCTCGTGGTCGGCGGCGAAAATCTCCGCGACATGGACCGGCAGGGCTTGGCGTTTGCACTTAGCAACGACGTCCCGGATCTCCTTCTCCGACACGAACACGCCCTGCAGCCGCATGGGCTTGCTGGCGCCCATCGGCAGGAACAGGGCATCCCCCTGGCCGATCAGTTTCTCTGCGCCCGGCTCGTCGAGGATCACGCGGGAATCGACCAGGCTCGACGTGGCGAACGCGAGCCGGGACGGGACGTTCGCTTTGATCAGCCCGGTCACCACATCCACGGACGGCCGCTGGGTGGCCAGCACCAGGTGAATCCCCGCCGCACGGGCCAGCTGGGTGATCCGGACGACGGACTCTTCCACGTCGCGCGGCGCGACCATCATCAGGTCCGCGAGTTCATCCACGATGACCAGCAGGTACGGGTACGGCCGGTAGACCCGCTCGCTGCCGGGAGGCGCCGTCAGCTTGCCCAACCGGACCGTCTTGTTGAAGTCGTCCACGTGCCGGAACCCCGACGCCGCGAGGTCGTCGTAGCGCCGCTCCATCTCCCCCACCACCCAGTCCAGCGCCTCGGCCGCCTTCTTCGGGCTGGTGATGATCGGGGTGATCAGGTGCGGGATGCCCTCGTAGATGGACAGCTCGACGCGCTTCGGGTCGATGAGGATCATGCGGACCTCATCGGGGGTCGCGCGGGTCAGGATCGATGTGATCAGGCCGTTGATGCACACCGACTTACCGCTGCCCGTAGACCCGGCGACCAGCATGTGCGGCATCTTCCGCAGCGACGCCAGCACCGACAGCCCCTCCACGTCCTTGCCGAGCGCCACCAGCATCGGGTCATGGTCAGCGAGCGCCACCGCGGACTTCAGCACATCCACGAGCGCGACCGTCTCCCGGACCGTGTTCGGGATCTCCACACCGATCGCGGACTTGCCGGGGATCGGGGACAGGATCCGAACGTCACCGGTTTTCACCGCATACTCGATGTTCTTCTGCAAGCGGGTGACGGATTCCACTTTCACCGCCGGGCCCAGTTCGACCTCGTACCGGGTGACCTGCGGGCCGCGCTTGTAGCCGGTGACCTGCGCGTCGACGTGGAACTGTTCCAGCACTTCAGTGAGCGCCGCGACCATCATGTTGCTGGCCGCGGTGATCTTGTCCGGGTTCTGCTGGACGGCGGGCTTGAGGTCGGTGAGGCCGGGCGGTGCGTAGTCGTCCTCATCCAGGGCCGCCTGACGGGACGGGCCGGGAGGCTCGTCGTCCTCGTGAACGTCCGGTTCCAGCACCGGGAGCGTCTCCGCGGGCTCGGGCTCGCGGTGCGGGACAGACGAGGGCGGGGCGTAGGGCCGGGGTGCGCTGGACGCCTCGAAGGCGTGCGCCCCGGCGAGCACGCCGCCGACGAGGACCAGCACGGCGATCATCCACGGGGCAGGGCCGGTGAGGATGCCCGCGATCAGCAGCCATATCGATCCGGCCAGCCATGAGGCCGCCGAGTTCCGCAAGGCGGCGGACTGCAGGTCCGGCAGGCGTGTCCCCTCCTCGGGGAGCCTTTGCCGCAGCCTCCACCCCGTGACCATCACGGGGGCGACGATGAGCAGCAGCCGGGCGAGAGGCACCGCGTGGTGCACGACGGCGGCGTACTGCCACAGCACGACGAGGATGAGGAACGGGCGGATGAACGGCCCGTTCATCCGCCACATGAGACGCAGCGCACCCGGCTTGCGGGGCTCAGGTTCGGGGTCGGGCCGCGCCGGTTCAGCGGGCACGCCGGACGGGGGGATGGCGGTGCCTTCCAGCAGGCCATCCCCGCTCCAACTCCGTTCGGCGCGGCCCATCGGTCAGGCCCCCGGATGGAAGATCGTCTGGACGACCGTGCCGCCACCGTGACGGGCCGCAGCGTTGTACTGCGGCAGGATCGCGACCATCAGGACCGCGGCGACAGCGAACACGCCCACCACCACGAACGGGCGCAGGTGATGCCCCGCCCCGTTACGGCCCATCAGGGCCTTCTTGTGGTTCCCGCGGGCGACGTCAAGGTAGGCGGCGATAGCGCCGGCGACGAGCAGGGCGACGACGACGGCCATCCCGATGCCGCTGGACGCCAGGTGCACGAGCATCGCCCGGAACGTGGTGAACGTGGCGAGGATGCACAGGATCGCGATACCGCCGGTCACGGCAGCGATCCGGAGTGCCTTCCGGTAGATGAGGAGAAGCGCTGTCACCGCAATGAACGGCGCGGCGAAGACGAGCACATCGATATTCACGGGGATTCCTTCTTTCAGAGATGCGGGATATGCGGCAGGACGACGAAAACGAAAACGAGGATGCCCGCGATAAGGCCGGCGACGCGGAGTTGCCTATCCAGGGCCGCGTAAAGGGCGAGGATCAAGGTCTGGATAAGCCCCGCGACCCAGTGAAAGGCGATCCCCTCAGCGGCTATCACCTTGGCGGCTTTACCGTCCAGGCCCGGCGGCACCCATGCGCGGGACTTGACGTAAGCACGCCTTTCCGCCATCGAGTTGGGCTTGCCGTGATAGAGCGCGTAACCGAGACGGCCGGGATGCAGCCATAGCTGCCCGGCACCGTTCGCGGCGGTACCGGCCCAGTGGGTAACAGCCAGACGGGTGCGCTCGGCAGGGGTCAGCGGGACGACC
>PMPX01000146.1 GCA_003169235.1 Acidimicrobiaceae bacterium | reverse complement strand
GGTCAGCTCCCGCACGTAGACGTTCATGCCGCCGCCGTCGCCGGTGCCCGGCTGGGCCAGGGGCGAGGTGTGCAGCGAGAGGACAGCGAGCCGGCGCATGGCGGTCAGAGCCTACCGGCGGCCGGGAGAACCCCTCCGGCCCGGCGCGGCGGGGCGCTCCTCAGGCGGTGGCGACCCGGCCGGCCGGACCGGGCGGGTCCGAAGCTGCCGGCCGCACGTCGGCGGGGCGCGGGGTGTCGGCGGGGCGCGGGGTGTCGGCGGCGGCAGGCGGAGGTCCCTGCTGGCGCTGCTCCTCCTCGTGCTCGCGCCGGAAGGAGAGGTAGATGCGCACGAGGGCCTGCTTCTGCTCCTCGCCGATCGCCTGGTCGGCCAGGATGGCCCGGGTCAGGTCGGGCGAGCCGACCGGCGCCTCGAGGATCCCGGCCTGCACGTAGAGCGTCTCGGCGGAGATGCGCAGCGCCTTGGCGATCTGCTGGAGGATCTCGGCGGACGGCCGCCGCAGGCCGCGCTCTATCTGGCTCAGGTACGGGTTGGAGATCCCGGCCAGCTCGGACAGGCGACGCAGCGACAGCCGGGCTGATCCCCGCTGCTCCCGGATGAAGGCCCCGAGCTCGTTCCAGCGGTCCTTCGGGTCGGTGCTCACTCCTGCAAGCGTACCGCTTGCCCGGGTTGCGCCGGGGTTGCCCCGAGTCCCATCGACGCCCTGCTCGCATGGTGGTTGGATCCACGGTTGGGATCGACCCGCCTTCGGGTATGGTCCAGCACACACCACCCGACGACCACCACTGAGGAGACCGCGATGGCCGACTACAGCCTCCCCGACCTGCCCTACGACTACGCCGCGCTGGAGCCCCACGTGTCCGCGCAGATCATGGAGCTCCACCACGACAAGCACCACGCCGCCTACGTGACCGGCGCCAACCAGACGCTCGAGAAGCTGGCCGCCGCCCGCGACAAGGACGACTTCGGCGCCATCGTCGGCCTGGAGAAGACGCTGGCCTTCCACGTCTCGGGCCACGTCCTGCACTCCATCTTCTGGAAGAACCAGAGCCCCGACGGCGGCGACAAGCCCGACGGCGCGCTCGGCTCGGCGATCGACGAGAACTTCGGCTCCTTCGACAAGTTCAAGGCGCACTTCACCCAGGCCACGTCGACCATTCAGGGCTCGGGCTGGGGCGTGCTCGCCTACGAGCCCCTCGCCGGCCGGCTCATCGTGGAGCAGGTCTACGACCACCAGGGCAACGTCGGCAACGGCTCGGTCCCGCTGCTCGTCTTCGACGCCTGGGAGCACGCCTTCTACCTGCAGTACAAGAACGTCAAGGCGGACTTCTTCGCCGCCCTGTGGAACGTCGTGAACTGGCCCGACGTGGCCGCCCGCCTGGACGCGGCCAAGGCGCTCACGATCCCCGGCTGAACCGGGCCGGCGGCCCGGGCCCGGGCGCTACCCCAGCGACAGGTGCTGCTCGCACATGCGACGGACCGGGTCGGCCTCGAGGTCGGCATCGAGGATCGGCGCGCCGCAGGCCTCACACGATCCGTAGGTCCCGTCGCTCAGGCGCCGCAGTGCCCGGTCCACCCCGTCGAGAACGGCCGCGGACCGGGTCAGCTCGGCCTCGTAGCGCTCCTCCACGCCTGGCAGGGTAGCGCCCGGGCTCGGCGCAGCGTGGTTGCCCGTGGGTTGCGACGGGCCGGAAACGGTTTAGGGGTTGCGGTCCGGGGGCAGAACTAGCGCAACCGGTATGAAGAGCCCGACCCTCCCAGGGCACCAGCCCCCCGCCACCCCGCGCCCGGGCGCCGGCGCCAGCACGGGGGACACGACGGCCTCGCGCCACTTCCCGGCCACCGCGGCGTCGGTGGCCCAGGCCCGCCGGTTCCTGCTCCTGCAGCTGCCCGAGGGGTCGGGCGAGGACGCCGACGCCCTGGTGCTCATGCTCTCGGAGCTGGCCACCAATGCGGTGCGCCATGCGGCCAGCGAGTACGTGGTGTCCGTGCGGGTCGCAGGGGGCGGGCGCGACGTCCTCGTCGAGGTCAGCGACGCCGCCGGCGGCTACCCGGTGCCGCAGGAGCAGTCCGGGGACGCGCCGCACGGGCGCGGACTGCACATCGTGCAGGCGCTGGCCGACGCGTGGGGCATCGAGATGCAGCGCGACCGCCCGGGCAAGACGGTGTGGTTCTCCTCGAGGCTGCCCGACCGGGACGGTCCGGCTCCCGGGCCGCTGAGTGGCGACCCGGGAGCCGGAGAGGGAGCCGGAGAGGCGGCCGCCACGGCGGCAGACCGGGGTGGCGCGGCTCCGCTCCCGCACGCCGCCGGCACGGAGCAGGTCAAGCCGGACTGGCCCCTGCCCGCCGTGCGGGCGGTGCTCGACGGCTTGAGCGAGGCCATCGTCGCCACCGACGAGCAGGGCGTGATCCACTACGCCAACGCGACCGCCGAGCACCTCATGGGATGGCCCCGCGGCTCTCTCGTCGGCCGGTCCGCCCTGGAGCTGGTGCCCGATTCGCAGCTGGCACCCTTCGCCGAGGGCTTCCAGAGCTTCGTGCGGACCCAGGCCGACGCCCTGGTGGGGCGGGCGCTCCCGGTGGCGATGAAGCGCCCCGACGGGTCGCACGTCGAGACCGAGCTGGTGCTGAGCATGTTCGACCATCCGCTGGCGGGCCGCGTCGTGGCCGGCATCTTCCGCTCCCACGAGGACCGGAGGCTGCAACGCTGGTCCGAGCTCACGAGCGAGCTGCTCGAGATCCTGGCCGACGCGCCGATCGACGACCCTCCGGCGGAGCGGCTGCTCTCGACGCTCGGGCGACGACTCGACTGGGACGTGACCACGCTGTGGGCGCTGTCCCCGGGGCAGGAGCTCGTGTGCCGCCACGTGTGGACCCGCACCCCGGTCATTGCGCCCGCCTTCGCAGAGGAGAAGGCCACCGACCCGACCAGCGGCAGTTCGGGCCTGCCCCGGTGGGTGATGGAGCACAGCGAGCCCATCTGGGTGCCCGACCTCACGCGCGACCGCCGCTTCATGACCGGCGCGCTGGCCCGCGACGGGCTCCAGAGCGCCTATGCCTTCCCGATCCGCTACCGGGGGGTGTGCGTCGGGGTGGTCAAGATGCTGAGCCGCCAGCAGCGCGAGCGCGACGCCTCGGTCGTCGAGCTCATGGATGCGGTCGGCGGTCACCTGGGCGAGCTGCTGCACGCCTCGGCCCAGGCCGCCGAGCGCGAGCAGCTGGTCGACGAGCTCCTCGAGGCCCGGCGCCGCAACGAGTTCCTGCTCCTGGCGACGCAGGTGCTCTCCGAGGTCGTGGACTACCGCGAGATGGTGGAGCGGCTGGCGCAGGTCTCGGTCCCGGTGATGGCGGACCTGTGCCTGATCGACATCGAGGACGAGGAGGGGAAGGTGCAGCGGATGGCGGCCTGGCACGCCGACCCCGCCAAGCGCCCCCTGACCGAGGCGCTGCGCAACGAGTACCCGCCCGACCCCGACGGCGCTCATCCGATCATCAAGGTCATGCACAGCGGGCAGTCCATGTGGAGCTCGTTCATGGACGACGGGTTCCTGAAGGCGACCAGCCGGGACGGCCGCCACTACTCCATCCTCAAGGAGCTCGGTTTCACGTCCTACATGACGGTCCCGCTCCGGCTGCACGCCGAGAGCGTGCTCGGCACGGTGACCCTCGTCTCCGCCGGGTCCGGGCGACGTTTCTCCGAGAAGGACCTCGGCATGGCCGAACAGCTGGCCGCGCAGGTCAGCTCGGTCGTCAGCCGGGCCCGGGCCTACGACCGCGAGCGCCGGATCTCCCACGAGCTGCAGCGCAACATGCTCCCCGATGCCATCCCGGGGATCGAGGGCTGGGACATCTCGGCCCGGTACCTGCCCGCGGCGGTCGGGATCGAGGTGGGTGGCGACTGGTACGACGTGGTCCCCATCACGGAGCGGCTCGTGGCGCTCGTGGTCGGCGACGTGGAGGGCCACGACCTCGAGGCCGCCAAGATCATGAGCCGGCTGCGCCACACCCTCGGCCTGCTCGTCCTGGAGGAGCAGGCGCCCGGGAAGGCGCTCGAACGGCTCAACCGCATTGCGCTGTCGGGGGTGGGCCCGCGCCTGGCCACCGCGCTCGTCGGCGTGCTCGACACGGTCACCGGCAGCATCTCCTTCGCGTCGGCTGGGCACCTGTCGCCGGTGCGGATCGCGTCCGGACAGGTGTACGAGCTGCCGGTGCCGCCCGGGCCCCCGCTCGGGGTCCAGCGCTGCCACTACAAGGACCACGAGTTCCGGCTGGACCAGGGGTGCGTCATGATGTTCACCGACGGGCTGGTGGAGCGGCGGGGCGCCCACCTCGACGAGCGTCTGCGGTTGCTCGAGTCGTCGCTGCGCGCCAGCCCGAGCACCAAGCCCGGCCCGGTGGCGGACTACATCATCGACGTCATGACGGCCGGCGACCGGAGCGCCGACGACATCGTCGTGCTGACGGCCTGCCGGCAGGACGGCGGCGACCCACCCGGCTGACCGGCCGGAACCGGGAACGCCGCGCCGGCCCATCCCGGATACCGCCGGTCGGCCGCACTCCCTAGTGTGACGGCCGTGACATCGGAGGCCGCAGTTGCGCCGCTCGTGGGCGCCCACACACCCGTGCCGTGCCTCGACGGCGTGGAACGGCCCTACCGCGACCTCGACTGCGCTGCGTCGACGCCGGCGCTCCAGCCGGTGGCGGACCGCGTGGGCGAGTTCCTGCCGTGGTACTCGAGCGTGCACCGCGGCGCGGGCTACAAGTCCAGGCGCGCCACGGCGGACTACGAGGCGGCCCGCGACAGCGTGCACCGCTTCGCCCGGCGGCCGGCGGCCGGAGACGACGTGGTGGTGCTGGTGCGCAACACGACCGAGGCCATCAACCACCTGGCCTACCGCCTCAGATTGGGCCCCGACGACGTGGTGGCCACGACCGTCGTCGAGCACCACGCCAACCTGCTGCCCTGGGCCCGGGTGGCGACGCGGCGCTGGGTCGAGTGCGGCACCGACGGCACATTCGGCACCGACGACGTGGTCAAGGTGCTCGACGACGGACGACCCCCGGCCCTGCTCGCCATGACCGGCGCCTCGAACGTGACCGGGTGGCTGCCCCCGGTCGAGGAGATCTGCGCGGCGGCACACGAGCGCGGCATCCCGGTCCTCCTCGACGCGGCCCAGCTCGCACCCCACCGCCCGCTTCCGACGGGCCCGGACTTCGTCGCCTTCAGCGGGCACAAGCTCTATGCGCCCTTCGGCGCCGGCGCCCTGGTCGGCCCCCGCCGCACGTTCGAGACCGGCGACCCGTTCCTGGCCGGAGGCGGCGCCGTCGACCTGGTCGACCTGGACGAGGTCATCTGGACCGAACCACCCGAGCGCGAGGAGGCCGGTTCGCCGAACGTCGTGGGTGCCGTCGCGTTCGGCACCGCGGTGGACGAGCTGGAGCGCATCGGTTGGGAGCGGATCCGCTCCCACGAGGCCGCCCTGTCGTCGCGGCTGCACGACGGTCTGCGCGCCACGGAGGGCGTCCACGTGCTCGGGCCCCGCGCCCACGCGGACTCCGACGACGAGGGTCTCGCCGTGGCGGCCTTCACCGTGGACGGCATGCACCACGCGCTCGTGGCGGCCCGGCTCAGCGCCGAGTTCGGGGTCGGCGTGCGCCACGGCTGCTTCTGCGCGCACCCCTACCTGATCCGGCTGCTGGGCGTCGGTCGCGCCGGCATGGCCCGGGCCCGGGCCGCGGTGCGCCGGGGCGAGCGCGGGGGCATCCCCGGCGCGGTGCGGGCCAGCTGCGGGCTTGGGACCACGGGCGAGGACGTCGACGCGCTGATGGAGGCGCTGGGCGCGCTCGCCGCGGGCCTGCCTGCACCGGTGCCCTACGTGCAGGACCCGGTGACCGGTGACTTCTGGCCCGAGGGCGATGCCCGCGGCTGGGGCGAGGCGGACCGCCCGGCCGGGGCCGTCTGCGCCCGGGGCTGAGCGCTCGTGAGGCGCCGCTGGGGCGTGACGCTCGCGCTCGTGGTCGTGGTCCCGCTGCTGGCCGCCTGCAGCACCCGGCCGGTGGGCAGTGCGACCGCGCACGACGTGGCGTGGGTCGCCACCGGCGCCTCGGTGACCCTGCCCGGCAGCGATGTCACGCCGGTGCGCCTGTCCCGCCGTCACGTCGAGGCCAAGGTGGCCGTCGGCAGCCTCCCCTCGGCGCTGGCCTACACGGCCGATGGCCGCGGGCTGCTCGTCGTCACCCAGGGGGACGACAGGTTGCACCAGATCGACCCCGCGACCCACGGCGTGGTGCACTCGGCCGGCGTGGGGGTGGAGCCCGACGCCGTGGCGGTCGCGCCCGGCGGGACCCGGGGGCGGGGCATCGCCCTGGTGGCCAACCTGGACTCGAACGACGTGACCCCGGTCGACCTGGGCACCTGGCGGGCCGGGCCGCCGATCCCGGTGGGCACGGAGCCGGTGGCGATCGCGGTCTCCACGGCGGCGTCGGGCGCGGCCACCGCGTTCGTGGCCGACTTCGGCTCCAACGCGGTGACGCCCATCGACCTGTCGACGATGACGGCCGGGGCCGCCATCCCGGTGGGACCGGCACCCCAGACCATCGCGGTGGCCTCCGGTGAGGTGCTGGTGGGCAACTTCGGCAACCGGACGCTGACACCGATCAACGCCGCGACGTTGGCGCCGGGCCGCGCCGTCGCGCTGCCGCTCAACCCGACCGGCATGGCGGTGCTGCCCTCCGGCGCCACCGTCTACGTGTGCGGGGGCTCGGGCGTCGTGGCCGTCGCCACCTTCGGGCTGGCCGTTGGCACCCAGGTGAGCCTGCCTGCCGTCGCCCAGGGGATCGCGCTGACCCCCGACGGGACCACGGCGTGGGTGACGCAGCAGACGGGCTCCATGGTGCCGGTGACGCTGGCCACGGGCGCGGTCGGCCCGCCCATCCGGCTCGGCGGGCACCCCTCGGCCATTGTCATCGGCGCGGGGTAGGCGCCTGCACGGCGACCCGCGCCCTCAGTGACTGTCGCGATTATTTCCCCAGCGCGATCACGTGGTCGGCGATTGGGTGAGTCGGCGCATCAGATACCGACTGTGAGCGGCCCATATGAAGCCCTCGGTGACGATGGGATCACGTTCGTAGTCGACCTGGAGTCGTCGGCTGTTCATGAGCCAGGCCCAGGTGCGCTCGACAATCCAGCGTTTGGGGAGCGCCTTGAACTGGCCAGGATGGATGCGGTTCACCACTTCGACGCCGACGTGATGATTGCGGCAGTGCTCGATGAAGGTGCGCTTGAAGCCCGAGTCGCACCACAGCTTGGCGAAACGGCTCGAGCGGTCGCGGGCACGGTCCGAGACCGTGATCCCACCGACGTTGTCCGAGACGCTCGCGGCCACGACAACCACGGCCATGAGGAGTCCGAGGGTGTCGACGATCCCGAAGGTCTTGCGGCCGTTGATCCTCTTCCCGGCGTCATATCCCTTGGTTTTCTTGCTTACTGTGGCTCCGGCACGTACCGAGCGGGCATCGACGATGCCGGCCGAGGGTTCACCCTCACGGCCCTCTCTTGTGCGCACCGCCGCAGCCAGTCGTTCGGCGATGCGCTCCCACGTACCGTCTCTCGACCACTCGAGGTGGTAGCGGTGCACCGTGTTCCAGTTCGGATAGCTTTCGGGCAGTGCTCGCCACTGACAGCCCGTCGCTGCCACGTAAAAGATGGCGTCGACCACACGGCGACGGTCGACCTTGACCGGCCGGCCCATCGATCCGGGTGTCCAATACGGAGCAACCAGATCGGCGATGAGCTCCCACTCCTCGTCGCTCATGTCGCCGTGTGTCGTTCGCCAGGTCTGCGCCACTGCAACCGCGTCGGCTTCCATGCCCAACGCTACGCGATGACCGGACCCTCAGGGGGGCTATTTACCGAATGAAGTGCACCAATTTTCCGAACAGGGTCTCAGACGCTGTAGACGGCCCGGGCCCTGAACCGCAGGGGTCGTTCGGTCAGCTCCTCCAGGTAGTGGGCGGCCCACCCGGCCACCCGGGCGACCGCGAAGATGGTGCGCCCCGTGTCGGGCGGCATGCCCGTCCCCCAGCTCAGCGCGGCGAGCGCGAGGTCGCAGTTGGCCAGCGGCACGTCGTGCGCGGCCGCCAGCGCCATCACCTCGCGCACGATGCCGCGGCGCTCCTCGCTCAGCAGGGGCTCGGCCAGCGCCAGCAGCGCCTCGAAGCGGGGGTCGCCGCTCTTGTAGACGGAGTGCCCGAAGCCGGGCAGGCGTCCGTGCTCGCGCAGGACGTCGTTCAGGGCGCGCGCGGCGCCGTCGCGCTCGGCGACGACCAGCAGCTCGTAGGCCTGCTGGCTGGCTCCACCGTGCAGCGGCCCGGCCAGCGTGGCCAGTCCGGCGAGCAGCGCGTCGTAGGGATCGGAGCGCACGGACGCCGCCATGCGCACCGCCATCGTGGAGGTGGCGAGCTCGTGGTCCGCCATGAGGACGAGGGCGGCGTTGACGGCGGCGGCCGGCAGCGGGCCGTCCGACGCGGTGAGCCGGGCCGCCAGGCGGGCCGCGACGGAGGCACCGGCATCGCCACCGGCCGGCGCCGGGCCCACGACGTCGGTCAGCGCGGCGGCG
>PMPX01000275.1 GCA_003169235.1 Acidimicrobiaceae bacterium | reverse complement strand
ACCGACTCCTTGCCCTGGTACCCCGAGAGCAACTGGATGACCTGCTGGCGGACGCGGGGGAGATCGGCTCCGAGGCTCTGGAGGACCTGGGCGGCCACTCCCTCGCCCTCACGGACCAGGCCGAGCAGCATGTGCTCGGTGCCGATGTAGCTGTGGCCGAGCTGCAGCGCCTCGCGCAGCGAGAGCTCGAGGACCTTCTTGGCCCGCGGGGTGAACGGCGGGGAGCCGCTGGGCGCCGTGCCGGCCATCCCGATCGTCTCCTCGACCTTCTCGCGCACGGCCTCGAGGGAGATCCCGAGGGACTCGAGCGCCTTGGCGGCGACCCCCTCGCCCTCGTGGATCAAACCCAGGAGGATGTGCTCGGTGCCGATGAAGCTGTGGTTGAGCAGGCGCGCTTCCTCCTGCGCCAGCACCAGCACCCTCCGTGCCCGGTCGGTGAAACGTTCGAACACCCTGACCGCCTCTCCTTGATCCTCTTTTGCTTCTCGGTTCAGTGTACCTGTGGCCTTAGTCGATCACGCCGCAACCCGTCGAGCGCGAATCTCGGGGCGAAATACCCCCGAACGCGGTTTTCCCGCGAGCCTCCGACCAGGCGGTTGTCGAGATTCGGCAGCCGTGACCTAACGTTTGGAGGAGTGAACCCGACCGAGGCCCTCGGCCTGCCCCGCTTGCAAGAGGGACTGCAGCGTCTGGAGCCCCTGCTCACCGCCTCGGTGGTGACGGGTGACAGCTTCCTGGACGAGGTGACGACGCACCTGATCGCGGCCGGCGGGAAGCGCCTCCGGCCCCTGCTGGCCCTGGCCACCGCGACCGGGGGCAACCGGGACGCAACCGAGGACGACCTCATGGGAGCCGTCGCGGTGGAATTGGTCCACCTGGCCTCGCTCTACCACGACGACGTGATCGACGAGGCGACGATCCGGCGCAACGTGGAGAGCGTGAACAGCCGGTTCGGGAACCTGGTGGCCATCGTGGCCGGCGACTACCTGCTGGCCCGCAGCGCGGCCATCGCCGCCAGTCTCGGGACCGACATCGCCGCGCTGCTCGCCGACACGCTCGGGCGCCTGTGCCAGGGCCAGGTGACCGAGGTGCGCTCGGCCTTCCAGATCGGGCGCAGCCGCGAGGACTACGTCGCGTCCATCGCCGGCAAGACGGCGGCGCTCACCGCGACGTCGTGCCGGATCGGCGCGCTGACGGGCGGGCTGCCCGGGCCCGAGGTCGAGGCCTGCACCGAGTTCGGGCGCTGCTTCGGCATGGTGTTCCAGATCCGCGACGACATCCTCGACATCACCGCCACCGACGGGCAGCTGAAGAAGCCGGCCGGCCAGGATCTCGCCGAGGGGGTGTACACGCTGCCGGCGCTCATCGCGCTCGACGACCCCGACGCCGGGCCCGACCTGCGCGCGCTGCTCGGGCAGCCGCTGGCCCAGCCCGAGCGCGACAAGGCGAGGGCCATCGTGGTGGCGTCCCGCGGCATCGCCGAGTCGGTCGACGAGGCACGCGCCTACGTCCAGGACGCGAAGGAGGCCACCGCCGGGATCGCCGAGCCCGAACTGCGGGCGGGGCTCTCCCGGCTGGTGGCCGAGCTCCTCAGCGACCTGCCGTCCTAGCCGGCGGCGGCGGGCGTCCCGCACTTGGCCTGGATCTTGGCCGACAGCGCGTTCAGCTTGGTCTCACGGTTCTGCGCCCTGGTGATGCGGTTGCCGATGTAGGTCGCCAGCTTTGTGTGGCCGGCGGCCTGCGCCTTCGCCTCGCGGGCCTCGGCCTTGGGCAGGCGAGCCGTCACCGCCGCGTCGTACTTCTGAATCCGGGCCTCGACGTTGGCCGCCTTGGCGCACACCGCTGCCGACGGCGTGCCGCCGGCCGGGGTGGTGGTGGTGGCGGCACCGGCCATGCCCGCCACGCCGAGGGTCAGCGCCCCGGCGACTGCGGTTCCTGCGATGATCGTGCGAAACATTGTGTCCTCCTTGGACTTCGGTGCGCCCCTTGGCTCACCTGCCGCCGCTCGACGGCACTGACCACTCTGGGGCGCAGATGTGAGGAAGCTGTAAGGACGGTGTGAAGGATGCGGCCGAAACGTAAGAACGGCTGAAGAAATCGGGGGTTTCGTGCCGTTTCGTGCCGGGCGGCACGGAACGCGCCCTTCAGCCCCGGTCCGGCCGCAGCGTCGGGAAGGCGATGACCTCGCGGATGTTCGCCACGTCACCGAGGAGCATGACCAGCCGGTCGACGCCGAGCCCGAAGCCCGACGTCGGGGGCAACCCGTACTCGAGCGCCCGGAGATACTCCTCGTCGACCTCGCTGGGCGCCTCCTCGTCGCCGGCGCGGGCCGCCGCCACCTGCTCCTCGAAGCGGGCGCGCTGGTCGTCGGGGTCGACGAGCTCGGTGAAGCCGTTGCCGAGCTCGCGGCCGGCCACGACCGGCTCGTAGCGCTCGACGAGCTCGGGGCCGTCGCGGTGCCGGCGCGCCAGCGGTGAGACCTCGGCCGGGTAGTCGGTCACGAAGACGGGACCCCACAGCTCGGTCTCCGTCGTCTTCTCGTAGATCTCGAGCAGGATCTTGCCCGGCCCCCACGCCTCCTCGACGTGGAGGCCCACCTCCGCGGCGACCTTGGCCAGCTCGGCCCGCGGCGAGCGCACGTCGAGCGTGTAGCCCGTGGCGTCGGCGATCAGCTCGGCCATGGGGGCGCGCCGCCACGGCGTCGTCAGGTCGAGGTCGCGCCCGCCGTACGTCAGCGCCGTCGTTCCGAGCAGGTCGGTGGCCAGGCCCGCCACCAGCTCCTCGAAGACGACCATCGTGTCGGTGTAGTCGGCGTAGGCCTGGTACAGCTCGAGCATCGTGAACTCGGGGTTGTGGCGCGGCGAGATGCCCTCGTTGCGGAACATGCGGCCGATCTCGAACACCTTGTCGAAGCCACCGACGACGAGGCGCTTGAGGTAGAGCTCGGGCGCGATGCGCAAGAAGAAGTCGGAGTCGAACGCGTTGTGGTGCGTCACGAACGGACGGGCCGCCGCCCCGCCGAGGATCGGGTGCAGCAGGGGCGTCTCCACCTCCACGAAGCCCTGCTCCCAGAGGCGCTCGCGCATGCGCTGCACCACCCGGCTGCGCAGCTTCAGCAGCTGGCGGCTGCGCTCGTTGGCCCACAGGTCGACCTCGCGCTGGCGGTACCGCATTTCGACGTCGCTCACGCCGCGCCACTTGTCGCCGAAGTTGCGCCGCGCCTCGGCCAGCAGGTCCCACCGGGCGACCTTGACGGAGAGCTCGCCGCGCTTGGTCCGCACCACCTCGCCGACGACGCCGACCCAGTCGCCGAGGTTCAGCTTGGCGAACTCCTCGAAGCGCTCCGTCACCTTCGCCAGGGCGAACAGCTGGACCGACCCCGAGTTGTCGCGCAGCTCGGCGAAGGCGAGCTTGCCCTGCGGCCGCGAGAGCATGACCCGGCCGGCAACCCCGACGGTGACGCCGGACTCCTCGCCGGGGGCGAGCGACGACCAGGCCTCGACGACCGCGGCGGCGTCATGGGTGCGCTCGAAGCGGTACGGGATCTCGGCGCGGGGCGCGCCGGACGGGGACCCGGCCGGGGACTCGTCCGTCATCCGCTGACGTTGCGCTCGAACACGATGCGCAGGCCGTGCAGGGTCAGCCAGGGCTCCACGTGCTCAATGGTGTCCGAATACGGGGCGATGAGCGAACTGAAGCCCCCCGTCGCCACGACGGTGGAGGGGCCGAGCTCCTCCATGAAGCGCCGGACCAGGCCGTCGACGAGCCCGGCGAACCCGTAGAGCGTCCCGGACTCGATCGACTCCACCGTCGAGCGCCCGATCACGCTGCGCGGCTCGACCAGCTCGACGCGGCGCAGCGCGGCGGCCTGCTGGTAGAGCGCCTCGAGGCTGATCGACACGCCCGGCGTGATGGCGCCGCCCAGGTACTCCCCCTTCTCGCTGACCGCCTCCACCGTGGTGGCCGTGCCCATGTCGACCACGACGCACGGGCCGCCGTAGAGGTCGTAGGCGCCGACGGCGTCGGCGATGCGGTCGGCGCCGACCTCCTTGGGGTTGTCGTAGAGGATGGGCATGCCGCTCTTCGTGCCCGGCCCGAGCACGACACAGGGCACGTCGGAGAACCAGCGGCTCGCCATCTGCCTCAGCTCGCCGGTCACCTGGGGGACCGAGGAGCTCACCCCGATGCCGCTGACCGACGCCGCGATGTCGAGGCCCTCGAGGTCGAGCAGCTGGGTGAGGAGCACCGCGTGCTCGTCGGGCGTGCGCGTGGGGACGGTCGAGAGCCGCCAGTGGTGGGTGAGCCCGCGCGGCGCGGTGGGGTCGCGCTCGGTGCCGATGCCCACCCCGACGCCGTCCTCGACCACCGGCACCGTGTCGGTGTCGTCACGCGAGTACAGGCCGATCACGGTCTCGGTGTTGCCGACGTCGATCACGAGGAGCACGGGTCAGCCCTCCCCCGCGGACGCCGCGCCGTCGCCCGCCTCCGTCCAGATCAGGTCGAGCCCGAGGTCGAGCACCGTCGACGAGTGGGTCAACGCGCCCACCGAGATCCGATCGGGCCCGGCGGCCGCGTACGCCCCGATGGTGGCCAGGGTGATCCCGCCGGACACCTCGGTCAGGATCGGGCCCGTGGCGTCCACCCGGGCCACGGCGATCGCCTCGACGACGTCCCCCGGGTCCATGTTGTCGAGCAGCACCGCGTCGGCCCCGGCGCGTGCCGCCTCGGCCACCTGTTCGAGGGTGTCGCACTCGATCTCGACCATCCGCCCCGGCCACAGCGCCCGGGCCCGGTGCACCGCCTCGGTGATGCTCGTCCCGGCGAGGTGGTTGTCCTTGACGAGGACGGCGTCGGAGAGCCCGGCCCGGTGGTTGGTGCCGCCGCCGGCGCGCACCGCGGCCTTCTCCAGGAGGCGGAGCCCCGGCGTCGTCTTGCGGGTGTCGAGGACCTGGACCGACGGGTTGCTCTCGTGCGCGGCCGCCACGAACTGCGCGGTCTGGGTGGCGACCCCCGAGAGGTGGCCGAGCAGGTTCAGTGCCGTCCGCTCGGCGGTGAGGATCGGCCGCAGCGACCCGGTGATCTCCATGACCGTGTCACCGGACGACACCTCGGTGCCGTCGACCAGGTGCCACTCCAGCGTGAGCGTGGGGTCGACGCGCCGGAAGGCCTCCGTGGCGCAGTCCCGCCCGGCGACGACGCCGTTGTGACGCGCCCGCAGCGCGAAGTGGGCGGTGACGCCCGGCGGCACCAGCGCCGCGGTCAGGTCCCCTTCGGGGCCGAGGTCCTCGGCCAGGGCCCGCTCCACGGCGTCGGCGACGGCCCGGGCGTAGGGGTCCCCCGCCTGCTCCGGATCGACGGCGCTCACGGCCCGCTCCGGCGCGGGACCCGCCCGAGGACGAGGCGGCGGCGCCAGGCCGGGTCGACCTCGGGGTACTCGCGGCGCGCGTGGGACCCGCGGCTCTCGGTGCGGGCCAGCGCGGCCACCAGCAGCGCGTCGGCCATCTGCAGCAGGTTGACCAGCTCGCCGGCGGCGACCGAGGCGGCGGCCGGCCCGAGCGAGGCGGCCATGTCGTCGACGACGGCGCGGGCGCCTCCGAGCGACTCCGCGCTGCGCACCACCCCGGCGCCGTGCGTCATGGCCCGCTGCAGCGTGTCGCGCAGCTTGGTCACGTCGAGGCCGGGCAGCCGCTCCGCGCCGGCGGGCGCGGCGAGGGCGGGACGCTCCAACACCGTGCACCCGATCCCGTCGATCGGCTCCTCGCCGAGGACGGCGCGCAGCGCGCCGCTCGGCTCGGGGCCGGCCCGCCCCGACGCGATGCGCTCGGCCAGGCGCGCCCCGAACACCATGCCCTCGAGGAGGGAGTTCGAGGCCAGCCGGTTGGCGCCGTGCACACCGGTGCAGGCCACCTCGCCCACCGCCCAGAGGCCCGGCAGCGCGGTGGCGCCCCAGAGGTCGGTCACGACGCCGCCCGAGAGATGGTGGGCTGCCGGTGCGATGGGCAGCCAGTCGTGCTGCGGGTCGAGCCCGATGGAGGTCAGCGAGGCGGCGATGGTGGGGAACCGCTGCGAGAAGCGCTCGAGCCCGGTGGCATCGAGCCAGAGGTGGTCCACGCCCTGCTCGTCCATGCGGGCCGCCATGGCCCGGCTCACCACGTCGCGCGGTGCCAGCTCGTCCACGAAACGCTCGCCGTCCCGGTCCCGCAGGATCGCCCCGTGGCCACGCAGCGCCTCGGAGAGGAGCGGCCGGGGCATGGCGGGGTGGTGCAGGGCGGTGGGGTGGAACTGCACGAATTCGACGTCGGCCGTGGGCACGCCCGCCCGCAACGCCATCGCCACGCCGTCACCGGTGGACTCGGGGGGGTTGGTCGTGACGGAGAAGAGCTGGCCCGCGCCGCCGGTGGCGAGCACGACGTGATCGGCGCGCACCTCCACCGGGCCGTCGCCGGCTCCGGCGGGTGGCAGCGCGGTGACGCCGACGCAGCGGCCGCCCTCGACGAGGAGGTCGAGGGCGAACCACCCCTCGAGCACGGCGCTCGCCGAGCTGTAGGTGGCGTCGACGAGCGCGCGCTCCACCTCGGCGCCGGTGGCGGCGCCGCCGGCGTGCACGACCCGCGGGCGCGAGTGCCCGCCCTCCCGGGCGAGGGCCAGCGACCCGGTGGCCTCGCGGTCGAACTCGACGCCGAGGGCGATCAGCTCGTGCACGCGCCCGGGGCCCTCGCCGACCAGGATGCGCACGGCCTCCTCGTCGCAGAGACCGGCGCCGGCGGCGAGCGTGTCGGCCAGGTGCAGATCCGTCGAGTCCTCGTCGCCGCCGAGCACGGCGGCCACGCCGCCCTGCGCCCAGCGCGTCGCCGACTGCGACAACACCCCCTTGGTGAGCACACCGAGCGACAGCGCCGGCGACGAGGGTGCGCCCGGCCCCGCCAGGCGCACCGCGGCCGACAGCCCGGCGACGCCGCTGCCCAGGACCAGGACGTCGAAGGGTCCCGGCCGGGCCCCGGTGGTCACGCCGGTTCGGTCAGGGTGAGCTCGGCGTCGAGCCGGGCCGACACCTCGTCGATCACCCGGTTGCGCCCGTCGACGTGCACGACCCGCGGCACGTACGCCTCGAGCTCCTCGCGCTCGTAGTCGGCGTAGGTGATGATGATCACCTTGTCGCCCGGCGCCACCAGCCGCGCCGCCGCGCCGTTCAGGCAGATCTGCCCCCGCTCGCCCTCAATGGCGTAGGTCTCGAACCGGGCGCCGTTGTCGATGTCGAGCACGGCGACCTGCTCGTAGGGGAGCACGTCGGCCAGCGCCATCAGCTCGGTGTCGATGGAGACCGAGCCGACGTAGTTCAGGTTGGCACCCGTCACCGTGGCCCGGTGGATCTTGGACTTCATCATGCGGCGGCGCATCGGCTCAACCGATCCTTTCGAGTTGGCGGACCTGGGTGGTCCCGTCGGGTGCGGCAGAGGTGTCGTCGGCCGCGGCGAGGGCGCCGCTGTTGTCGATGAGGCGGACCGGGCCGACCTGGGCCGCCACGAGCAGGCGCACGGCGCCCGGGTCGTCGATGGCGCCGGCCTCTTCGAGCGACACGGCGTCGACCGCGACGGCGTAGTCGACGTCCACCAGGGGCTCGCCGGCGACGGCGGCCCGCATGGCCCGTGCCACGGCCGCACCCGAGCGCTCGCCGGTGGCGATGGCGGCCCGGCCCGCGGCAAGCGCGCCCGACAACACGGTGGCGGCCCGGCGCTCGGGGCCCGAGAGACGCACGTTGCGGCTGGAGAGCGCCAGCCCGTCGGCCTCCCGCACGGTCGGGCAGCCCACCACCTCGACGGGCAGGCACAGGTCCCGCACCATCCGGCGCACGACCGCCAGTTGCTGGAAGTCTTTCAACCCGAAGTAGGCCCGGCAGGGGCCGGCGATGGAGAACAGCTTCGAGACCACGGTGGCGACGCCGTCGAAGTGGCCCGGGCGCGACGCGCCCTCCCACCGGTCGCTGACCCCGCGGACCGCCACCGTCGTCGCCGGCGGCGCCGGCCAGGACGGGTACATCTCGGTCACCGGCGGGACGAAGACGAGGTCGGCACCGGCCCCGGCACACACGAGCAGGTCGCGCTCGAGGGTCCTCGGGTACCGCGCGATGTCGTCGGGGTCGCCGAACTGCAGCGGGTTCACGAAGATGCTGACCGCCACCACGTCGCACTCCGCCCGGGCCCGGGCCACCAGGGAGGTGTGCCCGTGGTGCAGCGCCCCCATGGTGGGCACCAGCCCGACGACCCGCCCGGTGGCGCGCGCCCGGTCGAGGGTCTCGCGGCAGGCGGCTGCGGACTCGACGACGTCCATCGTCCCGGGCCGCCTACACCGCCGCCGGCACGGCCGGCGCCGGCTGCGGGGTGTCGGCGTGGGCCAGCCGGCCTGCCAGCGCCGCGCCGGCCTGGTAGCCGGCGCGCTCCTCCTCGGGCAGCGCGTCCAGGTGGCGGCTGAGGGTGGCCCAGTCGCCCCGGCGGGCGGGGCCCGTCAGCGCGGCGCCCGCGCCGAGCGCGGCCACGTCGTCGAGCGCGGCGCGGGTGAGCGGCAGAAACGACTCGAGGTCCAGGCCGACCGAGGCGGCCACGCGCTCGACCTGGCCGAGCAGCGCCACCACGTGGTTCGCCGCGATGCAGGCCGCGGCGTGGTAGGCCGCCCGGTCGCCGTCGTCGACCTCGCCCATCCGGCCGCCCAGGCACCCGACGATCTCGCGCGCCGCCGGGGCGCCGGCGACCGCGAAGGTCACCCCCGAGCACAGGCGGGCCGCACCGACCTCCCCGTTGGGCAGCGGCACGAGCGGGTGCAGCGCCGCCCGCGTCGGGTGCGGCGCCAGGGCGTCGAGCCCGAGGGAGCCCGAGAGGTGGACCACGGTGGTGCCCTCGACGGGGACGACCGAGGCCGCGACCTCGGCCACGACGTCGTCGGGCGTGGCGATGACGAGCACGTCGACGCCGCGCGCCGCGCCGGACACGTCGTCGTGGCGACCGGCGAAGCCGGCGAACTCCCACCCGCGCGCCGTCAGCGCGGCGGCGAGGGACGTGCCGGCCCGACCGGGACCGATGATCCGGATGGAGTGCATCTGACCTCCTTCGGCGTTCCAGCCCCTCACGGGTGCCGTTCGCCTACAGACGAGTCTCAGAAACGTTCGTCTACAGACTACCCATACGGACCACGTCCCCACCAGAGCCCCTGAGCTGGGCCGATGTGACCAGATCGGGCGCGAGGTCCGCGAGGGGCTGCACCACGAACCGCCGTTCCCAGAGGCGGGGATGGGGGACGACGAGGTCCGGCTCGTCGACCACCCACCCGTCCACCGCCAGGACGTCGGCGTCCAGGGTGCGCGGGCCCCACCGCACGGTGCGGACGCGGCCGGCGGCCTCCTCGAGGGCCCGGCAGCGCTCGAGCAGCCGGTGCGGGCCGTCGGCCGTCGACAGCTCCACGACCACGTTGAGGTACGGCCCCTGCTCCTCGGGGCCGCCCACCGGCTCGGTCTCGTAGAGGGGCGAGACCCCGACGACGTCGCCGCCGGCGCGCAGGGCGTCCACCGCGGCACGCAGCAGCTCCCGGCGGTCGCCCAGGTTCGAGCCCAGGCCGATGAAGGCGCGCCAGGGTGGTGGGGTCTGCGGCGCAGCCGCGTCGGGCGCTCGGCCCGGCGGCACCATCAGCGGGCGCGCCGCACCCGCACCCCGGTCGAGCCCACGTCGAGGGCCAGGGGCGGGCGCAGCTTGCGCACCGTGACCTCGACCGCCTCGAGCCGGGGGTCCACGATCAGCAGCGCGCTGGCCAGCCGCCCCGCCAGCGCCTCGAGCAGCCGGTACGACCGCCCCCCGACCACGTCGGCCGCCGTCTGGGCCAGGGCGCCGTAGTCCACCGTGTCGGCGAGGTCGTCGCTCTGCTGGGCGGCCTCCGTGTCGACCCAGGCCACGATGTCGAGCGAGAAGGGCTGCGCCCGCTCCCGCTCCTCGGGCAGCACGCCGTGCACCCCCGTGACCCGGAGGTCGCGGACTTCGATCCGGTCGGTCACCGGGCCTGTCCGGTCACCGGGCCGGGCCGCGCCCGGGCATGCCCTCCAGCTCCGAGAGCAGCTCGCGGCCGGGCTCACCCATGGCGTGCCCGCACACGTGCTCGACCAGGGCCACGGCCTGGGGCTGGTTGGCGATGCGGCTCGACCACACGAGGTAGCCGGCGACGACCCCCATGACCCGGTCGCCCAGCTCGTCCTGGTGGACCAGGATGCGCAGGCCGGCGGCCAGCGAGTCGTCGATGTCCCGGTAGCAGGCCGCCAGGACGGGGCGCGGGTCCCCCGACTTCTCCAGGGGGTAGTGGGCCCAGGCCAGCCCCTCCTCCTCGTAGGCGGCGAGGTTGTGGGGCGAGGGCAGCAGCGAGATGACGCGCCCGAAGCCCTGGACGCGCAGCCAGATGATCTCCTCCTGGCGCCGCACCTTGCGATGGTTGGGGGCGAATCCCCCGGGCCGCTCGCTGATGGCCAGGCGGTCCTTGATCACCCAGGTGAAGTTCCGTGGCGGGATCCCCGCCGCCCACTTGCCCTTCATGCCCCGGCCCCCGTATCCGCACCCTTGCGACCGACCAGCACCGCGGCCTGGACGGTTGCGGCCACATCGTGGACCCGCACCATGGCCGCCCCCTGCTGCATGGCCCACGTGGCCGTGGCCAGCGATCCGGGGAGGCGTTCCCCCACCGGAGCCGGCGTTCCGTCGGGGGAGGCGGCCAGTACACCCAGGAAGCCCTTGCGACTGGTGCCGACCAGCACCGGGATGCCGGTGGCCACCAGCGCGTCCAGGGCGGCGAGGAGCTGGAGATTGTGGTCGACCGTCTTTCAGAAGCCGATGCCCGGGTCGATCCACACGTCGTCCAACCCGGCGTCCGCGGCCCGGGCGGCCCAGTCGACCAGCACGGCGGACACTTCGGCCACCACGTCGTCGTAGCGGGGGGCGAGCTGCATCGAGGCAGGAGTCCCCTTCCGGTGCATGGCCACCCATCCCACGCCGTGCCGTGCCGCCACCGGCCACAAGGTGGCCGACACATCGTTGATCAGCGAGGCCCCGGCCTCCACCGCGGCGTCCGCCACCGCCGCCTTGGTGGTGTCGATCGAGATCCGGACCCGCCCGCGCCGCGCGAGCGCAGCGACGACGGGCAGGACGCGCCCCTTTTCCTCGTCGGCGGCGACCGGGGCGGCGTTCGGCCGGGTCGATTCGCCGCCGACGTCGAGGATCGCCGCGCCCTCGTCGACGAGACGCACGCCATGGAAGACCGCGGTTTCGACGTCGACGAAGCGGCCGCCGTCGGAGAACGAATCCGGCGTCACGTTGACGATGCCCAT
>PMPX01000168.1 GCA_003169235.1 Acidimicrobiaceae bacterium | reverse complement strand
TACTGGCTGGTGGCCTCGGACGGTGGCGTGTTCGCCTTCGGCGATGCCCAGTTCGAGGGATCGTGCCCCGGTATCGGAGGCTGCGCCGGTGCGGCCGTCGCCGTGATGCCTGACCGCACCGGCATGGGCTATTGGTTGGTCACCAACGAGGGTGCCGTCTACGCGTTTGGCGATGCATCCTTCTACGGCGCGCCGCCATCGTCGAGCGTCCATGTGGTCGACGCCGTCGCGACGCCCGATGGGCACGGGTACTGGTTGCTCTACGCCAACGGCGTCGTGAGCCCCTTCGGTGACGCGGGCACGTTCGGCAACCCCGCTGGCTACGTCAACGGCTTCAATCCGGCCACGGCCATCTTCCGAACGGCCGACGGCCAGGGCTACTGGGTGGCCGCGGCCCGGGGTGACGTCTTCACCTACGGGGATGCCCCCTACCTCGGAGGCATGTCGGCGGCCGGCCTGAACGGCCAGATCATCGCCGGGTACGGGTTCTAGAGGTCAGGCCCCGAGCGCTGGAGGGGCTCAGGCCCCGAGCGCTGCGTCCTCGCGCTCGGGCAGATCGGCGATCACGCGCTCGGCGAGGGTGCCGATGCTGCAGCCCGTGGCCGCCGAGGCCCGGCGCAGGAGGTTGCCGACGTAGGCGGCCAGGTTGACCACGTCGAGCCTGGGGGAGCGTCCGACCAGCGGCACCGGCTCGGTGGCCGGGTCGAGCCCGCTGGCCGAGAGGATGACCTCGCGGCTCTCGAGCAGCATGTCCCGGGCCTCGAGCAGTGACGTCCCGCTCCTCCGCATCCAGACGGAAATGCCCAGCTCAAGCGACAGGTCGCCGCCGAACGGGTCCACGGGGCCCAGCTCCGCCAAGCCGCCCAGGAGGGCGGGGACGAAGCCTCGTGGAGAGCTCGTGACCATGGCTTCAGTGTGCCGAACGGGTGTATCAAGGTGGTGGACCACCCCTGGGCTGGTAATTTGTTGGGCGTGCCACGCACGATCTGGAAGGGGGCCCTCAGCTTCGGACTGGTGAACATCCCCGTCGGCCTGTACCCGGCCACGTCGGACAAGAGCATCCATTTCAACCAGTTCGAAGAGGGGACGTCGGACCGCATCCGCTACAAGAAGGTCAACGAGCGGACCGGTGACGAGGTGCAGCAGGACCGCATCGTGCGCGGGTTCGACCTCGGCGGGGGCGAGTACGTCATCCTCAGCGAGGAGGAGCTCGAGAGCGCCGAGCCCAAGAAGTCGCGGCAGGTCGAGATCTCCGACTTCGTCGAGCAGGCCGACATCGACCCCGTGTACTTCCGCTCGAGCTACTACCTGGCGCCCGAGGGAGCCGGAGCCGACAAGGCCTACGCCCTGCTGCGCCAGGCCATGGCCGATTCGGGCCGAGTGGCCATCGCGACCCTGGTCATGCGCAACAAGGAGTACCTCGTCGCCATCAGGCCCGACGACGAGGTGCTGGCCCTCCACACGATGTACTTCTCCGACGAGGTGCGCTCGCCCGGGCGTGACATCACCGTGCCGGACACCGAGGACGTCACCGACCGGGAGCTCTCCATGGCGCAGCTCCTGATCGAGTCCATGGAGAGCGACTGGGATCCCGAGCGCTACCACGACACGCACCGCCAGAAGGTCGAGGCCCTGATAGAGGAGAAGCGCAGCGGCCACGAGATCGTGCTGCAGGCCGAGCCCGAGGCCCCGGCCAAGGTCGTGGACCTCATGGAGGCCCTCAACGCCAGCATCGCCGCCGCGGCCCGGCCCGAGGGAAGGAGCGCCAGGAGCAAGCCGGCGGCCAAGCGCGCCGCTTCTGGTCGGGCTGCTCCGGCCAAGAAGCCGGCGAAGAAGGCGGCCAAGCAGCCGGCCCGGACCAAGACGGTGGCGCGCCGCAAGGCCTCCTGAGCCGTTGGTGCGGGGCCGGGCATCCGTGCCCGGTCGCGGCTCCCAGGGTTCCGCGGGTGCATTGCGCGGATCTCGCTTCGTGCGCATGACATCCGTGTCACCGAGCTGATCTGGTTCGTTTTTCCGCGCCTGGGCGCCCGATCATGGTGTGATGCTCCTCGACCAGCCCGCAGCGGGAAGGGAGTCCATATGGCCATCGCACCTGCACGGGTTCCGGAGAGGGGGATTCCCGAGTGGACGGGCTTCGACGGCCTCGTCCAGCTGATCTCGGTGGACGGGCAGCGGACCGTGGGGTGCCCGTACTGGGAACTGGTCGCCGACGTCGGAGCCGACCAGCTGCGCGACCTGTACACCGACATGGTCGTCGTGCGCCGCATCGACGTCGAGTCGATGGCGCTGCAGCGCCAGGGCGAGCTTGCACTGTGGGCCCCCCTGCTCGGCCAGGAAGCGGCACAGGTCGGCTCCGCCCGCGCCCTGCGCCCCGACGACTTCGTGTTCCCGAGTTACCGCGAGCACGGCGTGGCCTACTGCCGCGGCGTCGACCCGGTGGACATGCTGCGACTCTGGCGGGGGAGTGCGCTCTCCGGGTGGGATCCCGCCGTGTTCGGACTCGCCACGCCGGCGATCATCGTCGGCTCGCAGGCCCTCCATGCCACCGGCTACGCGCTGGGCATCATGCTCGACGGTGCGACGTCGGCCGCCGTCGCCTACTTCGGTGACGGCGCGTCCAGTGAGGGCGACGTCGCCGAGGCCTTCGGCTTCGCGGCCAGCTTCACGGTGCCCGTCGTCTTCGTGTGCCAGAACAACCAGTGGGCCATTTCGGAGCCGGTGCGGCTGCAGTCGCACGGCACCATCGCCCAACGGGGCCAGGGCTACGGCATTCCTGCCATCGCGGTGGACGGCAACGACGTCCTCGCCGTCCTGGCCGCCACCAGGCTCGCCCTGGCCCGCGCCTCCGCCGGCGAGGGGCCGACGCTGATAGAGGCGGTCACCTACCGCATGGGACCGCACACGACGTCGGACGACCCGACCCGCTACCGCTCCCGCGACGAGGAGGAGGAATGGCGGGTCAAGGACCCGTTGGTCCGGTTGCGCGCGCTCCTCCGGGCCGAGGGTCTCGCCGATGACGGCTTCGAGGACTCGGTCACGGCCGCGGCCGACGAGGTGGCGGCCAGACTGCGCCGAGGATGCCTGGCCCTTCCCGATCCTCCGCCAGACGCGTTGTTCGACCACGTCTACGCGGGACCGCACCCCCTCATTGAGGAGGAGCGGGACGCCTATGCGGCCTACGTGTCGACGTTCGACTCGTGACGGCCACCATGTCGCTGGGCCAGGCGCTGAACGCCGGGCTGCGCCAGGCGATGGAGCGTGATCCCAAGGTCGTGTTGATGGGTGAGGACATCGGGAAGCTCGGCGGCGTCTTCCGGGTCACCGAGGGCCTGCAGCGGGACTTCGGCGACCGGCGCGTCATCGACACCCCCCTCGCCGAGTCGGGTGTCGTGGGCACCGCCGTGGGGCTCGCCATGCGCGGTTACCGGCCTGTGTGCGAAATCCAGTTCGACGGCTTCGTGTACCCCGCCTTCGACCAGATCGTCTCGCAGGTCGCGAAGTTGCGGCACCGCAACGAGGGCCGGGTGGCGATGCCGCTGACGATCCGCGTGCCCTATGGGGGCGGCATCGGCGCGGTCGAGCACCACTCCGAGTCCCCGGAGGTCTACTTCGCCCACACCGCAGGCTTGCGGGTGGTGACGCCGAGCAATGCCGCCGACGGGCACCGCATGATCCAACAGGCCGTCGCCTGCGACGACCCGGTGGTCTTCTTCGAGCCGAAGCGCCGCTACTGGGAGAGGGGCGAGGTCGACGAAGGCCTGGCGACCACCGTGGCGCCGTTGCACCAGGCGCGGGTCGTCGTCGAGGGGACGGACGCGACGATCGCCGCCTACGGCCCCATGGTCGCCACGGCGCTCGAGGCGGCCCGGATCGGGCTCCAGGAGGGGACGTCCATAGAGGTCATCGATCTCCGCTCGCTGTCGCCGGTCGACTTCGAGACGATTGAGGCGTCGGTCCGCAAGACGGGCCGGCTCGTGGTGGCCCACGAGGCATCCGTGTTCTGCGGCCTCGGAGCCGAGATCGCAGCCCGGGTGTCGGAGCACTGCTTCTACCATCTCGAGTCTCCGGTGCGCCGGGTCGGCGGTCTCGCCACGCCGTATCCACCGTCGAGGCTGGAACGCCACTACCTCCCCGACGCCGACCGGATGCTGCACGAGGTCGACCGGTGCCTGCAGGCCTGAGCGCCGTCCGGCAATTCCTCCTCCCCGACCTGGGAGAGGGCCTGACCGAGGCCGAGATCGTGTCCTGGCTCGTCGCCGCCGGTGACGACGTGGCGCTGAACCAGGCTCTGGTGGAGGTCGAGACCGAGAAGGCGGTGGTGGAGCTGCCCAGCCCGTTCGCCGGCACCGTCGTCGAGCTGTTGGCCGGCGCGGGCGAGACGGTTGCCGTCGGATCGCCGCTGATCGCCATCGACACCGCCGGGGCGCCCGGAACGGAGGAGCGGGTGCCCACGCTGGTCGGTTACGGGCCCACCGAGGCGCCACCAAGCCGGCGCCGCAACCGTCGCGCCCACCGGAACCCGAGTCCGGTAGAGCCGCCCCGCCCCGCCTCCCGGCCGCTGGCCGCTCCCCCCGTGCGCTTCATGGCGCGCCAGAGCGGCATCGACCTGGCCGACGTCACCGGCCACGGGCCGGGCGGCACCATCACGCGCGACGACTTGGCCGGTCATCTGGCGGGAGCGGCGTCCGCCGGCCCCAGTACACCGCCGCCGGCGGCGGGCCGAGAGTCACGGGCCCCCGTTCGCGGCGTCCAGAAGCACATGGCCGAGGCGATGGTGCACAGCGTCGCCACGGCGCCGCAGGCGTGCGTCTTCCTCACGGTCGACGTGACCCCGACGGTCCAGCTGGTCGGGCAGCTCCGCCGGAACAGGCACTTCGAGGGAGTGCATGTCACCGTGCTGGCCGTGGTGGCCCGGGCCATGATGCTGGCCCTGCGCGACCATCCCGCGCTCAACTCGTCGTGGGACGACGCCACCGCCGAAGTCGTGACGAAGCACTACGTCAACCTGGGCGTGGCGGTCGCCGGCCCGACGGGTCTCCTGGTGCCCACCCTCAAGGACGCCCAGGACATGTCGCTCCGTGACCTTGCCGTGGCCCTGGTCGACCTGGCGGAGCGTGCCCGCGCCACACGCTGCACGCCCGCGGACCTCAGAGGCGGGACGATCACCGTCACCAATGTCGGCGTCTTCGGGGTCGACGCGGGCGTGCCCATCCTCAACCCCGGGGAGGCCGCGATCCTCGCGGTCGGCGCGGTGCAGCGGCGCCCCTGGGAGCTCGAGGGCCAAATCGCCCTGCGCGACCTCGTCGTGCTGAGCCTCGCGTTCGACCATCGTCTCCTCGACGGCCAGGCCGCGTCCCTCTTCCTGGCGGCGGTCGGCGAGATCCTGGCCGACCCGGTGAACCTCGTCGCTCTGGGTTGAGAAGACGCCCTCAGCCTGACTCGGCCAGCAGCCGCTGCAGGCCGACGCGTAACGAGCGGAGCTGCTCCTCGAGGTCCTGGAGCTCGCGGACCAGCTGCATCGCCTCCTCGCGGTCCAGCGCAGGGGCCCCGGGGCGCAACATGGCGAGCGAGCGACGCAGCGACTCCAGCTCGTACTGTCGCTCCATGGCTACGAACATACGTTCGCTGCGCCGTCCGGGCAAGCGCCGGTTCGGCGCACGGGAGGTCACCGCCCCAAGGGGCCGAACGGCACCTTTTGGCCGTGGGGGTTCGCATCGGCGCGATATTGGGTCGTGAGGGCGGGCCGGCATGAGCAGGCCCGCAGTGGGAGTTCGCCATGAGGACCGTCCGGGATGTCATGCAGAGCGACATCGACGTACTGCGGACCACCGACTCGGCGGCCGACGCAGCCCGTCTCCTGGCCGCTGGCGGCGAGGATTCCATCCCGCTGTGTCTCTCCGACGGGCGCCTGGCCGGCTCCGTGAGCAATCGCGACATCGTGGCCAGGGTGGTGGCCCTGGGCCTCGATCCGCGCCAGGTCAGCCTCTCCGAGTTCGCCCAGCCGGACGACACCCTGGCGCTCGACGTCGACGCCACCGTCGACGAGGCGGCGTCGGTCATGTGCCGCCACCAGCGATCCCATCTGCCCGTGCTCCAGGACGACCGTGTCGTGGGCGTCGTGACGCGACGCGACGCCGCGCGCTCGCTGGCCTTCCGCCCACCCTGGGACGGGACCTGAGCCCTGTTGTTGTCGGGCCGCCGACGGATGAGAATACGTCGGTGAGCGCAACCGAGGAATCAGCCGAAGACATCCCTGCGGACCACACCGGGGACCTGGCCCGGCGGATCACACGGCGGCGGACCGAGCTGGGACTGAGCATCGAGGAGGTGGCGGCGAAGACGGGCGTCGATCCCGGCTACCTGCGCTACTTCGAGGAGAGCACGGGCGGCCGCCTCAGCACGGGCACGATGCTCCTGTTGGCGCTCGCACTGGACTGCACGCCCGAGGACCTCTACGGCGGGCGAGTGGATCGGCCCGCGGGCCGGGGACGCGCCGGCCGGCACCCCGAGCTCACGGCGCTGTCGAAGGAGCAGTGCGAGGCGCACCTGCGGGCCGGGGGCGTCGGTCGCCTCGTCTTCGAGTCGGCCCGGGGCACCGTCGCGCACCCTATGAACTACGTGGTCAGCGAGGGTGACGTCATCGTGAGTACGACGACCGAGCAGGCCGTCTCTCTCGGAGGCCATGGCCGAGTGGGTTTCCAGATCGACCGCGTCGACGAGTCGATGGGCGAGGGGTGGAGCGTGTTGGTGACCGGGACCACGCGATTGGTCGACGATCCCGACGAGGTCGCGGCACTCGCTGCACTGGGGCTGGCGCCGTGGGCCGGCGGCGACCGCCACACGCTGGTGCGCATCCGGCCCGACGAAGTCACCGGGCGGCTGATCGCCCAGTCGACGTCGCCCTCCTAGGTCTCAGGTGGGCGGAAGGCGGGTCATGTGCGTCACCAGGTGTGCGTAGTCGATGAGGTGGCGGTCGCTCAGGGAGTACTGACGGACGTGGCGCCGGGCCCGTCGTCCCATTGACGCCATCTCCGCCGGATCGGCGAGCAGGCCGGACAGCGCCCAGCCGAACGCGTCGAGGTCGCTGGGATCCCCGAGGAGGATGCCCGCCCCCTGAGGGATCTGACCGACGATGCCGCCCACGGCCGACGCCACGACGGGCTTCGACTTCCACATGGCCTCGGTCACGGTCAGACCGAAACCCTCCTGCAGGCTCTTCTGCACCACGACGCTGGCGTGCCGCTGGACCGCGTTCACCGTGACGGCATTGAGCACGGGGTCGTCCATGGACAGCGTGACCAGGCGGATGGCGTCGCGGGCGCGACGGGGGAGCGACCGCCACAGGTCGAAGCACTCCTCGAGGACCTGGGCGCCTTCGGGATCGTCGCTCACCCCCGCCACGGCGGGTCCGACCAACGCGAGGCGCGCGTCGGTCCGTCCCGCCAGGTGCTCGGCGAAGCTGCGCAGGACGCCCTGCATGTCCTTCAGGTGATCCCAGCGCGACACCTGCACGACGAGGGGGTCCTCGGGCGAGAGTGGCGATGCGCCTCCCATCACCGCCGATGCCCGCCCGGTCCCGGGGCCCTCGAGCAGGCCGATCCGGACCAGGAGGTCGGAGACCCGCGCCTTCGGCAGCGGGCGGTTCTTGTTCGAGAGCGGGTCGATGGAGGGCTCAATGATCCACACGTCGGCACCGGCGAGCTGGGCCGGCACGAATGCGGCATGCGAGAAGACGAAGGTGCGGCAATGGGCCAGGTGCGGGTGCAGGAAGCTCCACGCCTCTTCGGTGAACGTGTTCGTGCGGTCCGACCCGATGTGGCAGCGCCAGGCGACGTGCACGCCGTACCGGATCAGATGGTTCGCCAGACCTGCGGTCTGTGGGTCATGGAGGACGACGACGTCGCCGCGATGGATCCGGCCGTCGATGGCGTCCACGTTGGCGTCGAGCACGGCCTTGTAGTGGGCGGCCTCCCGGAGCCCGAGGTCGCCCCCGTCGCCGGCAGCGCCGTGAATGCGGTTGTGCAGCCGCTTGGTGATGGCGAAGAATTCGGGGTCGCCGTCAATGACCAACCAGCGTGTGTCGGCACCCGCATCCCTGGCGTAGCCACAGAGCAGTTGGAGCATCTCGGCCACCCCACCGCCGTGCGCGGTGGAGCTGATGTTCCACACCTTTGCCCCGTCGAGCGCCCCCAGGGCGGTCGACGCCTCGTTCTCCAGCGCGGCGTAGCGCTCGGGCCCGACCAGGCGACCCAGCCGCTCCACCGAGTGCGGCGGCACCTCCACGTCCTGGGGATGGGCCACCCCGACATCATGGTCCACCCGTCACCTCGAAGGGGGCGACCCCGCCGGCGTCAGGCCTTGCCGGTGGCGACCCGGATGGCCGATGCCACGGCGTCCGCGTCCTCGCAGGTGACGACCAGCCGCCCGTATTCGGCGCCCGCGAGCTCGACGACGACCGCCCTTCCCTTGCCGTGGACGGCGGCGAAGTCCTTCCCGAACCCGCCGCGCCGGGTGCCGACGGCCACCACCGAGGGCACCCCGGTCCCCGGGGCCCGGATGCCGCGAAGCTCCGGCCAGGCGTCCTCGACGACGCGGACCGCCGTGACGCTCGAGAGCGGGACCCGGATGTCGCCATGGAAGCCCTCCGCCTTCTCGAGCGCGTGCATGTGGAGCACCAGCTGGTCGCCCTCGGTGTGCAGCTCGGCCACGGCGGGCAAGTCTAAGAGCGGCGGTTAGCCTCGTCCCGATGTGGCCGCCGCCGCCGGGAGGAACCTGGGTCATCGACCTCGACGGCGTGGTGTGGCTCAACGGTCGGCCGATTCCGGGGGTCGACGAGGCTGTGGCCCGGTTGCGGAGCGCGGGCGGCCGTGTGCTGTTCGCCACCAACAACTCGGCGCCGACACGGGCCGAGCTGCACAAGCGGCTGGGTCACTGCGGTATCACGGTGGACGACGCCGACCTGCTCGGCTCGGCCGACGTGGCCGCCGGCCTGCTCGCGACCGGCTCGCGCGCGGTGGTGCTCGCGGCCGACGGGGTGCGCGAGGCGTTGGCGGCCCGCGGTGTCGTCGTCGTGCCCGAGGGACCGGCCGACGCCGTGGTGGTGGGGATCACGCGCACGTTCACCTACGACGCCGTGGCCGCTGCCGCGGCCGCGGTACGTGGCGGGGCACGCTTCATCGGCACCAACGAGGATCCGACCTTTCCCACTCCCGACGGGCTCGTCCCCGGGGCCGGCGCCATCCTCGCTGCGGTGGCCACGGCGGCCGAGACCGCGCCCGAGGTGGCGGGCAAGCCCCACCGGCCGACCGCCGAGGCGATCGCCGCATTGGTCGATGAGGCGACACCGCCGGACGTCAAGCGGGCGAGGCTGGAAACCTGATG
>PMPX01000264.1 GCA_003169235.1 Acidimicrobiaceae bacterium | reverse complement strand
CAGCGTCACCACGCCCACAACGGCACGGCGGCCGACCCGCCACGTCGACCATCCCGCGCCAGACATGAGTGCACGATCATAGGGAGCAGGGGTCGCCCTGACGGCGCGCCTCCGCCTCAGAGGAGCCGGAGCTGCTGCCCGCCCTCGGGACCCGGGCCGCCTTCGGGCCCGGTCACCTCGGGCCGGCTGCGGTAGCGGTCCCGCCCCGTGACGCCGCAGCGAAGCGCCGCCGCACGCACGATCCCCTCCACCCGTTCACGCTCGGTGTCCTCCTGGTACGCGCCCCGCCGGAAGCGCCCCCGGTGGAGCCGGACCAGGTCGGGCCGGGCGCCCTCCAGCCAGTCGAGGTAGTGGGCGCGCACCGAGCCCCGCAGGTGCAGCGCGACACCGTGGATGGAGACGGCGCCGGCGNNCGGCGCAGGCCTCGACGACCTCGCGGAGCTGGTCCTCGGAGTCCGAGAGGCCCGGCAGCACCGGGGCGATCAGGACCCCGCACGAGACGCCCATGGCGGTCAGGCGCCGCAACGCCTCGACCCGGCGGTCCGGCGGGGGAGTGCCCGGCTCGGTGAGCGACCAGACGGAGCGGTCGAGCGTCCCCACCGAGAAGCTCACCGAGACCTGCGTCCGCTCCGAGGCCGCCGCGAGCAGCGCCGCGTCNNCGACTTGGTCAGGATGCTGAAGGGGTTGCGCGCCCCCGAGAGCGTCTCCACGATGCCCCGGGTCAGGTGGTACTTCCCCTCGGCGTGCTGGTACGGGTCGGTGTTGGTGCCCATGGCGATGCAGTCGCCGCCCCACTTCGGGGAGCGCAGCTCGGCGCGGAGCCGGTCCACGGCGTTGACCTTGACCACGATCTTGCGCTCGAAGTCGGACCCGATCCCCAGGCCGAGGTAGTCATGGGTCGGCCGGGCGAAGCAGTAGACGCAGGCGTGGCTGCACCCTCGATACGGGTTGATCGTGTGCCGGAACGGCATCTGGCTCTCCGGTGGGACCGTGTTGATGATGGTCCGGGCGTTGACATGGAGGAATTCCATCCCGGCGTAGGCGCCCTTCCCGACGTGACGCTCGGCCACCCGCTCGTCGGGGAACAGGGTGCCGCCCTCCTCGGCTTCCGCTCTGGCCCACCGCAGTGCCATCCGGTCTAGGATAGCGAACGTATGTTCGTAATTCAACGGGTGGGGTGTCCACAAAAACGACCAGGTCAGGCAGTAATCTCGACCTTACTGTGGTGACCAAGACCCGCGGGGGTGCACCGACGCGTGCGCCCTCCCGCGCCGCCAAGAAGCCGGCGGCCCGCTCGAAGCAGGCCAAACCGCCGAACCCGCCGTTCTGGCGGGTCCAGGCCCGCGACCTGTGGGCCGTCGGTCTCATCACGCTCGGTGTCCTGCTCGCCCTCGCGCTGTGGGGCAAGCAGCTCGGACCGATCGGCCACGCCGTCGACTCCGGGCTGGGCCTGCTCGCCGGGTGGGTCCGCGTCCTGCTGCCCCTGGTGGCCTTCGGCGCCGGCCTGGCGCTGCTCTTCGACCGAGGCTCGCGGCGCGGGGAGGCGCACCTGGACGAGATCTCCGACCCCTGGCGCCTCGCCGTCGGCACGGTGCTCGGCCTGCTCGGCGTCTGCGGCCTGGCGGAGCTGGCCAAGGACACCCCTCGACTGTCCGACTCCCAGGACCTGCGCAACGCGGGCGGCTACCTGGGCGCCGTCGTCGGCCGCCCCCTCCATGCCGGGCTCGGCACGGCGGGTGCCGCCGTCCTCCTGGTTGCCGTGGTGCTCGTGGCGGTGCTCATCGCCACGAGCGTGTCGCTCAACGCCGTGGGCCGGGCCCTGCACACGGCGGCGACGGCCACCGCGCGCACCGCGAGGTCGCTGTGGGAGGGCAAGCCCTTCGTGGTCGTGCCCGAGGGGGCCAGCGATGTCGTGGCCCACGTGCCGCCGAGGCCCGCACCCATGGTCCCCGAGGACGCCGAGCCGCTCGACGACGAGCCGGACGACGTCGACGACGACATCGACATCCCGCTGAGCCCCGAGCCCGAGCCGGAGGAGGTCGCCCCGCCGGCGGTCGTGGCCGCAACGCCGCGGGCGGCGGGCGAGTGGGTGCTGCCGAGCATGTCGATGCTCAGCGCGTCACCCAAGGTGCGCCAGAACCAGCGCCAGATCGACGCGGCGGGAGAGGAGCTGGTCCGGGCGCTCGCCGCGCACGGCGTCGAGACCCGGTTGGTCGGCTGTCGGGTCGGACCCACCGTCACCCGCTACGAGATCGAGATCGGGCCCGGCGTCAAGGTGGCCCGGGTCACCAGCCTGTCCAAGGACATCGCCTACGCCATGGCGTCGCCGGACGTCCGCATCCTTGCGCCCATCCCGGGCAAGTCGGCCATCGGCGTCGAGGTCCCGAACCGGACCCGCCAGCTCGTCTCCCTGCGCGACATCCTCGAGTCGAAGGAGTCGCGGCCGACGGCGACCACGCACCCGCTCGAGGTGGCGATGGGCCGAGACATCGCCGGGCGCGCCGTGATGGCGAACCTGGCCGAGATGCCGCACATCCTCATCTCGGGCGCGACCGGCTCGGGGAAGTCCTCGTGCATGAACTCCATCATCACGTCCATCCTGATGCGCGACACGCCGGATCAGGTCAAGCTCATCCTGATCGACCCCAAGCGGGTGGAGCTCGGGCAGTACGACGGCCTGCCCCACCTCCTCAACCCCGTGGTGGTCGACCCCAAGAAGGCCGCCAACGCGCTCTCCTGGGCGGTCAAGGAGATGGAGCGCCGCTACGACCTCCTGGCCGAGAACGGCGTGCGCGACATCACCGGCTACAACCAGCTGGTCGAGGAGGGGCTCATCACGGCACCGCGGTCGGACCGCAGCCGGGTGCGCGCCGTCGCCGCCGCGGCCCTCGGCGAGGACCACCCGGCCGTCGACGACGAGGCCGACCTCGACGAGCCTGAGCCGCCGCAGACGCTGCCCTTCATCCTCCTGGTGGTCGACGAGCTGAACGACCTCATGATGGTCGCGGCGCGCGACGTCGAGGACTCCATCGTCCGCATCGCCCAGATGGCGCGTGCGGTGGGCATCCACCTCGTGATCGCCACCCAGCGACCTTCGGTCGACGTCATCACGGGCGTCATCAAGGCGAACATCCCGAGCCGCATGGCGTTCTCGGTCTCCTCGCTGGCCGACAGCCGGGTCATCCTCGACCAACCCGGTGCCGAGCGCCTGATCGGCAAGGGGGACATGCTGCTGCTGACGGCGTCCTCGAACATCCCGCGCCGACTCCAGGCACCGTGGGTCTCCGAGGAGGAGGTGCGCGGCGTGGTCGCCCACTGGCAGAGGCAGGGCGGCCAGACCGAGGCCATCGTCGGGATCGACAACGTCGACGACGGGCCGTCGGGCGGCGGCGGCATGGACGACGACGACGACGAATTGCTGGTCCAGGCGCGTGATCTGGTGGTGCGCTCCCAGCTGGGGTCCACCTCCATGCTGCAGCGAAAGCTGCGGGTCGGCTTCGCCCGGGCCGGTCGCCTCATGGACCTGCTCGAGCAGGCGGGCGTCGTGGGACCGAGCGAGGGTTCCAAGGCACGGGCCGTCCTGATGACGCCCGAGGAGCTCGACGGGCTCAACCGGTGGTGAGCCCGTAGAGCTCGGCGCCCCTCATGGTGGCGCCGTTCCGGCTGGACTCGCTGCACGCGCCGTCACCACCGGCGCCGCCGCCGCACGAGCACGGTCGTCACGCGGTCCACTCGCACCGCCGGCGCCGCTCGGGACGCCGTCTGGCGCTGCTCGTCGCCCTGCTGGTCCTGCTGGCCGCGGCGGCCGTCTTCGTGGGGGTCCGGCTGACGGCGCCGGACGCGCCCCCCGTGGTGACCCCGGTCGGGCACCGGACGGTGTCGGTCCCGGCGCAGTCGGTCTCCCTGCCGTGGCCGACGACCGGGCAGGCGGCCATCGCCATCCCCTCCATCGGGGTCGACGTGGCCTCGGGAACCGAGCAGCCGGCGCCGGTGGCGAGCCTCACCAAGCTGATGACGTCGTACGTGATCCTGCACGACCACCCGCTGGCGCTGAACGAGGCGGGCCCCGACATCACCGTGACCCAGGCCGACGTGGACGACTACGACAACGACACCGTCGACGACGACTCGAATGCGCAGGTCGCCGTCGGCGAGCAGCTGACGGAGCAGCAGGTGCTGAGTGGCCTGCTCGTGCACTCGGCCGACAACTACGCCGACCTGCTGGCTCGTTGGGACGCCGGCAGCATCCCGGCGTTCGTGGCCAAGATGAACGCGGACGCCGCGCAGCTCGGCATGCACCAGTCGCACTTCGCCGATGCGAGCGGGGTCGACCCGGGGTCGATGTCGACCGCCGACGACCTGCTGAAGGTCGCGACCCCCGACATGGCGAACCCGGCGTTCGCCTCCATGGTGCAGATGACGTCCGTCACCCTGCCGGTGGCGGGGACGATCTCCACCTACACGCCGCTGCTCGGCCTGCAGGGCGTCATCGGTGTCAAGTCCGGCTTCACCACCGCCGCCGGCGGCTGTGACGTCCTGGCCGTGGTGCGCACGGTGCACGGCCGGCCCGTCCTCCTGCTGGCCGCCGTGACCGGCCAGCAGGGGCCAGAGGTGCTGGCCCAGGCCGGCCTGCACGCCCTTGCGCTCGTGGACGCCGTCGGTCCCCTGGTCGGCACGACGTCGGTCCTCCGGGGTGGACAGGTGATGGCGCACGTCAGCGAGTCCGGGCGCTCCGTGGACGCCGTGGCGGCGACCTCGGTGTCGGTGCTGACCTGGCCCGGGGTCACCGTGACCCAGGTGTTCCACCCGGCCCGGCACCTCACCGACCGGGCGTCCCGGGGCGCCCGCGCCGGCACGATGGTGGTGAGCCTAGGCACCCAGCACGTGGTCGTACCGGTGCGCCTGCAGCAGGACGTGCCCCACGAGCCGCTTCTCCGGCGGCTCTTCTGAGGACCTAGCCTCTCCGCGTGCGCGCCCGGGCCCCAGCGTCGTCGGCGAACCTCGGGCCGGGGTTCGATACCCTGGCCGTCGCCCTCGACCGCTATGTGAGCGTCGAGGTCGAGCCGGCCCCCTCACTGCGCGTGCGCAGCGAGGGCGAGGGGTCCGGCCTCTTCGACGATGCGACACACCTGGCCGCGCGGGTGGTCACCGAGATCCTCGGTCACGACCGCGTCGCGATCTCCGTGCGCTCGCAGATACCGGTGGCACGGGGGCTTGGTTCCTCCGCCGCCCTCGCCGCCGCCGCCGCCGCCGCCGCCGGGGCCGACGATCCCTTCGCCGTCGCGGCCGCATACGACGGGCATCCCGAGAACGCGGCCGCGAGCGTGTTCGGAGGGCTCGTCGCCGCCACCACGGTCGAAGGCGCCTGCGTGCAGGCGCGGCTGCCGCTCAGTGACGACCTGGCGTTCGTCGCCATCGTGCCGGACCGCAATCTCGCCACACCCGAGGCGCGTGGCGTGCTGCCCGAGACCCTGACGCTGGCCGACGCGGTGTTCAACCTGGGCCGCATGGGCCTGCTCCTCGCCGGCCTCGCCGACCCGTCGGCGCTGAGGGCGGAGGCGACGGACGACCGCATCCACCAGCCGGCCCGCACGGCGTTGTTCCCCGAGGCACCCGGACTGTTGCGGGGTCTCGTCGACGCCGGCGCGCTCGCCGCCTGCTGGTCGGGCGGTGGTCCCACGCTGGTCGCCATGGTGCGTGCCGGCACCGCCGACGTGGTGCGTGCCGGCGCCGAGGCCGCCCTCGCCGCGTCGGGGATTCCCGGGGGCGTCCTGGTCCTCCGGCCGGACCGGCGCGGCCTGGTCTACGGCGACGAGGCCGAGGTGACGCTGTAGGGGTCAGCCGGGCAGCCCCGCGGTCACGTCCTTCACCGCGGTCTGCAGCTGGCCCAGGGCCGAGTTGACGTCGAAGGTGTTGAGGACCTGGTCGTAGTTGGCCTGCGTCGGTTGCGCGTCGCCCAGGATCTCCAGGCTGTTGGCGAGCGTCTGGGCCGTGTTGCGGGCCTTGGTCAGTGTCGCCGGAGGGGCCGTGAAGCCGTGGCCGACGGCGAGCAGGTTGGCGTAGGTGTGGATCTGCCCCCCCAGTGCGAGGTCCGCGTCCTCCAGGCACGCGACCGGTTTCGAGGCCGAGGTGCAGGATCTCGCCTTGGCCAGGTAGACCTGGACGGCGGTCAGAGCGGTGCCGTCGGCGCCCTTCAGCTTGGCGTCGGGCGTCTCGGGGGCGGGGGCGGAGTTGCACGAGGCCACGACCAGCGGCACCAGGGCCACAGCCCACCAGACACGAGGGTGCGGGACCCGACGGTTCACGCTCAGAATCTAGGCGTCTGCCGTTCCCTAGACTTCGGCGATGCCGCGGACCTATTTCATCCGCACCTTCGGGTGCCAGATGAACGAGCACGACTCCGAGCGCCTGGCCGGGCTGCTGGTGGCCGATGGCCTCGAGCCCGCCGCCGTCATGGAGGACGCCGACGTGGTGGTCCTCAACACCTGCTGCATCCGGGAGAACGCCGACCAGCGGCTCTACGGGACGCTGGGCCGGTTGAAGGAACTGGTCGACGCCAGGCCCGGGTTGCAGATCGCGGTGGGGGGCTGCCTGGCCCAGAAGGACCGGGAGCGCATCCAGGAGAAGGTGGGCTGGGTGGACGTCGTCTTCGGCACGCACAACCTGACCAGCGCGCCGGGTCTGCTGCGGCGATCCATGACCGAGGGCCCGCTGATGGAGGTCCTCGACGCGCCCGCTCCCGAGGCGGGTCCCGACCCGCTGCTCGGTCCGGGCGCGGTCCGGGAGCTGCCGTACGCGGCGTGGGTCAACATCCAGACCGGGTGCGACAATTCCTGTGCCTTCTGCATCGTGCCCTCGGTGCGCGGGCCCGAGGCCAGCCGGCCGATGGACGACATCGTCGCGGAGGTGCAGCTGCTGGCCCACCGCGGGGTCACGGAGGTGACGCTGCTCGGGCAGAACGTCAACTCCTACGGCCGCGACATCACCCGGCGCCGGCCGCTGTTCGCGGACCTGTTGCGCTCCGTCGGTGCCGTCGAGGGCATCGGGCGGGTCCGCTTCACGAGCCCGCACCCGAAAGACCTGCGGCCCGAGACCATCGAGGCGATGGCCGACACGCCCGAGGTCTGCGAGCAGCTGCACCTCCCGCTCCAATCGGGGAGTGACCGGGTGCTGCGGACCATGCGGCGGGGCTACACCGCGCGGCGCTACCTCGAGCGGCTGGCCGCCGCCCGGGCGGCCGTCGACGACCTGGCCGTCACGACGGACATCATCGTGGGGTTCCCGGGCGAGACGGAGGAGGACTTCGAGGACACGCTCGCCGTCTGCGCGGAGGCCGGCTACGACTCCGCCTTCACCTTCATCTTCTCGCCCCGGCCCGGGACGAGGGCAGCCGACATGGAGTCGGCGTTCGTCCCGGCGGACGTGATCGCCGAGCGCTTCGAGCGGCTGAAGACGGTGGTGGACCGCTCCGCCCTGGCTCGTCACCAGGCCCGGGTCGGCCGTCACGAGGAGGTGCTCGTCGAGGGCGTCAGCCGCCGCGACGACACGATGCTCAACGGTCGCACCCGCCAGGGGAAGCTGCTCCACTTCCCCGCCTCGGGCCCCGTTCCCCGCCCGGCCCCGGGGTCCCTGGCCCGGGTGACCGTGACGGCGGGTCACCCCCACCACCTGTCCGGCCGTCTCGAGGAGGTGACGGCGCGGCCACGGCACCGCGTGCGCATCCCGGTGGGCAGCGCTTGACGGCGGTCGCCCTGGTCGGCGTCACGGCGTCGGGCAAGTCGGCGGCGGCCCTGGAGCTCGCCCGTCGCCGGGGGGACTGTGAGATCGTCTCCATCGACTCCATGTGCGTCTACCGCGGCATGGACATCGGGACGTCGAAGCCCGGTCCCGAGGCGCGGGCCGCGGTGCCCCACCACCTGTTGGACCTGGTGGACCCCGACGAGGAGTTCACCGTCACGCAGTTCCAGGAGGCGGCGCGGGAGGCGCTGGCGGGCATCGAGCGCCGCGGGCATCACGCGCTGCTCGTCGGGGGCACCGGCCTGTACCACCGGGCCGTCATCGACGACCTCTCCATCCCGGGCCGTTACCCCGACGTGGCGGCGGCCCTCGAGGCCGAGCTGGACGAGGGTCGGGCCGCGCCGGCCGACCTGCACGCCCGCCTGGCCGTGCTCGACCCGGTCGGGGCGGGACGGATGGAGCCGACGAACCGGCGGCGCGTGGTCCGTGCCCTCGAGGTGACGATCGGGTCCGGCCGGCCGTTCTCGGAGTTCGGCCCCGGGCTCGGGACGTACCCCGCCACCGGCATCCCGCAGGTCGGGCTCGGCCTGGACCCCGGCGAGGTCGACCGCCGCGTCGCCGACCGCTTCGCGGCCATGGTCGGGGCCGGGCTGGTGGACGAGGTGTGGGCCCTGGCGGCCCGGCCCCGGGGGATCTCGCGGACGGCGCGCCAGGCCCTGGGCTACCGCGAGGTCCTGGCCCACGTGGAGGACGGCGCACCCCTGGCGGACTGCCTGGAGGAGGCGGTCCGGCGCACCCGGCGGTTCGCCCGGCGCCAGGCGTCGTGGTTCCGCCGGGACCCGCGCATCGCCTGGGCCTCGAGCCCGGCGGAGGCCGACGAGCTGCTCGGGCGGGCCCTCGACGTGCACGGCTGAGTGCCGCCGGCTGCGAGAATGGACGGGTGCACGCCACGAAGCACGAGGGCGCGGGGAACGACTTCCTCGTGGTCCTCGACCCCGACGACAGAATCCGGCTCTCGGTGGCCCAGGTCCGCCTGCTGGCCGACCGCCGCCGCGGCATCGGGGCCGACGGCATCATCCGGGTCGGGCCGGGCCGCGACGGCTGCGACCTCTCCATGCAGCTGCACAACGCGGACGGCGGCGAGGCCGAGATGAGCGGCAACGGCATCCGCTGCCTGGCCCAGGCGGCCGTCGATGCCGGCCTCGTCGCACCCCCGACCTTCACCGTGGCCACGGCCGGCGGCGCGCGCACGGTGGAGTACACGCCGGGGGAGGCGCCCGGGTGGGGGAAGGCCGACGTCGACATGGGGCCGGCCCGGCTGGGGCCCGACCAGCCGCAGGAGTTCGACGACCGGCGGGTGCGCACGGTGGACGTGGGCAACCCGCACCTGGTCCTGCTCGGCCCCGACACCGCGGGCGTGGACGTCGCCGAGCTCGGTCCGAAGCTGCAGGCGGCGTTCGACGGCGGCATCAACGTCGAGTGGATCACCGTGGTCGCCGACGCGGAGGGCGAGCTGCTCGAATTCCGTGTCTGGGAGCGGGGCGCCGGCGAGACGCTCGCGTGCGGGACGGGCAGCGTGGCCGCGGCGGCGGCGGCCCGAAGCTGGGGTGCCGTGTGCGCCGACGGCCCCATCCGTGTGCGCAATCCCGGCGGGATCCTCGAGGTGGACCTCGGGGCCGGCGCCGGGGCCACCACCCACCTGGCGGGCCCCGTGCGCAAGGTGGCCGACGTCGACATCCATCCGGGAATGCTGTCTTGAGCAACCTGCTGCCCGGCACGCTCATCGAGCGCACCTTCCGGGAGCGGATCATTCTGGTCGGGGTCGTGTTCCCGGGCCTGACGGCCGAGCTGGTCGAGGAGGAGCTCGACGAGCTGGCGCAGCTGGTCGACAGCGCCGGGGCCGATGTGGTGGGCCGCGTCGTGCAGCGGCGCGACGCGCCGGACCCGGCCACCTTCGTCGGGCGGGGCAAGGCGCAGGAGATCGCCGAGCTCAGCCGCAGCCTCGACGCCGACACCGTCGTCTTCGACGACGAGCTGACCCCGGCCCAGCACCGCAACCTGGAGAAGCTCTTCGGCCGCACCGCCATCGACCGGACGGCGGTCATCCTCGACATCTTCGCCCAGAACGCCCGGAGCCCGGAGGGCAAGGCCCAGGTGGAGCTGGCGCTGCTCCGCTACCGGCTGCCCCGACTGCGGGGGCGCGGCACCTCCCTCAGCCAGCAGGCGGGCGGCATCGGGACGCGCGGTCCCGGCGAGACGCAGCTCGAGGTGGACCGGCGCCGGCTCGTGCGCCGCATGCACCGGCTCGAGGCCGACCTGCGCGACGTCGAGCGCACGCGGTCGCTGCAGCGGCGCAGCCGCGCCCGCGGCCGCCATCGCGAGCTGGCGCTGGTCGGGTACACCAACGCGGGGAAGTCGACGCTGCTCAACCGGCTGACCGACGCCGGCGTGCCCGCGGCGAACCGGCTGTTCGTCACGCTCGACCCGCGCACCCGGCAGCTGTCGCTGCCCGGAGGTGAGACGGTGCTCGTCACGGACACGGTCGGCTTCGTGCGCAAGCTGCCGCACGAGCTGGTGGAGGCGTTCCGCTCGACGCTGGACTCCGTGCGCCTGGCCGACCTCATCGTCCACGTGGTCGACGGCACGGCGTCCAACGCCGAGGGCCAGATGGCCGCCGTGCACGAGGTGCTGGTCGAGATCGGGGCGGCCGACGTGCCCGAGCTGGTGGTGGTGAACAAGGCGGACGGCGCGCCCGACTCGGCCAAGGCGCTGGCCCACGGGATCGAGGGCTCCGTCCTCGTCTCGGCCCGCACCGGGGAGGGCGTCGACGAGCTGCTGCGCGTGATCGGCGACCGCCTGCGGGGCTCGGACCGGGTCGTGCGGCTGGTGGTGCCGTGGTCACGCGGCGACGTGCTGGCCGCCATCCATCGGGAGGGCGAGGTGCTGAGCCAGAGCGACGGCGACGAGTCGGCGACGTTGCAGGTGGTGCTGGACGACGTGGGCCGGGCCCGCTTCGCCGAGTACGTGGCGACGCCGTGACCTTCCGCCTGCCGCCGTACCCCTACGACCGCCTGGAGGGTCTGGCCAAGCTGGCCGGCGCGCACGAGGGCGGCATGGTCGACTGCTCCATCGGGACGCCGTGCGACCCGCCGCTGGGCGCCGTCGTCGATGCGCTGGCGTCGTCGGGCACCGAGCGCGGCTACCCCGCCTCGGCCGGCAGCCCGCAGCTGCGGGAGGCGGCGGCGGCCTGGCTCGGCCGCCGCTGCGGCCTGGCCGAGGTGCCGGTCTCGTCGGTCGCCGCCTGCGTGGGGACCAAGGAGCTGGTCGCCTCCGTGCCGCACGTGCTCCGCCTGCGCGAGCCGGGGAAGGACACGGTGCTCTACCCGGCGGTGTCGTACCCGACGTACGCCATGGGGGCGGAGCTGGCCGGGTGTCGCGCCGTCCCCGTGCCGCCGGCGCCGGGACGGGTGGGCGGCCTGGACCTGGACGCCATTGTGCCCGCCGACGCCGAGCGCGCCCTGGTGCTGTGGTCGAACTCACCCTCGAACCCGACCGGGGGCCTCGGGGATCTCGGGGCGGAGGCGGCCTGGGGTCGTGCCCACGGGGTCCCGGTCTTCTCCGACGAGTGCTACGCCGAGTTCACCTG
>PMPX01000102.1 GCA_003169235.1 Acidimicrobiaceae bacterium | reverse complement strand
CCCCAGATGTCGGCGTCGAGGACACCCACGACGAGGCCGCGGGCCGCCAGCGCCACGGCGAGGTTCACCGTCACCGACGACTTGCCGACGCCGCCCTTGCCCGACGCGATGGCGAGCACGCGCGCGCTCGCGGGCACGGCCGTCTCGGGGGCGTCCTCCCGGGCCTTCCAGCGGGCCCGGGCCATGACGGCCGCCCGCTCGTCGGCGTCCATGGCCGCCACCCGCACCTCGACGGAGCGCACCCAGTCCAGGGATTGCACGTGGCCCACGACGTCGCGCTCGATCTGGCTCCGCAGCGGGCAGGCCGCGATGGTCAGCGCCACGTCGACGACCACGTCCCCCCCGGCGACCGTCACCGCACGCACCATCCCCAGGTCCACGATGGTGTCGCCCAGCTCGGGGTCGACCACGGCCCGCAGGGCGTCGCGCACCTCGTCCTCGGCCCCGCTGCGGGGGACGTCCGCCGCCGGCGGAGTCGGTTCGTCGGGACCGGGGGGCACGAACGGGATTCTACCTGCGTGGCGCCGATTTCCGGCCCGAGGGCCCAAGGGTGTCGGTGGGAGGTCGGCGCCGGTAACATGGGGGCGTCCACGGCGCAGGGTGCACCGTGAGCGGCCGTCCGCCCCGGGCGTTCGGCCTCGCGAGGAGGAACCAGTGACGACCATCTCCACGACCGTGAACATCGGGAAGAAGCCGGCGCCGGTCACCCTCACGGACGCCGCCACCACCAAGGTGGCCGAGCTGCTGGCCCGGGAGGAGGGCGGCGAGAGCCTCGCCCTTCGCGTCGCGGTCAAGCCCGGCGGTTGCTCGGGCTACAGCTACGAGATGTTCTTCGACACCGAGGTCATGTCCGACGACGTCGTGCGCGAGTTCGGCGAGGTCCGGGTCATCGTGGACGCGGCGAGCGCCGAGCTGCTGACCGGGTCGACCCTCGAGTACAGCGACGGGCTCCAGGGTGAGGGCTTCCACATCACGAACCCCAACGCCACCCGCACCTGCGGCTGCGGCTCCTCCTTCAGCTGAGCGCCCGCCCGTCGGCGCGCCCGACGTCCTGAGCGCCCCCGGGCCACCGCCGGAGCGCCCGCCCGGTCCGGTGGCCACCGAAGCCGGCGCGCCGCCGGTGTCCTTCGTCCTCAACGGTGAGCCCGTCGCGGTGGCCGACGGGACCTCCCTCCTCGACGCGCTGCGCGAGGAGCTGGGCTGCCGTTCGGCCAAGGACGGCTGCAGCCCGCAGGGGCAGTGCGGCTGTTGCACCGTGTGGGTCGACGGCGCACCGCGGGTCGCCTGCGTCACGCCCGTGCGCCGCATCGCCGGCCGCCGGGTGACCACGGTGGAGGGGCTGCCGAGCGAGCAGCGCGACCGCTGGGCCGCCGCGTTCGTCGCGCACGGGGCGAGTCAGTGCGGCTTCTGCACCCCGGGCATCGTGATGCGCCTCGCCGCGCTCGACGAGACGGCGCCCGGCGGGGGGGTCACCCGGCGCGACGTCGAGGCCGGCCTGCGGGCGCACCTGTGCCGCTGCACCGGCTGGCAGTCCATCGTCGAGGCGGCGTGCGACGCGCTCGGCATCGGGGAGACGACCACCGCGCCGGCGCCCTGGCGCGACCCGCTGTTGGCCTCCTGGCGGGCCCAGATCGAGGGCCCCGCCTTCCAGGTCTCGGGTCCCGACGTCGTGCTCGGCGGCGGTGGCTTCGCGGACGACGCCGCACCGCCCGGCGCGCTGGTCCAGCTCGGTGCCGACGCGCCCCTCGCCCCCGACCTGCGCGCCGCCCGGGCTGTCCACGGCCGCGTCCAGGGCCGCAACAGCACCGTGCCCCTGACGCACCCGGTCGAGCTGCCGGCGGGCGAGTGGGCGCTCACGCTGCAGACGACCTGGGTCGAGCCCGCCTACGTCGAGCCGGACGCCAGTTGGAGCCTGCCCGGCGGTCGCCCCGCGCCGCCGCTGGCCAACGGCGGCGCCTTCGGCGGCAAGGCACGCAGCCCGGTGCCGGCCCGCGCCCGGGACCTGGCCGACCGGACCGGTGAGGCCGTCCGCGTCCTGTGGCGCCGCGAGGACGTCGTGCGGCGCGGCCCCAAGCGGCCGCCGCTGGCCATCGCGCTGCGCCCCGACGGCTCCGGCGTCGTCCGCGTCGCCTCCACGGAGGGCTCGGCCGACCTGGAACCCCTGGCGGCGCGGGTGGCTGCGCTGTGCCCCGGGGTGGACGTCGAGCAGGTCGAGGTTCCCGGGCCGCCGGTGGCACGCGAGCTGCGTGGCGCCGGGTGGGCCGAGGTACTGGCCGCACGCCATGCGCTCGAGGCCCCGGCCGCCCCACCGGGCGCCGGCCGGGCGCACGTCATGCTGCCCGGCGCGGGGAGCGCCGGCGTCGAGGTCCGCCTCCACGAGGGGGAGCGTGGTCGCGTCGAGGTGGACGTCTGGGCCGGCGAGATCCTGTGCCCGGTGACGCTGCGCTCGTACGCGCTGGGCGCGGTGCACCAGGCGCTCGGGTTGGTGTGGAGCGAGGGCGTCGCCGTCGACGGGGCGGGTGAGCCGGTCGACCTCACCATCCGCTCCTTCGGCATCCTGGCCGCCCGCGACATGCCCGAGGTCGTGGTCCGGCTCCACGAGGAGGAGGGCTGGCCCGTCAACGGCTCCGACGCCGTGTTCGTCGCCGCGTTGGCCGCGGCCTGGGTGGCCGACGGCCTCCCGTCGCGCTGGCCGACCCGGCGCGCCGCCGTGCGTGCGCCCTTCCGGGACGTGGCACGATCAGGCGGTTGAGAGGAGCCCCATGAGTCCAGCTGTCGGTCCCTACTCCCCTGTTCGACGTGTGGGCGACTGGGTCGTCACCTCGGGTCAGATCGGCCTGGGCACGGACGACTCCGGCGCGGCGGGCCTCGTGCCCGGCGGCACGGTGGCCGAGTTGCGCCAGGCGCTCCAGAACCTCGCCGAGGTGCTCGCCGTCGAGGGGGCGACCCTGCCCGACGTCGTCAAGACCACGCTCTTCCTCGTCGACATGGCCGACTTCGCCGCGGTGAACGAGGTGTGGGTGGAGTTCTTCACCGAGCACAGGCCCGTCCGCTCGGCCGTGGCGGTGGCGGCCCTGCCGTTGGGGGCCCGGGCCGAGGTCGAGGCCTGGGCCTACGCGCCGGTCGTCTGAGGGGCGGCCGACGCGGCCGACGCGGGCCCGGCAGCCGGGGCCGATCCTCCGTTGCGCTGCGCCACGCCGGGATGCCAGGCCACCTGCCCGAAGCGGTAGCCCACCGAGCGCACGGTCTGGATCAGGTGGGCGTGCTCCTCGCCGAGCTTGGCCCGCAGGCGCCGGATGTGGACGTCGACCGTCCGCGCCCCGCCGTAGTACTCGTAGCCCCAGACGCGGCTCAGCAGGGTCTCGCGGGTGAAGACCTTGGCCGGGTGGCCGGCGAGGAAGCGCAACAGCTCGTACTCCATGTAGGTGAGGTCGAGGACGCGGCCGGCAACGGCGGCCTGGTAGGTCTCGAGGTTGAGCATCAGGGGCCCGTACTCAATGATGTCGGGCCGCAGGCTCTGCCCGGTGCGCCAGAAGAGGTGCTGCAGGCGCGCCACGAGCTCCTCGGGCCGGGCGGGGATGACGCAGAAGTCGTCGTAGAGGTCGTCGCGCAGCAGCAACTCGCCCACCTGGTCCGTACCGATGGCCAGGAGCAGCGGCGTCATGGGCACCTCGCGCAGGCGGAGGTGCCGGCAGAACGCCACCGCGGCGTTCATGTCGTCACCGGCGACGACGAGCGCGCCCGAGTAGCCCACGGTCCGGCCGTCGGACCCGGGCGGGGCCACCTCCTCGGGCCCCGACACGCCGTGATGGCCGACCCCGGCGTTCTGCAGCGCGAGCGTCACCTCGGCGGGCAGGTCGGCGGGGAAGCAGAGGAGGGGGTCCATCGTCGGTCCGGGTCAGAGCAGGGGAAGGTAGCGGTCAAGCTCGAACTGCGTGACCTGGACCTGGTAGGCGCCCCACTCCTCGCGCTTGTTGCGGATGAACCACTCGAAGACGTGGTCACCGAGCGTGTCGGCCAGCAGCTCGGAGCCCTCCATCTTGTTGACGGCGTCGTGCAGGCTCGAGGGAAGCGGCTCGATCCCCTTCTTGGCCAGCTCCTTGGGGGTCAGGCTGAACAGGTTGTCGTCCGCCTCGGGCGGCAACGGGTACTCCTCGGCGATGCCGCGCAGCCCGGCGGCGAGGATCACGGCAAAGGCCAGATAGGGATTGCACGCGCTGTCCGGTGCCCGGTACTCCAGGCGGGTGGACTCGGTCTTGCCCATCTTGACGACGGGCACCCGCACCAGGGCCGAGCGGTTGTTGCGGGCCCAGCTGACGTGGACGGGCGCCTCGTAGCCCCCGATGAGCCGCTTGTACGAGTTGACCCACTGGTTGGTGACGGCGGTGATCTCGGGGGCGTGGTGCAAGAGCCCGGCGATGAAGCGGCGCGCCACCTCGGAGAGCCCGTAGCGGTCGTTCTCGTCGACGAACGCGTTGCGCTCGCCCTCCCACAGCGAGATGTGGGTGTGCATGCCCGAGCCCTGCACGCCCCCGAGCGGCTTGGGCATGAAGGAGGCGAACACCCCCTCCTGACGCGCCATCTCCTTGATCACCATGCGGGTGGTCATCACGGTGTCGGCCATGGTGAGCGCGTCGGTGTAGCGCAGGTC
>PMPX01000334.1 GCA_003169235.1 Acidimicrobiaceae bacterium | reverse complement strand
GCCGCCTACGGTCACTTCGGCCGGGCGGACAAGGAGTTCACCTGGGAGGCCACGCCGCGGGTGGACGATCTGAAGAGCGCACTCGGGCTCTGAGCGTCCGATCGCTCCCCTGAGGGAGCCGTCGTGGCGTGGCCACTGACGCCATGGCGACCGACGGCGTGGTGACGCATCCCCTGCGCACGGTGCGCGTGCGCACCGAGGTGGCCGCGCTCACGAGGACGTTCGACTACGCGGTGCCGGCGCGCTGGGCCGAGGACGTGCGGGTGGGCACCCGGGTGCGGGCGCCGCTGCACGGGCGCACGGTGCGGGGGTGGGTGGTCGAGACCGACGTGGGCACGCTGGACAGCGTCGAGGTCCTGCCGCTCAAGTCGTGGCTCGGCTGGGGCCCGCCGGGGGACCTCGTCGACGTGGCGCAGTGGGCATCGTGGCGCTGGGCCGGCCCCGCCTCCTTCTTCCTGCACGCGGCGTCCCCGTCCGTGATCGTGCGCGCCCTGCCCGATCGACCCGAGTCCGGGACGGCGGAGGTGTCCCCCGAGCGGGACCCGGCACCGCCCCGGGTGTGGGACGGGGCGCTGGCCCAGCCGGGCGCCACGATGGTGCGCCTCCCCCCGGCCACCGACCTGATCGACCTCGTGCTCTCCGTGGTGGCGGACCCCGGCGTGCGCGCCCGCCAGGGGAGCGTGGTGGTGCTGGTCCCTTCGACCGGTTGGGCGGAGCGCCTCACCGCGCGGCTCGTGCGGCGCGGGTGCCCGGCGACGGGGGCCTGGGACGCGGCGCGCGCCGGATGGCCCGTCGTGGTGGGGAGCCGTGCCGGGGCCTGGGCACCCGTCCCGAGGCTGGCGGCAGCGGTCGTCCTCGATGCGCACGACGCGTCCTACCGGGAGGAGAGTGCGCCGACGTACAGCGCCGTCGACGTCCTCCTGGAGCGGGCGCGCCGTCAGGCCGCGCCCTGCATCCTCGTGTCGCCGGTACCGCCCGTGGCGCTCGCCACCGACGACGGGACCCGGACCCTGGCGCCGCCGGCCGCGGAGGAGCGGGCCGGCTGGGCGACGCTCGAGCGCGTCGACCGCCGGGGCGCGGACCCGCGCACCGGGATGTTCTCCGAGGAGTTCGTCCGCCTCGCCCGTGCCGTGCTCGACGACCCCGCCGCCGCGGAGCGCGGACCGCTGGTCTGCGTCTACAACCGCACCGGCGGCGCGCGCCTGCTGGCCTGTGTCCACTGTGGTGAGCTGGCCCGCTGCACGCGCTGCGGGGCCGCAGCGTCCCGGCCCCGTGACGAGGAGGTGCTGCGCTGCCCGCGCTGCGGCGACACCAGGCCGGTCGTCTGCGCCGCCTGTGGCCGGTTGCGCATGAAGACGCTCCGGGCCGGCGTGAGCCGGCTGCGCGAGGAGCTGGCGGCGCTGCTCGGGGTCGGGGTGGGGGAGGTCGCCGGTCCGCGTCCGGGCGGTGCCGAGGCGGCGCTGCCGGGCGAGCGGGTGCTCGTGGGCACGGAGGCGGTGCTGCACCGGGTGCGCCGCGCCGCCGCGGTCGCCTTCCTCGACATCGACCTGCACCTGCTTGCGGCGCGCCTCACGGCGGTCGAGGACACGCTCGCGCTCTTGGTCCGCGCGGCGCGACTGGTGGGCCCGCGCGGCACCGGCCCGGCGTGGGCCCGGGTGCAGGCCCAGACGCGCGTCCCGGATCACGCGGTCCTCACGGCGGTCTCGCGGGGGGAGCCCGGGCCCGTGCTGGACGAGGAGACGGCGGTGCGCCGCCTGTCGGGCCTGCCACCGTTCGCCGCGCTGGCGCTCGTGTCGGGCGTGCTCGCCCCCGGGTACGCCCAGGCGCTGGCGCAGGGAGCCCGGGCGCAGGACGAGGCCGGGGGAGCCGGGGGAGCCGCGGGCGACGTCGCCGTGACGGTGTCACCGCTCGACGAGGGGCGCTTCCTGGTGCGGGCCGCCACGCATGCCCCGCTGTGCGACCTCTTGGCCCGGGTGCCCCGGCCGGGCGGGCGGGGGCTGCGCGTCGAGGTGGACCCGCCCACCTTGTAGGGGGTCCGGGAGCCGAGTCGTCCCGGGGCCCCCGGTAGGATGGGCCCCATGGCCGAGCTCACCATCCGCCAGTACGGCGACCCCGTGCTGAAGGAGCGCACCCGCGACGTCGAGGACATCGACGGCGCCGTGGCGAGCCTGGTGGACTCCATGATCGAGACGATGTACGCCGCGCCCGGCACGGGACTGGCCGCCAACCAGGTGGGCGTCCAGCGCCGCATCTTCGTCTACGACGTCGGGGAGGGCGCCCGCACCGTCATCAACCCGCGGATCGTCGAGAGCGACGGGGAGTGGGCCTACGAAGAGGGCTGCCTCTCGGTGCCGGGGCTCAGCTGGGAGATCGTGCGGCCCAATGCGGTCCACCTCGTCGGTCTCGACCTCGACGGCAACGAGGTCTCCATTGAGGCCACCGAGCTCGAGGGCCGTGTGTTCCAGCACGAGCTCGATCATCTCGAGGGCATCCTGTTGGTGGAGCGTCTGAACGAGGACCAGCGCAAGGAAGCGCTCAAGATCCTTCGCAGCCGCACGCTCGACCTCACCCCGTCGGATCCCGACGGGCTCTCGAACCTCTTCTCTCGCTGAGCCCGCCCGCTGCCCTACGGTGAACGGGTGGCCCGCCTGGCGTACCTCGGCACCCC
>PMPX01000254.1 GCA_003169235.1 Acidimicrobiaceae bacterium | reverse complement strand
AGCCTCAGCGAGCTGCACGGCTTGGGAGAGGCGCGGCGCATCGCGGAGGACCTCATCCTCGACATCAAGGCGGCTCAGGCCGGCAGCATTCCCTGGTCGGCGGTGGACAAGGGGATGCTGCTCATCGGCGCGCCGGGAACGGGGAAGACCACACTGGCGCGCGCCATCGCGAAGGAATGTGGGATCAAGATCGTGATCGCCAGCGCCGCCCGTTGGCAGTCGGCCGGGTCGCTCGACGCACATCTGCGCGCCATGCGGACGGACTTCGCCGAGGCCCGCCGCTATGCACCTGCCATCCTGTTCCTCGACGAGATCGACAGCATCGGGAATCGGGAGACGTTCCAGGGGCCGAACGCGCAGTACCTGACCGAGGTCGTCAACGCCATGCTCGAGGAGATCCAGGGCATCGTCCTGAGCGAATCGGTCATCCTGGTCGCAGCCACCAACTACCTCGACAAGGTCGACCCGGCACTGCGCCGCGCGGGCAGGCTCGACCAGGTCGTGCCCATCCCCCTGCCGAGCATCGATGGCCTGCAGCGCATCTTCGAATATCACCTCGCCCAGGTGCGCGAGGAAGCCGAGGTGGCCGATGACGTCGACACACGGGTTCTCGCCGTCCTCGCCTTCGGCCTCACCGGCGCGGACGTGGAGTTCTTCGTACGGGGCGCAGCAAGGCGTGCCCGTCACGAGAACCGGCCGATCGGACAGGCGGATCTCCTCGCGGAGGTGACGCGCCTTCCCCGCCGCCCGGATTCGATACCCCAACTCGGAGCGCAGGAATTGCACCGCGTCGCCGTACATGAAGCCGGGCACGCGTTGGCTCGTCTGATGAGCGCGTCCCGCGGCGACGACCTGGCCTTCATCAGCATCATCCCCAGGGCGGACGGCACGCTGGGCTTCGTCGCCTCGGCTCCGTCGGAGTCACAGGTGGCCACACGGCGCACGATGCTCGAGCAGTTGGAGACGGCGTTGGCGGGACGCGCCGCCGAATCCGTGGTGTTCGGGGCGGACGACGTCAGCACCGGTGCCGGCGGATCGAGCCAACACAGCGATCTGGCTGCCGCCACCCGCACGGCGACGTACTACGTCTGCCAGTCGGGGCTCGGCGACACCTCGTCGCTTCTCTGGACGACGGAGCCCAGCCCCGAGCAGATCGCCCGGGTGAGCGAGCTCCTGGACAAGGCGTACAGCAGCATCCTGGCCCGGCTCGAGCTGAAGCGCGACCTGGTGCTATCGATCGCCGAGCTCCTCGAGCAGAGGCAGGAACTCTCAGGGGACGAGTTGCGGCGACTGGTACGAGCTGGTGGAGGCGAGCCGCCCCAATGAGTGGGTCGAGCCGCGGGGCCGAGGTCGTCGACCTGGTTCTCGAAGGTGGGGGAGTCAAGGGCGTCGCCCTCGTGGGCGCCATCTCGGCACTCGAGGAGCACGGCCTGCGTTTCGCCAGAGTCGCCGGCTCCTCAGCGGGAGCGATCGTTGGCGCCCTGGTGGCTGCCGGAATGACGTGCAACGAGCTGAGGGACGCCATCGAGGCACTCGACTTCAAGCGCATCTGCGACGGCACGGACCTGGACCGGATCCCCTTGCTCGGAAAGGGCCTCTCCATCTTCTTCGAGCACGGCGTCTATGGGGGCGACTACTTCCGGGACCTGGTGGCCGATCACCTCGCCGATTTCGGTATCGAGACCTTCGCTGATCTCCGATTCAATGACGCGGAGAGCGGACTTGCGGACCACAAGCAGTACAAGCTCCTTGTCACAGCGTCAGATGTCACGCGGGGCCGCCTCATGCACCTCCCTTGGGACTACGCGCTGGACGGCATCGACCCCGACAAGCAGTACGTGGCCGATGCGGTCCGAGCCTCGATGTCGATTCCGTTCTTCTTCCGCCCGGTGAGCTTGCCCATCCCCGGACATCCCCCGTCGANNTGATCGATGGGGGACTGTTGTCGAACTTCCCAGTCGACGCCTTCGACAGGGTGGACGGACGACCGGCGCGCTGGCCAACCATCGGGATCAAGCTCCTTGCTCGACAGGACCCGAACGAGGTCCAGCACGTCGTCACCGGGACGGTGAGTCTGGCGGAGGCGATCTTCGGGACGATGGCAAGCTGGCACGATCGGATGCAACTCGACGACCCCAGGGTCGTTCAGCGAACGATCTTCGTCGACACCTCGGGGGTTAAGTCGACCGACTTTGAGATTGACAAGTCGACGCAGAAGAAGCTCTTCGAAAGTGGTCGCGTCGCTGCCGAGCGGTTTCTCAGCGAGAGCTCCTCGTCCTAGCTTCGGCGATGGCCGGCCCGGACCTCGTCGACGAGTCGACGGAGCTCCAGCGGCGCAGTCAGCAGCCGGCGTCGAGCACCTTCGTCAGCACCATGGTCAGCGCGGCACGGTCGCTCGCGTCGAGGTGGGCGATCAGGTGGCGGTCGATGCTGTCGACGTGGGCGGCGATCGCCTGCTCCAGCACGGCCCGGCCCTGAGGGGTCAAGACGACATGGATACTCCGGCGGTCGTTCGGACAGTTCTGCCGCACCACCAGGCCCGCGTCCACCATGCGGTCGACGAGGCGGGTGACACCACCGGTCGTCAGGGAGACGTCGACGCTCAGGGTGCTCATGGTGAGCCGGCCCTCGGGCGCGGCGGCGACGTGGATCAGGACGTCGAAGAAGACCAGCGGGATGCCGACCGACTGCTCGAGCTCACGCCCGAGGGAGTCGGTGAGGCGGCGGTGGGTGCGGACGATCAGCCCCATCAGCTGGATCCGCTCGTCCTGAATCTGCCCGAGGACGCCACAGGTGCCGGCGTCGGACGCCGCCTCCGCCACCACCGGCCGGCCGTCACCGCCCTTCGCTGACCTGGTCATCGTTCCCACATCTCGCAGTCTCCCCCGAAAACCCCGGGCAGCCCTAGTTTCGCTGATTGACAAGTATCTGTATAGTCAGATACTATACTCTCAACAACGAGTGAATCAACCGAGGAGATCACGAAATGACCAACACGACCAGCACAGCCACCCTGCCCAAGGCGGGGACCTACACCATCGACCCGGCGCACACCGAGGTCGGGTTCGTCGCCCGGCACCTCATCGGCACCAAGGTCCGGGGCCGCTTCACCGAGGTATCGGGCACCTTCACGGTGGCCGAGAAGCCCGAGGACTCCACCGTCGAGGCGGTCGTCCAGGCGGCCAGCATCCACACCAACCAGTCGCAGCGTGACGACCACCTGCGGACCAACGACTTCCTCGACGTCCCCAACAACCCGACGCTGACCCTCAAGAGCACCGGCCTGAAGAGGGTCGACGACACCCACTGGGTGCTGACCGGCGACCTCACCATCCGGGGCGTCACCAAGTCCGTGGACTTCGACCTGGAGTTCCTGGGCGAGGGTGCCTCCATGCAGGAGGGCAAGACCGTCGTGGCCTTCTCCGCCACCGGCGAGATCGACCGCCGCGACTTCGGCGTCAGCTTCAACCACTCCCTGCTCGACGGCAGCGTCGTGGTGGGCAACAAGGTCGTCCTCGAGATCGAGGTCGAGGCCGGTCTGGCCGACTGAACCTCTCGTCCGGCGGCCGGCCCCCGACAGGGCCGGTCGCCGGGCTGCTCTTCGGACCGGGCTGTGCCTTCGGACGCTGTCCGCTGGGTACGCTTCCCGGCCATGCCCACCCGACCGGACGGCCTGCGTGCCGCGCCGGCCACAGAGATCCGCCACCTGGAGCCGACGAGCCCCGAGGAGACCTACGTCCTGGCCGTCGACCTCGGCACCGGGGGACCCAAGGTGGCGCTCCTGTCGGCCACCGGCCGCATCGCCGCCCACGCCTTCCAGGCGGTCGGCGTCGACCTGACCGACGACGGGGGAGCGGAGCAATCACCGGGCGCCTGGTGGGAGGCCGTCGTCTCCTCGGCCCGGCGCGCCCTCGCCGACATCGGCGTGGCGCCCGAACAGGTCGTCGGCATCGGGTGCACCTCGCAGTGGCTGGGCACCGTGCCCGTCGACGGGGCGGGGGACGCCATCGGTCCCGCCATCATCTGGATGGACTCCCGGGGCGCCAGCGCCATACGCGACGTCGTCCGGGGCACGCTCAACGTGCAGGGCTACTCGCCGACCAAGCTGGCCAGCTGGGTCCGGCGCACGGGCGGCGTCCCGTCCCTCTCGGGCAAGGACCCCGTCGGCCACATCCACTTCCTGCGCCGGCACCGCCCGGACGTCTACGCCGCGGCGGCCATGTTCCTGGAGCCGGTCGACTACCTCAACCTGCGCCTCACCGGGCTGGCCCGGGCGTCACACGACTCGATCACCGGGTACTGGGTCACCGACAACCGGGACATCGGGGCGATCTCATATGACGACGGCCTGATCGAGCTCGCCGGCCTCGAGCGGGCCACGCTGCCCGATCTCGTCCCCACCGGGAGCGTGGTCGGGGGGCTGGCCCCGGGGCCGGCCGCCGAGCTGGGCCTGCTGGCGGGCACGCCCGTGATCACCGGCACGGGCGACCTGCATTCGGCCGCCGTCGGCTCGGGCGCGGTGGCGAACTTCGCCGCCCACCTCTACATCGGCACGTCGAGCTGGATCAGCTGCCACGTCCCCTTCAAGAAGACGGACCCGCTGACCAACATCGCGTCCATTCCCTCGGGGATCCCCGGGCGCTACCTGGTGGCCGACGAGCACGAGACGGGCGGCGCCTGCCTGACCTGGCTGCGCGACAACCTGCTCTTCCCCGACGACGCGCTGGCCGACACCGCGTCCGGGCCGCCCGCCGACTTCTTCGCCGTCCTCAACGACATGGCGTCGTCGGTGCCGGCGGGTGCGCACGGCGTGCTCTTCACCCCCTGGCTCAACGGCGAGCGGTCGCCGGTCGACGACCACACCATCCGGGGCGGCTTCCACAACCTGTCGTTGTCGTCGACCCGCGCCGACATGGTCCGCGCCGTCTTCGAAGGGGTGGCCCTCAACTCGGCCTGGCTGCTTGGCGCCGTGGAGAAGTACTGCAAGCGCCCCTTCCGGTCGCTGGCCTTCGTGGGCGGCGGTGCCAACTCCGACCTGTGGTCACAGATGCACGCCGACGCCACCGGGCGCACGATCAACCAGATCGCCGACCCGGTCCTGGCCAACGTGCGCGGCGCCGGCCTCCTCACCCTGCTGGCCCTCGGCCACATCACGGTCGACGACATCCCCGCCACCGTGGCGGTGAAGGCCACCTACGAGCCCGATCCCGCCGCGGCCGCCGTCTACAGGGACCTCCTGAAGGAGTTCGTCAACCTCTACGAGAAGACGAAGGGCATCCACCGGCGGCTGAACGGCCGTCGGCTGCAGCACGACTGAGCGGCCTCATCCCGTCCGGCGGCGCAGCAGCGAGCGCAGGCGGCCGCCCCCACCGGACCCCTTCGTGACGATCAGCGCCAGCGAGGTCGTCACGTACCCGGCCAGCTGCGTGCGCAGGTGGACGTCGGAGTACGGCGGCACGTCGACGTGGAGGTCCTCGGGGCTGTCGCCCAGGTGGTAGTCGATGTCGATGTCGTGGCCGGCCCGGTGCAGGCGCTGCACCAGCGCCTCGATGTCACGCCGCCGGTAGAACACGGTGCCCCCGGCCTCGACCGTGGCGTCCTCCGACGACACCAGGTACTCGGTGGTGTGCACGGCCACGCCGCCCGGCCGCACGCACTCGAGCGACGCCAGCACGAAGTCCGCCCCGGCGGCCAGGGACCCGAGGTGCTCGAGCGCGCACGAGGACCATGTGAAGTCGAAGCCGCGCAGGTCGGGGGGGATGGCGGTCATGTCGACGGCCCGGAAGCGCACGTGGCGCACGAACAGCTCGTCGGGGCAGAGGGCGTGCGTGTTGAGGTGCTCGAGCCCGCCCGCCCACTCCGCCTCCGAGTCCGTCCAGCCCGAGGCGATGGCGGACCCGTGGGGCTGGTCGGTGGCGACCAGGTCACATCCCGCGTCGGCGAACAGCGCGACCAGCGGCTCCTGGCCGACGCCGAACCCGAGGCCGGAGCGGCCCGGGACCAGCATGCCCCGCTCGCGCAGCGCCTCGGCGATGAAGAGCCACTCCCACATCTTGCGGTGGAGCATGACGTCGCGGCCGTCGTCCCACAGGGGCCGCAACCGTTCCGCCCAGGCGCGCAGGGCGGGGGAGCGCAGCGACTCGGCCGAGCACAGTTGTGAGCGCAGCATGACCGGGCGAGGTTAGGCCGCCGCGAGGGGTCGGCCCGGACCCGGGCGGCTACAGGCGCTCGAAGTTGCGGGCCAGCTCCCAGTCCGTGACGTGGCGGTTGCTCGCCAGCCACTCCTGCTGGGCCGTGTTCAGGAGGTGGTGGTGCACCTCGGGGCCGAACGCCTCGGCCGCCACGGCGGACCCGCGCAGCTCGTCGATCGCCTCCACCAGGGTGGACGGGATCCGGGGCACGTCGGGCGCCTCGTAGGCGTTGTGGGCGTAGGGCTCGCCGGGATCGAGCTCGTGGTCGATGCCGTAGAGACCGGCCGCCACGGCCGCCGCCAGCACGAGATACGGGTTGACGTCCGCCCCCGGGATCCTCGACTCCACCCGGCGTCCCGCCCCGTGGCCGACGAGGCGGAAGCCGCAGGTGCGGTTGTCCTCGCCGTAGACCGCCGCCGTCGGGGCCCAGCTCCCTGGCACGTAGCGGCGGTACGAGTTCACGGTCGGCGCGGCCAGCCAGGCCAGCTCGCGGGCCGCGTGCAGCTGGCCGGCCAGGAAGCGGCGACCGACGGTCGAGAGTCCGCTCGGGTGCGACGTCCCCGCCCCCGCCCCCGGCGCGTCGGCCATCAGCGGGTCGCCGCTCTCGGCGTCCCACAGGCTGGTATGGACATGGCACGACGAGCCCACGTCGTCCATCGTCCACTTGGCCATGAAGGTGGCGGCCCGGCCCTCCTGCGCGGCGATCTCCTTGATCCCGTTCTTGAACACGAGGTGGTGGTCCGCCGTCACCAGCGCCTCGTCGTAGGTCACGTTCACCTCGTGCTGGCCCCGCCCGGCCTCGCCCTTGGAGAACTCGACGGGGATGCCGGCGGCGCACATCTCGTTGCGGATGCGACGCAGGATGTACTCCTCCCGCGCCGTCTGCAGCAGCTGGTAGTCCTCAATGGTGGCCGTGTGCGGCG
>PMPX01000019.1 GCA_003169235.1 Acidimicrobiaceae bacterium | reverse complement strand
AAGCTGGCATGGGTTCGTGAATTCGTTCAGGAAGAGGTCCTGCCACTGGAGACACTTGGCTTAGCTCACGACGAACTACTTGAGTTCGTCGCTCCGCTTCAGGAAGAAGTGAAGAAGCGCGGACTGTGGGCCGCGCATCTCCCGCCCGGCCTCGGAGGGGGCGGCTTGGGCCAAGTGCACCTTGGACTTCTCCACGAGATCCTCGGTCGATCTCCCTACGGACCACTCACGTTCGGTAACCACGCCCCAGACGCTGGAAATGCGGAATTGCTTGCCATCGGGATCGAATCGAGCGGTCGAGAGGAGCAGCGCTCACGGTGGCTGGATCCGCTGTTGGACGGCAGGTTGCGCAGCGCCTTCTCGATGACCGAGCCGGGCGCCGCGGGCTCCGACCCAACCCTCATCAGGTCTCGTGCGGTCCGAGACGGTGAGGAGTTCGTTCTGAACGGTCACAAATGGTTTACGAGCAACGGATCGATCGCCGATTTCTTCATCGTCCTCGCGATTACGAATCCCGACGTGCATGCGTACGAGGGAGCATCAATGCTCATCGTTCCTGCCGACGTGCCCGGCGTTGAGGTGCTTCGTGATATCCCAACATTGGACAAGCCTGTGGTGGCGTTCGGCGAGTTCGGCAATCATGCAGAGGTGCTGTACCAGGACGTACGTATCCCTGAATCGAATCTCATAGGGCTTGAAGGGAAGGGTTTTCAACTCGCGCAGGCTCGGTTGGGTCCTGGTCGCATCCATCACTGCATGCGATGGATTGGTCAGGCCCAACGGGCTCTCGACATGTTGTGTGAGCGAGCCGTGTCCCGGTATGCGCATGGGTCGATCTTGGCGGAGAAACAGACTATCCAGAACTGGGTTGCTGATTCCGCCGCGGAGATCCATGCAGCTCGGTTGATGACGCTCCATGCAGCGTGGAAGATGGATCGCGAGGGCGTTCCAGCGGCGCGGTCTGAGATTGCAATGATCAAATACTTCGGAGCGAGCGTTCTCTACAACGTGATCGACCGTGCAATGCAAGTGAATGGAGCTCTCGGCTTCTCCGGGGATCTGCCGCTCGAGCTCATGTACCGAAGGGCGCGCGGCGGTCGCATTCTGGACGGACCAGACGAGGTCCATCGAGTGACAGTTGCGAAGCGAGTTTTGCGCCAATATGAGGCCCATACGGTTCCGAGCGAACACATCCCCACGAGGCGTACGGCAGCCGAGGCAAAATATGCAGCAATGTTGCGGGTTGGGGATGAAGGCGGTGGCGGAGCCACCCCTGACCTCGGCTCGCACTTCTGACGAAGGGCGTCAAGTGGTTGTCTCGCATGTTTTTGGAGCATGAGTTGATGGATTACTTTTTTGCACTGAGAGTGACGCTGCGCGCGATTGTTCGGATCTTTATCTCTAGGCAGTCACAGGTTGACGTTCGGCCAAGCCCTAGTAGGATGTTGGCGAGCGTTAACTCAATCGCCATGTCGTGCCTTTCGGGGTTCGACTGACCGAACAGGGTGTATCAAGACGGGGATGGATGAATGACTGCCTTCTGTACAGGCCGGGTTGCCGTGGTCACAGGTGGGGGACGCGGTATAGGCAGAGAGCATTCATTGATCCTCGCTCAACACGGTGCGAAGGTCGTCGTGAACGACCTGGGCGGCTCTCTATCCGGTGAGGGAGTAAACGGGGGAGCCGCCGCGTCGGTCGTTCAGGAGATCCTAGCGGCGGGCGGTGAGGCGTGTACAGACGACAACGACATCGCGACGCACGCAGGGGCGGAGCTCCTTATCGACGGCGCTATCCGTACTTTTGGGAGCCTGGACATCCTGATTAACAATGCAGGAATATTGCGCGACCGGACTCTGGTCAACATGGAAGAGTCCGAGTGGGACGAGGTGATCCGCGTGCACCTGAAGGGGACCTACGGCCCGTCGCATTTTGCTGCACGTTATTGGCAAGGCGAGGCCAAGGCGGGACGGCCACGGCAGGCCCGAATCATCAATACAACCTCGCCATCAGGCATCTACGGCAAGTTCGGACAGGCAAACTACGGCGCGGCGAAGGCCGGCATTGCTGCGTTGACAGTGATCTCCGCAAAAGAGCTTGGACGATATGGGGTGACAGTTAATGCACTCGCCCCGGTCGCATATACGCGGATGACGCAGGGTGGAGTGCTCGACGAACTGTCCCTCGAAGACCGCCAACTGGTCTCACCACGATATGTGGCGGCTGTCGCCTGTTGGCTCGCAAGCACGGAATCGGACGGAATTACGGGGCGAGTGTTCGATATAAGCGGCCGGAAGTTGTCCGTAGTTGACGGCTGGCATCGCGGACCCACGCTTGACCATCCCTCGGCGCAACCAGAAGAGCTCGGTGCTGATATTTCAGCCCTCGTCCAGAAGGCTCGGCCAAATGCATCGATGGACGGCTTCGACGAACGGCTGGGCAGCGATAGATCAGTGTTGGCCTAGCGATGGCGAGTCGGACGGCCGCGTCAGAGGCCTCCGTGGAGCTCTGCCAATCCTGGCAAAGGACTGGCCACGCTGATTCAGGGATCCATCTTCGTAGACGCGGAGACCGAGGTTGGTCACCATATGGATGAGCGGATTGAAGCTGAGCCTTGTGACGGGCTCGCCGCCACGAGCGTACACAACAGCGGCGCCTGCGAGGCTATTCGGGCGGTCGTTCCCGAGTTGCGACGCCGAGGCGTGTTCCGTGGGCGTAACACGAATGAGACGTTGATTGACTCTTCGAGAATCGCCCGCTCGGACGCCGTGCACCATGGCTGATTCACGCGGCCCGCTTCACGGTGTGCGCGTCGTGGAGGCGGCGACGCTGGCGGCGGGACCACTTGTCTCGACTGCGATGGGTGAGTTTGGCGCCGACGTCATCAAGCTGGAGCAGCCGGGCGCCGGCGACCCGATGCGCACATGGGGCGACCGCAAAGGCGACACGAGCCTGGCCTGGAAGAGTATGAGTCGGAACAAGCGCTGCGTCACGGTGGACCTTCGCCATTCTGACGGCCAGGACCTGCTTCATCGGCTTCTCGACGTCAGCGATGTGCTGATCATCAATAATCGACCAAGTGCACTGGCGCGGTGGGGCATCGACTACGAATCAGTGCACGAACGCCACCCGCGTCTTGTGATGTTGCACATTACCGGTTACGGGCGCGGCGGTCCCAAGAGCGACCGGCCCGGGTTCGGCACCCTTGCCGAGGCCATGAGCGGCTTCGCGCATCTGACCGGACCTCCGGATAGCCCTCCGACGCTGCCTCCGTTCATGCTTGCCGACGGGGTCGCGGCGTTGGCGGCGACCTATGCGGTGATGATGGCCTTGTACCACCGGGACGTACATGGTGGCGTCGGACAGCTCGTCGACGTCAATCTGATCGAACCGCTGGCTCGGCTGATCGAGTCGTCCACCTTGGTCTTCGACCAGCTGGGAGTCGTGGCCGGTCGGATCGGTAACCGCCTCGACGCCAGCGCGCCCCGCAACACCTACCTGACCTCCGACGATAAGTGGCTGGCGATCTCGAGCTCCTCCCCCAACCTGGTTGCCCGAGTGTACGACGCCATCGGCCGGCCCGACCTGGCGAAAAACCCGGAGTACGTGGACCCCCTTGTTCGGCAGCAGCGCGGGCGGGAGATCGACGAGCTCGTGGCGAACTGGATCCGTGAGCGCACGCTCGCCGAGGCCATGACCGTGTTCGAGTCGGCATCGGTGGCGGCGGCGCCCGTCTACGACGCCGAGCAACTGCTCGCCGACGAGCACCTCCGCTGCCGGGGGACTTTCGTCAAAGTCGACGACCCTGACCTCGGACCGATGACGGTGCAGGCTCCGGTGGCCGTCCTGAGCGAGACGCCGGGGCGGATCATGCACCTTGGCCGTCACCTCGGCGCCGACACCGATGCCGTTTTCGAGGAGCTCCTCAATATCGATCCCGACCGGCTCGCCGCCCTCCGAGCGGCGGGCGTCATCTGATCGCGACCACCCGGGAGGTGGCAGTGCGAGAACCCAGGACCCCGGCGTTCCGGCGGTCCAAGCAACCGGCCCCAGAATCGCGGTGGTGTCGACCAGGGCCACACGGCGACGGCGTCGGGGTCTCGGCCCGGCCGCGCCGCGGTGGGGTCAGGTCAAGGGTCCGTGCCGGGAGACCCAGTGGTTTCAGCAAATCGTGGCCAACCTTTACTTCCGTGTCGACTGTAGGCAAGCATCATCCGCAGTGGATCACAAGCGCATTGCCCGCGTCGTGAGATGTTGGTACCTGGGAATGCTGCCCGCTCGTCGATCAGCTTCCGGTGAACCGAGGTGGCCGACGTTCGGCCATGGCTTTAACGCCTTCTTGGAAGTCGCTCGTGTTCCGCAGCCGCTCCTGCTGTTGAGCCTCGAGGAGGGTGGCTGCACGCACGCGGTCGACGAGAGGGCCGCGCATCGTCTGTCGGATTGCCGAGACGGCAAGAGGGCCTGACAAGGCGATTTCTTCGGCTAGTCGACGCGCGGAATGCCGAAGTGTATCGTCGTCCGTCAGACGATCGAGGAGGCCGATCGCTCTTGCTTCTTCACCACGTACGTCAGATCCTGTGTAGAGGATCTCAAGGGCACGCTGTTGGCCAACGATCGGGTGAAGGGTCTCTGAAATGCCGAATCCGTGGTGAAAGCCAAGTTTGGCAAAGTTGCACGCGAAACGAGTTCGAGGAGTCCCAACTCGGAAGTCTGCGATAAGCGAAAGTCCAAAACCCCCTCCAACTGCCGATCCCTGGACCGCGGCAATGGTGGGGCTGGGGGCCCCTAGGAGCCGGGCGGCAATCGCATAAAGCTGTTTCGTTTTGTCGAGCACACTGTCGGAGCTCAGATCTGCTCCGGCACAGAAGTTCTTGCCTTCACTGCACAGAACGATTGCGCGACACCCTGCGTCCGGCCCTAAGCGGTCGATCGTGTCAGCAAGTTCAGTCAGCACCGCGACGTCGAAGTAGTTGTGAGGGGGCCGGTGGATCTCGACCATCGCAATATGGTCTTCAAGGTCGACCGTGATTGGCGATGATGATGTGCTCGACGTCATGGGGTAACACTCCAATCGTGAATGAACATCTCTAGCGTGAACCGATGATTGGGAATGGGTCGGTCTGGTCCTTGTGCCTGCGCCTCACGACGTGACGAGTTGTCAATAACCCAACTAGTAGGAATGCTTTATCCGCCCGCGACGAGGGGGAACAGGGCATCCGGTCCGGTGCTCACGGCCAAATGGCCCAGCCTTCGACTCCACTGACGGGAGGTGCCGTACTCGTGCCGCCAGGCCCACAGCCGACGGGTGAGAAGGTGGAGCGGGTACTCCCTGGTCATCCCCATTGCGCCGTGCGCTTGGTGGGCCGATCTGGTTCCGGCCTCGGCTGCATCGTCGGCCACGATCTTTGCTGCTGCGACTTCGAAGCTGCCGTTGCCGCGCTCTAGCGCTCGGACGGCGAGGTCAGCTGCAGTTGACAGTTGAACCGCGCACTGCGCCAATCCCACGAGGTGCACCTGCACGGCTTGGAAGTGAGCCACGGGACGCCCGAATTGACGTCGTGTGTTTGCGTAGTCCAGCGTAAGTTGGCTCATCGCCTCGGTGGCGCCAGCCATGAGGAGGACCCGGCTGAGTGCGCCGCGGATGCGGAGCGTGTCGACGTCGACGCCGTCCGGAGCTGGGGCGTTCGCCGTCCGATCAATTGGGATGTTGAATCGAACATTCTCCCGCGGCTCTCCAGCCAGGTTTGATCCGGCCGATATCTCCACGTCGCATGAGTTGATCCGCGAGACGTGCAGCCGGCCGCCACTTTCGACGAGTACGGCGATCGCCTCGGACCGCGCCGCCCACGCGACCCGAGCGGTTCCCACGATCCGTCCGTGCTCGACGGGCAATGCCGTGGGTGCGACGGTTACAGATCCTGCCGGCAACTCGATGCCAGCTTGGGTCAGAAGCCATCCGCCGAGTAAGGCGGTTTCTGCGATGGGAATCGGTGCTGCGTGATGTCCGACCACTCGTACGACCGCAGCGGCATCGGCCAATGTTCCACCTGAGCCGCCGTCCTCCTCGGCAAGTCCTACCCGCGTGAATCCGGCGCTGGAAAGCGCATCCCAGACCGAAGGGCACCAGCCCGAGGCCTCTGCGCTCTCGATTGCCTCGGGTGTACAGGTCTCTCGGAGTAGGCGGCCTATCGTCTCCGAAAGCAGCCCGTCGCTATTGCTCACTGTGTGCGCGCCTCAGGTCGCAATCCTCTGGCGACGATCGACCTGAGGATCTCATTCGTACCGCCTCGGATCGTGAAGGACGGTCCGGTCAACGTGGCCGATACCAGCAGGCGCTCAAAGAGTCCGCCTGCCTCGGGGTCCGGTTCGAAATCGATGTGCCGCAGAACTGCATTGACGACGTCCTGTT
>PMPX01000147.1 GCA_003169235.1 Acidimicrobiaceae bacterium | reverse complement strand
CCCGGACCGGCGCACCCCGGACCCGCGGCACGGGTGCGTCCTCGAGCCGAGGAACCGGACAGGGCGCAGGAGGCGATCGCGGCCGCCGGCCTCCCGGGAGGACGGCCGGCAAGCCCGGCGCCGAGGGGTCTTACGAGAAGTCGTACCCGTCGCGGGCCCGAGACGACGAGCGCCCCCTGCCGAGCCAGGCCAAGAAGTGGGGCAACGTGGCGCGCCGGGGGGCGCGCGAGGTGACGCGGCAGGCCGAGGACGTCGGCTTCTCCGACGAGCGGGAACGCCGGAGGGGCGCGCCGCGCCCGAGCCGCCCCACCCCGTGGGTCCGGGCCGACGGCGCCCGCGACGAGTGGGAGGACTCGGCACCACTGCGGAGCGGGACGCGCAAGGCCGCCGAGGGCGGCGCCAGCGCCAGCGCCGGCGAGGCCATCGCGGCCCTCTCGACACGCCACACGCTGCCGCCGGAGATCGCGACGGACATCCGGAACGCGGCCGACGTCGCCACCGCCCTGCAGAAGGAGCGACTCGTCGAACGGGCGGAGTCGGCCTACGGCGCCTACGAGCGGGGCCGCTACCAAGATGCGCTGCGGGCCATCAAGCCGGTGGCCGACGTGGCCCCCGGCGTGGCCGCCGTGCGGGAGCTGGCCGGGTTGGCCGCCTACCGGAGCAGCCGGTGGCGCGAGGCGAGCCGCCACCTGCAGGCGTTCGGGACCCTCAGCGACTCGGCGGAGCACCTCCCGGTGCTGATGGACTGCCAGCGGGCGCTGCACAAGCCGAAGAAGGTGGCCGAGCTGTGGAGCGAGCTCCGGCAGAGCTCGCCCGACCCCGACGTGCTCGCCGAGGGCAGGATCGTCGCCGCGGCGTCCCTGGCGGACACCGGGGACCTCAACGGCGCCATCTCCATGCTCGCCTCCGCCGGCGCGTCGAAGGCGCTGCGGAACCCCTCCGACCGCCACATCCGGCAGTGGTACCTCCTCGCCGACCTGTACGAGCGCGCCGGCGACCTCCCCCGGGCGCGGGAGTACTTCGAACGGGTGCTGCGGGCCGACGCCCAGGCCTACGACGTGGCGGACCGCCTGCGCGGCCTCGGCCCCGAGCGGCGCGCCCGGGCCAAGAACAAGAAGCCGAAAGCCGCCCCGCGCCCGCCCGCGGGCCGCACCCACGACTAGTGCCGGCGCCCGGCGGCTTCAGGGGTCCAGAGTCGATCGGCGGCGGTTGAGAGCCGGTCGGCGGCCCGGCATCACGCCGGTGCCGTCGTCGTGGTGGCCGCCGGGGGTGCGGTCGTCGTGGTCGCCGGGGCCGGGGCCGGCGCGGTGGTCGTCGTCGCCGGCGGTGCGGTCGTGGTCGTGGTGGTGGTCGGAGGCGGCGCCGAGCCGTAGTTCGGCCCCTCGACCGTGACGAGCGTGCCGATGGGGGTGAGCGGCCAGACGAGCGCGGCGTCGGCGTAGCTCATCTCGACGCAGCCGTTGCTCTGGGGCGACCCGTAGGTGGCACGGATGAAGCCGTGCAGGGCGTCGCCACCGTTGAAGTAGCTGGCATAGGGGACGTTGGGGTCGTTGTAGGTGCTGCCGTCGGGGTTGGTGCCCTTCATGTCCGAGAACCGGACGTGCTCGAAGACGGCGTAGGTGCCGTCGGTGGTGTCGGCCCCCGGTGCGCCCGTGTTGACGGCGATCCCCACGTACTGCGCCGCGCCGTTGTTCCACAGGGTCAGGTTCTCGGGCTCCACCTTGTTGACGAGGACGTACACGTACGGCGTGGCGTCGACCTTCTCGTTGATGGTGTCGTTGATCAGCGCCGTCCAGACCGCCGGCCCGGCGATGCCGTCGACCCCGAGGTCGTTCTGCGTCTCGAACGCCTCGATCGCCGCCTTGGTGATCATGTTCTCGGTGCCCTGGGTCCATTGCGAGGTGAGCTCGGTGGGCAGTCCCGGCCAGCGCCACGAGAAGGTCCCGGTCTGGTCCTCGGCCAGGTCGGCCCGGGCCGGCGGCGGCCCGGTCGCGGTGAAGGCGACCGGGAGGAAGTCGAGGCCCGCGAGCAGCTGCTGCAGGCGCAGCGTGTCGCCCGCGGCCACGTCGAAGGTCACCGAGTGCGACGAGGCCAGGGTGGAGCCGTCGGTGGCGCGGACGCCCGAAGACCCCCCGGGGATGGTGAGCACCTCCTGGGAGGAGGGGATCAGCGGGGAGTCGAGGTCGTAGGACAGCGTGGTGGCGCTCGACTGGACCCACCTGCCGGCGATGGCGGGCGACAGCACCGGCGTCGCCTTCTGGAGCGTCACCGGACGGGAGAACGTGACCGAGATGGCCGCGTTGGACGGCACGCCCTGCGCTCCCGGGGCGGGGTTCGTCGTCTTGAGGAGGTGGCCGGACGAGCCGCCCGAGCCCGACCCGCCGGAGCGGGACCCCGACCCTCCGTCGGAGGTGTTGGCCGAGCTCGGGTGCGTCGACGGGGACGAGCAACCGGTGAGGAGCAGCACGGCGGCGATGACGACCGCAGCACTCGTCAGGAGAACCCAAGGTCGCAGGCGCAACGGCCTGCCCGCCCTTGTCTCGAGAACGTTCATGACCTCCGCTCGCTCAAGACGTCTTCGCCGACTCGAACCCCGGCGCCTCCCAGCGTACGGGTCCGATCCCGCACAAAGACGTCAGGACGGCAGATTTCTCCGGACCGGTCACCGAGATGCTCCACCAGATGGTCCCGGACGACCCCTCCGGTAGGCTGGCCACCATGAGCACGAGCCTCGACCTCCACGCGCTCCTCGGCGAGGACGCGGACGCCCTCCTCGGCCACACGGCCAAGGCCTTCCCTTCGGAGAACCTGGTGCTCCCCGGCCCCGACTACCTCAGTCGCGTGTTCACCGACAGCGATCGCAGCCCGACGGTGCTGCGCAATCTCGGCAGCCTCTTCAACCACGGACGGCTCGGCGGCACTGGATACGTCTCCATCCTCCCGGTCGACCAGGGGATCGAGCACTCGGCCGCGGCCAGCTTCTCGAAGAATCCGGCGTACTTCGATCCGCTCAACATCATCGAGCTCGCTCTCGCCGGCGAGTGCAATGCGGTCGCCACGACGCTGGGCACGCTCGGTCTCGCCTCACGCAAGTACGTCCACCGCATCCCCTTCATCGTGAAGCTGAACCACAACGCGTTCCTCCACGCGCCCAACACCTACGACCAGATCATGTTCGGCTCGGTGAGCCAGGCATTCGACCTCGGTGCGGTCGGGGTGGGCGCGACGATCTACTTCGGCTCCGACGACATGGACCGCGAGCTCCAGCAGGTGTCGGAGGCCTTCGCCGAGGCCCACCAGCTCGGCATGTTCACCGTGCTGTGGTGCTACCTGCGCAACCCGGCCTTCACGAAGGACGGGGTCAATTACGAGGTCTCGGCGGACCTCACCGGCCAGGCCAACCACCTGGGCGTGACGATCGAGGCCGACATCATCAAGCAGAAGCAACCGGAGAACAACGGCGGCTACACCGCAGTGGGCTTCGGCCGCACGGACCCGCTGGTCTACGACGAGCTCACCACCGACAACCCCATCGACCTGACCCGCTGGCAGGTCGTCAACTGCTACGCCGGGCGCATCGGCCTCATCAACTCCGGCGGCGAGTCCAAGGGCGAGGGCGACCTGGCCCAGGCCATCCGCACGGCGGTGATCAACAAGCGCGCCGGGGGCATGGGCCTCATCGTGGGCCGCAAGGCCTTCCAGCGCCCGATGGGCGAGGGGGCGGCGCTGATCCAGGCCATCCAGGACGTCTACCTCAGCGACGAGGTCACCATCGCCTAGCCCCGGTGGGGCCGGCCTCGCCGCTCCGCCACCCACCGTCCCCGAGGACGGACCGGACGCCGGCCGCGCCTCCCTCGGCGGACGAGCAGCGACGTGACCAGGCATGAAAGGGGCGCCCCGCGCCCCGGGGGTAGGCTTGCGCCGAACGAGCGATTCGGACGGAGAATGCCGCGCGCCATGCCGGCGGGGGTGCAAGAAGGCCCGCCGCAGTGAGCCAGGACTCTCGGACGTCCATGACATGAGACGAGGCAGCCCGTGGCATCGGGAACGCAACACGTAACGGAGCAGTTGGACCAGGTCATCGTGCGCTTCGCCGGGGACTCGGGCGACGGCATGCAGCTCACGGGGGACCGGTTCACGACCAGCAGCGCGCTGCTGGGCAACGACATGTCCACCTTCCCGGACTTCCCCGCCGAGATCCGGGCCCCCGCCGGCACCCTCAACGGCGTGTCGGCGTTCCAGGTCCACATCTCGGACCACGACATCCTCACGCCGGGCGACTCGCCCAACGTCCTGGTGGCCATGAACCCGGCCGCCCTCAGGGCCAACATCGACCTGATGGCCAAGGGGACGATCCTGCTCGTCAACAGCGACGCCTTCGACGAGCGCAACCTCACCAAGGCCGGCTACGGGACGAACCCCCTGACCGACGGCTCGCTCAGCCCCTACACCGTGTACGAGGTCCCGATGACCTCCATCACCCAGGAGGTGTGCAAGGAGGCCGGGGTCAAGCCCCGCGACGCGGAGCGGTCCAAGAACTTCTTCGCCCTGGGTCTGGTGAGCTGGCTCTACACGAGGCCGATCGAGCCCACCATCAACTGGATCACCGAGCGCTTCGCCGCCAAGCCCCAGGTGGTGGAGGCCAACACCCGCGCCTTCCGGGCGGGCTACGACTTCGGGGAGACCGCCGAGCTGTTCGAGTCCAACTACGAGATCCGGCCGGCGACCTTCGAGAAGGGTGAGTACGTCCAGGTGACCGGCAACCAGGCGCTGGCCTGGGGCCTGATCGCCGCCTCCCGCCTGGCGGGTTTGCCCATCTTCCTCGGCAGCTACCCGATCACCCCGGCGTCGGACATCCTGCACGAGCTGAGCCGGCGCAAGGAGTTCGGCATCCGCACCTTCCAGGCCGAGGACGAGATCGCCGGCATCGGCGCCGCCCTCGGTGCCTCCTTCGGGGGCGCCATCGGGGTGACGACGACCAGCGGCCCCGGCCTCGACCTCAAGTCCGAGGCCATCGGCCTGGCCATCAACCTCGAGCTGCCCCTCGTCATCGTGGACGTGCAGCGCGGCGGCCCCTCCACGGGGCTGCCGACCAAGACCGAGCAGGCCGACCTGCTCCACGCCATGTACGGCCGCCACGGTGAGGCACCGCTGCCGATCCTCGCACCCAAGACGCCGAGCGACTGCTTCGCCGCCGCCATCGAGGCGACCCGGCTGGCCGTGAAGTACCGGACGCCCGTGATCGTGCTCTCCGACGGCTACCTGGCCAACGGCGCCGAGCCGTGGCGCCTGCCCGACCTCGACACCTTCGAGCCCATCGACCCGGGCTTCGCCTCCGAGCCGAACCACGTCGACGACGAGGGCAACCCCGCCTTCTGGCCCTATGTCCGTGACCCCGAGACGCTGGCGCGCCCCTGGGCCCCTCCCGGCCTGCCCGGGCTCGAGCACCGCATCGGCGGGCTGGAGAAGGCCGACGGCAGCGGGAACGTGTCCTACGAGGGTGTCAACCACGAGCGCATGGTCCACCTGCGCCGGGACAAGATCGCCGGGATCGCCTCCGACATCCCCCTCGCCGAGGTCAACGACGAGACCGGCGACGCGCAGCTGCTCCTGGTCAGCTGGGGCTCCACCTACGCCGCCGTGGCGGCCGGCGTGAAGCGGGTGCGTGCCCGGGGCATGAAGGCCGCCCACGTCCACCTGCGCCACCTCAACCCGCTGCCTTCCAACCTGGGCGAGGTGCTGGGCCGCTACGCGCAGATCCTCGTGCCCGAGATCAACCTCGGCCAGCTGAGCCGCATCCTGCGGGCCGAGTACCTGGTCGACGCGCAGACCATGTCCAAGATGCAGGGCGTGCCGTTCCGTGTCGGAGAGATCGAGGCGGCCATCACCGCCATGCTCGGAGGGAAGTCATGAGCGAGTCCAACGGCGCCACCGCCACCGCAGTCCCCGTCACCGCCCGCAAGGACTGGAGCAGCGACCAGGAGGTGCGCTGGTGCCCCGGTTGCGGCGACTACTCCATTCTCGCCGCCGTCCAGATGCTCATGCCCGAGCTCGGTGTGCGCCGTGAGAACACGGTGTTCCTCTCGGGCATCGGCTGTGCGGCTCGGTTCCCGTACTACATGAACACCTACGGGATGCACTCCATCCACGGCCGGGCGCCCGCCATCGCCACCGGGCTCGCCACCACGCGTCCCGACCTCGACGTGTGGGTGATCTCGGGTGACGGTGACGCCCTGTCCATCGGCGGCAACCACCTCATCCACGCCCTGCGCCGCAACGTGCGCCTCAACATCTTGATGTTCAACAACCAGATTTACGGGCTGACCAAGGGCCAGTACTCGCCGACCTCCGAGGTGGCCAAGGTCACCAAGTCGACACCGTTCGGCTCGGTGGACACGCCGTTCAACCCCGTGTCCCTCGCGCTCGGTGCCGAGGCCACGTTCGTGGCCCGGACGCACGACATGGACCGGGCCCACATGCAGGAGACGTTCCGCCGGGCCCACCAGCACAACGGCGCCGCCTTCGTCGAGGTCCTCCAGAACTGCAACGTGTTCAACGACGGGGCCTTCGAGAAGATCACCAGCCGGGACGCCCGGGCCAGCATGCTCATCCCGCTCCAGCACGGCCAGCCCATCGTGTTCGGCGCCGAGGGCTCCGAGCGCGGCGTGATCCAGCGGGCCGACGGCAGCCTCGAGATCGTGTCCGTCGCCGACGTGGGCCTCGACGCCCTCCTGGTGCACGACGAGGCGCGGGACGACCCGGGCCTGGCCTTCGCACTGTCCCGCCTGGCCCACGGGCCCTACGAGCCGACGCCCATCGGGGTGTTCCGCGCCGTGGAGCGCCCCGAGTACGGGACGCAGATGTCCGAGCAGATCACCGACGCCCAGGCCAAGCGCGGTCTCGGCGACGTGGCGGCGTTGCTGCGTTCCGGGTCGAGTTGGACGGTCGACTAGACAATCGGAGCGACGGCCGGGCGCCCTCGTGAGGCGAAGGCGCACCAGGGCCACCAGGCATCGTCGCGGTGCCGGCGTGCTCGCCGGGCTCTGCTGGCTGGCCGTGCTCGCCGCGTGCGTGGCGGTTGCCGACGCCCCCGCCTCCGCCGCCGGCGCGGGGTCCGGCTCGTCGCCCCCCGCCGCCTGGGTGGACCAGCCGGTCACCTTCCGCGCCGGGGGCACGACCGTCTACGGCACGTACCGGCACCCCGCGGGCGCGTCCGGACCGGTTCCGGCCGTCCTGCTGATCGCGGGGAGCGGCCCGACCGACCGCAACGGGAACAGCACGGCCGATCCGGGGCCGACCGACACGCTGCAGACCCTGGCCGGCTGGCTCTCGTCGGACGGAGTGGCGACCCTGCGCTACGACAAGCTCGGCAGTGGCCAGACCGGCCTCGGCCCCTACGCCGGCGACCCGGCCGCCATCGGGGTCGCCCCCTTCGAGCAGGAATCGCTCGCCGCCCTGCGGTTTCTGGCCGCGCAGAAGGGTGTCGACGTGCGGCGCCTCGGCGTGATCGGCCACAGCGAGGGGGCGCTCTTCGCCCTCCTGCTCGCCGACGGCCGCGCCGGCCGGGCGCCGCGGCTACGGGCGCTGGGGTTGCTGGAGCCGCTGAGCGTTCGCTACCTGACCCTCGTCAGCACACAGGTGGAGTCCCAGGTGAGCGCGCAGGAGCAGGACGGGCAGATCTCGGCGACCCTGGCGGCCCGGGTGGACGGGACACTGACCGAGGCCGTCGATCAGCTCCGCACTCGTGGCACCGTTCCCGCCGACCTGCCCTACGGCCTCGACGGCGTGCTCAGTCCGGCCACCGCGCGCTTCCTCAGCCAGGCCGACCGGGACGATCCGGCCACCCTGGGAGCGTTTCTGGCACCGCGCACGCCGGTCCTCGTCACCTGCAGCGACGCCGATACCCAGGTGTCGTGCGGTGAGGTGGCGCACCTCGTCGGCGGCCTGGCGGCGTCGCACGCAGGGGTCGACTTCGTCCACCTCACCGGCGTCGACCACGTGCTCAAGGTCGACCCGTCGGGCTCTGCCGCGGACTACACGAAGCCGTTGCCCTTCTCCCCGCAGCTGCAGAGCGCCCTGGGCCAGTTCGTGGCGCGGGCCCTCGGGGCCCGATGAGGCGCCGGACCGGGCTCGCCGCGGCGCAGGGTCGGCTCAGCCCGAGCTGGCCGCGGAGCCGGACTCGACCTCGGCCTTGATGCGCTCCAGGGTCGTCTGCATCCCCTTGCGGTTCACCTTGCCCCGGGACCATCCCCACAGCGCCCAGTAGATCCGGAGGCCCAGGGTGGGGGCCAGGTTGAACGACTCGGTCACGTCCGCCCCGTCGCCGGCCGGCACTATCTCGTAGCGCCACACGTTGAGCGGCTTCTCGGTCGAGACCGTGCCGAAGGCGAAGGTGCGGCCGGGCTCGCACTCGGTGACCGTGCACGAGACCCAGTAGACGGGCCCGATGCCGTTGCGCTTCACGTGACCGCGGAACTTGGCCCCCACGGCCGGCCCGCTGGCGCCGTCGACCCAGACGGCCTCGAAGGTCTCGGGGCTGTAGCTCCCGATGCGGGTGACGTCGCTGACCAGGTCCCAGATCCGCTCGGGTGGGGCCGCCATGTGGACCGTCACGGCTTGGTGCAAGCTCGGCATGTCAGACGACCTCCAGGGACCGGAACACCATGCCCGTGCGCGGCTTGGGGCTGAAGTAGGTGGTCTTGGGCGGCATGCGCCGGCGCTCGTTGGCCCACTCCTCAATCTGCTTCACCGTGACCGGCCGGAGCAGGAAGGCCGCCTCCGCCCCTCCCTGCGCCAGGGCCTCCATCACCTCGGCGACGCTGTGGCGGTGCACGACCTCGTGCGGGGGCAGCTTCGCCAGCACCGTGGCGATGAGGTTGGAGTCGAGGTCGTTGCCCGCCTGCTCGAGCTGTTCGGCGTGGGGGAGGAGCAGGTAGGCCCGGCCGCCCGAGACCAGGGCCAGAGACCTCGAATCGACCAGCGCGCCGAGGGTGCGGTCGTCGGCGGCCCCGGCCCGGACCACGTCGAACCACTCGGACAGCGCGTCGACGAGGTCGAAGCCCTCGGGCAGACCGCTGATGGTGCGGTGGATGGCGCCGACGGTCAGCTGGTCCTCGGACAGCTCGACGACCAGGGCCATCACGAAGTCGTACGGACCGGGGAGCCCGCCGTTGGCCACACGGCACTCGGACTGGTACGCCCGGGCCGTCTCGTAACGGTGGTGCCCGTCGGCCAGGACGACCGGCGCCGTCGCCACGGCCGCGGCCACGGCGGCCACGGCGTCGGGGTCGCTCAAGACCCACAGCTGATGGCGGACCCCGTCGTCGTCGTGGACGTCGGCCACCGGCTCGTCGTCGGTGGGGTCGAAGGTGGCCGTGACCCCCGCGGCCATGGAGAGGCCCCAGATGGGGGAGAGGTTGGCCCGGGTGGCCCGGAGCAGGTCCAGCCGGTCGCTCTTGGGCTTGGGCAGGGTCTGCTCGTGGGGGAGGATGTCGCTCTCCTCGCCCGGTTCGGCCAGCCCGAGTGCGCCGATGACGCCCGTCGTGGTCCGCCCGGTCGTGTCCGTCATGCGGTAGGGGTAGAGGCTCGGCTCCGGATCGGCGGCGATGACGCCCTCACCCTGCCAGTGGGCGAACAGGTCGGTGGCCACGGTGTAGCGGTCGCGCCCGCCCCTCAGGTCCGCCTCGGGGAGCTCCACGAGGACGGCGTTGGCCTGATGCCGGGAGGCCAGGTGCACCCGCTCGGCCGGGGTGATGACGTCGTAGGGCGGAGCGATGACCTGGGCGACGGGCGCCAGGTCGGGCCGGTAGCGGAGTCCTCGGAACGGCTCGAATCGAGGCATCGGACCACTCTGGCACACCGCGGACGGGGCCGTCGCGGGGCACTCCCTAAACTCGGTGCGTGGACGACGACGGGTTGGACCGGATCCTCACCGCGCCCAACGTCATCACGCTGGTGCGGTTGTTGTGCATCCCGCTGTTCCTCTGGTTGCTCTTCGGGGCACACCGCCAGACGGCCGCCGCCGTCCTGCTGGCGGTGCTGGGCGCGACGGACTGGGTCGACGGCTACGTGGCGCGCCGCTACGGGCAGGTGTCCACCTTCGGCAAGGTGCTGGACCCGACGGCGGACCGGATCCTGGTCGGCACCGCCGTCATCTCCATCATGGTGTACGGCGCCGTGCCACTCTGGTTCGGCCTCGCCACCATCACCCGCGAGGTGCTGGTGTCGGCCATGGTCCTGCTGCTGGCCTCGCTCGGCGCGGCCCGCATCGACGTGTTGTGGGTCGGCAAGGCGGGCACGTTCGGGTTGATGTTCGCCTACCCGACCTTCCTCCTGGGCGACGGGACCGCCACCTGGCAGGAGCCCATCCGGGTCATCGGATGGGTGACCGGCCTGATCGGCCTGGGGCTCGCGTGGTGGGCTGCAGGCAGTTACATCGGACCGGCCCGCCGCGCGCTGCGCGAGGGCCGAGCGGCGCGGAGGAGCAGCGTATGAAAGCCGTGATCATGGCCGGTGGCGAGGGCACCCGGCTGCGCCCGCAGACCTCGAACCTGCCCAAGCCGATGCTGCCCCTGGTCGGGCGGCCCATGATGGAGCACATCGTCTCGTTGCTCCGGCGCCACGGGATCACCGACATCGTCGTCACGGTCGCCTTCCTCCCCAACGCGATCCGCAGCTACTTCGGTGACGGCAGCGAGCTGGGCGTGCGCATGGCCTACGCGACCGAGGAGTCGCCGCTCGGCACGGCGGGATCCGTGCGCAACGCCCGTGAGCAACTGACCGAGCGCTTCCTCGTGATCTCCGGTGACGTCCTCACCGACATCGACCTGACGTCGGTGATCGCCTTCCACGAGAAGAACGAGGCGTTGGCGACCATCGCCCTGTGCGCGGTGGAGAACCCCCTCGAGTTCGGCATCGTGATCACCCGCGAGGACGGGACGATCGAGCGCTTCCTCGAGAAGCCCGGGTGGGGCCAGGTCTTCAGCGACACCATCAACACGGGCATCTACGTGCTCGAGCCCGAGATCTTCGAGCTCATCCCCGAGGGGCGCTCCGTCGACTTCTCGGGGGAGGTGTTCCCGGCCGCGCTCGAGGCCGGGGACCCGCTGTACGGCTACGTGGCGGACGGGTACTGGGAGGACGTCGGCACGACCGCGGCGTACCTCAAGGCCCACGAGGACATCCTCGACGGCAAGGTCCAGGTCGACGTGGCCGGCTTCGAGCTGCGGCCGGGGGTCTGGGTCGGCAAGGGATCGTCGATCGACCCGACGGTGCACATCGACTCCCCTTCGTTCATCGGTGAGAACTGCACCATCGACCGGGAGACGGTGCTCGGGGCCTACACCACGCTCGGCGCGAACACCCAGGTGGAGCAACGGGCCGAGATCCAGCGCTCGGTGATCGGCGAGAACTCCTACCTCGGGCCCGGCGTCAGGGTCGAGGGGGCCGTGCTCGGGCGGTCGTGTGACCTGCGGGTCGGGTCCCGTGTCGAGCCCGGGGCGGTCGTCGGCGAGGGATGTCTGATCGGCGCCCACGCCGAGGTGCGGGGCGACGTCAAGGTGTACCCCTACAAGGTGGTGGAGGCGGGCGCCCAGGTCAACGCCTCAATCGTGTGGGAGTCGGGAGGCTCTCGGACCCTGTTCGGCCGGGAGGGTGTGCAGGGCATCGCCAACGTCGACATCAGCCCCGAGCTGGCCGTCCGGCTGGCCAAGGCCTGGGCGTCGGGGTTCGAGAAGGGCTCGTCCATCACCGCCTCGCGTGACACCAGCCGGGTGGCCCGTGTCCTCAAGCGTGCCCTCATGGTGGGCTGCAATTCCGTCGGGGTGAACGTCAACGACCTGGAACTGGCGACGGTCCCGGTGACCCGTCACCACGTCCGCATGCGCGGCAACCGGGCTGGCCTCACGGTGCGGCTGAGCCCGGACGATCCGCAGTCAGTGGTGATCCGCTTCTTCGACGAGCGCGGCATCGACCTCTCCGAGGCCGACCAGCGCCGGGTGGAGCGCATGTACCACCGCGAGGATTTCCGCCGGGTGACCGCGGGCGAAATCGGCGACATCGACTTCTCCCCGCGCACCATCGAGCTGTACACCGCGGACATCGTCGAGGCCTTCGGGCTGCGTCGCGACGCGGGGCGGGAGGTCAAGCTCGTGCTGGACCTGTCCTACGGCGCGGCGAGCTTCGTGATGCCCAACCTCCTCTCGAAGGTGTGCGCCGACGTGTTGAGCATCAACCCGTACGCGCAGACGCCGGGCATGATCTCGGTCGACCGCGCCGTGAGCGAAGCGAGGGTGGCCGACGCCGTGCGCGCGTCGGGGGCCGACCTCGGCGCGGTGATCGACGCCGGCGGAGAACGGCTCACCCTGATCGACGGCTCGGGCCGGGTGCTGAGCGACGACGAGGCGGTGATGGTGTTCATCGAGCTGTCGACGACGGCCGGTGACGCGGACCGCGTCGCGCTCCCGGTGACGTCGAGCGACCGCGCGGTGCGCCTGTGCGAGGCACGCGGCGTCGACCTGACGCTGACCTCGCTCTCGTCGTCCGGGTTGCTCGAGGCGGCGGCGTCCGGCGGAGTCTCCTTCGCGTCCGACCGGCGCGGCGGATACGTGTTCCCGAAATTCCTGCCGGCCTTCGATGCCGCCGCGGCCCTGGCGCGGCTGGTGTCCCTCCTGAGCCAGGGCTCGACGTCGGTGTCCGAGGTGGTCGATGCCACGCCGGCCATGCCGATCCTGCACGAGGAGGTGGCGACTCCGCTCGAGCAGAAGGGCCTGATCATGCGGACCCTGATGGAACAGCTGGCCGAGGAGAACGCCGAGCTCGTGCTGGTGGACGGCATCAAGGTCCTGTCCGACCAGGGCTGGGCCCTGGTGGTTCCCGACCCGGAGGACCCGGTCACCCACGTCTGGGCCGAGGGGTCCGACCTGCTCGCGTCCGAGTCGTTGGCAGCGGCCTTCGTGGAGCGGATCCGCGGGATGCTGCCCTAGCTCCGCAAGCTGCGGATCGGGTCGATCGTCCGGTATCGTCGCCCACCATGAACATCCCCGAGGAACTGCGCTACTCGCCCGACCACGAGTGGGTGCGCGTCGAAGGGACGCGCGTGCGCGTCGGGATCACCGACTACGCGCAGGACGCGTTGGGGGACATCGTGTTCGTCGACCTGCCTGTGGTCGGCAGCACGGTCGAGGCGGGCGGGCAGCTGGGTGAGCTGGAGTCGACCAAGTCGGTGTCGGAGATCTACGCACCGGTCGCCGGCACGGTCACGGCCGTGAACGGCGCACTGGCCGAAGGCCCGGAGCGGATCAATCAGGATCCGTACGGCGAGGGGTGGATCTGCGAGCTCGAGCTCTCGGCGGACGCGGATGCGGGCGGCCTGCTCGACGCGGCCGCCTACGGTGAGCTGACGGTCGACTGAGGCGTCGTTCGTGCCTCTGGTGACGGCAGGAGAAGCGGGGCGTGGCGTGGGCTACCGTGGTCGCCGTGTTCTGTCACAACTGTGGGCATCGGAACCCCGAGGGCGTCAATTTCTGCTCCTCGTGCGGTCACCCTCTGCTCGCGGACGGCGATGACGCCACCATCACCCTCCATCCGGTCGACGACTCGGAGGCGGCGGAGGAGCAACCCGACGTCACCCTGGTCGAGGTTCCGCACGGTGCCGGGGTCCTGGTCGTCACCCGAGGCCCCAACATCGGGACCCGCTACCTCCTGGCCGACACCGTCGTCAGGGCGGGTCGGCACCCCGAGAGCGACATCTTCCTCGACGACATCACCGTCTCACGCCGCCACGTGGAGATCTCTCCCGCCGGCGGGGGTACCTACGCCCTGCGGGACGTGGGCTCGTTGAACGGGACCTACGTGAACCGGGAGAGGATCGACGAAGTGCAGCTCTCCCCGGGCGACGAGGTGCAGATCGGCAAGTTC
>PMPX01000057.1 GCA_003169235.1 Acidimicrobiaceae bacterium | reverse complement strand
GGGGCCCCGGCTTCGTACCTGGTGACCGCCACCGACACCACCACTCCGGCCAACGGGGGCCAGACCTGTTCCGCCAGCGTCTACCCGACCGCCACCCCGGCCTACACCTGCACCGTCACCGGCCTCACCAACGGGGACAGCTACACCTTCAAGGTCGCTGCGACCAACGGCGCCGGCACCGGCCCGTCGTCGGCTTCATCGAACTCGGTCACCCCGATCGGCCCACCAGTGGCCCCGACCAACGTTGCCGCCACGTCGAACGCCAACACACAGTCGGTCGTCACGTGGGCGGCATCCGCGTCGACCGGCGGCTCGACAATCACCCACTACACCGTCACCTCGAATGGCGGTCAGACATGCACCACGGCCAACGGCACGACGACGACGTGCATCGTGACCGGTCTCACCAACGGGACCTCCTACACCTTCACCGTGACCGCCACCAACAGTGCAGGCACCGGACTCGCCTCGGCCGCCTCGGCCGCCGCCTGGGCCTCCTCGGACTCGAGGGCCATGGTGAAGACCATCCCGGGCAGCACGACGCCCGACTTCAGCGGCAGCAACGGGAGTGTCACGTTTTCGTCAGTCATGGGGTTCTCTTTCTCGGGGAAATTCCTCTGACTGGTCAACCATATGGGTGGCGGCCTGATTCCCGAGCGGTCCGCCCCCCGTCCTGGGCCGGGGCGGGAGGGTGGGCCGGCGGCCCGGAGTTGCCTACGCTGGGGCGATGGACCTGAGCACCGAGACCACCGGCCCCGGACCGGCCGGTGGGACCACGCTGGCACCGCAGCGGCCCGCGCCCGACCTCGACGACGGGGACCACGACCGGATGGCCCACATCGTCCTGGAGGGGTACACCCCCAAGGGCGGCGACTTCGTCTCCATGGGGCCGAGCGTGGTCGAGGGCATGGTGAACCGGACCGCCGTGCGGGCCCTGTGCGGCAAGGAGTGGGTCCCGGGCCGGAACCCGTCGCGCTACGGGCTGTGCCCCACCTGCAAGGAGATCGCCGAGTCGATGGGCTGGAAGATCCCCTCTTCCTGAGCCCGGGGCCGGGCCCGACCCGTGATCTGTACCGCAGGCCCCTCACCCGGGTACCGTGCGGCCAACCGATCGACCGTGGCCGGAGGGGCCGCCGGGGAGGAGCACGTTGGCACAGGTCAGCTTCGACGGCGTCACCAAGCGCTTCGGTGACACCACGGCGGTCGACGACCTGACGCTGTCCATCCCCGACGGCGAGCTCCTGGTCCTGCTGGGCTCGTCGGGCTGCGGCAAGACGACGGCACTGCGCCTGGTGGCCGGCCTCGAGGAGATCAGCGCCGGCACCGTCTCCATCGGCGAGCGCGTCGTCAACGAGGTCGACCCCAAGGACCGCGACGTGGCGATGGTGTTCCAGAGCTACGCGCTCTACCCGCACCTGACCGTCGCCAAGAACATCGAGTTCCCGCTGCGCCAGCGCGGCGTCGACAAGGAGGAGCGCACCACGAAGGTGAAGCGGGCGGCGGAGACCCTCGGCCTGGGGGACCTGCTCGGCCGCAAGCCGGGTCAGCTCTCGGGTGGCCAGCGCCAGCGCGTGGCCCTGGCCCGGGCCATCGTGCGCGAGCCGCTCGTGTTCCTGATGGACGAGCCGCTCTCGAACCTCGATGCCGCGCTGCGGGTGCAGACCCGGGCCGACATCGTCGAACTGCAGAACCGGCTCAAGACCACCACGCTCTACGTCACCCACGACCAGGTCGAGGCCATGACGATGGGCCACCGCATCGCCGTCATGAGCGAGGGCAAGCTGCAGCAGGTCGCCGCGCCCGAGGCCCTGTACGCCAAGCCCACCAACGTCTTCGTGGCGCACTTCCTCGGCAGCCCGGGCATGAACCTGGTCGAGGGGATGCTGGTCGAGAGCGCGTCGGCCGACGCGTCGGGCGGGGGCGGGCGCGGCACGCTGAGCGTCGCCTTCGCCGGCGCCTCGGTGCCGCTGCCGGCCGAGGTGGCGGACTCGGTGCGCGGCAGCGGACCCGACGTCGTGCTCGGCCTGCGGCCCGAGGCGCTGCACCTCAGCCCCGACGGCGTGATCGGCGCATCGGTGATCATCGTCGAGCTGCTGGGCGCCGAGACCCATGTCATCTGCCACACCGAGACCGGCGCCCGCATCATCGTGCGCCAGGGTGCCGGGGCCCCCAAGCCCCGCATCGGCGAGCCGGTGCGCATCGCGGTCGAGCCCGACCCGGAGGCGTACCACCTCTTCGACTCGTCCAGCGGCAACCGCCTGGGCGGCCCGTGACGGCCACGACCGTGCCCGCCGGGCCGGCCCCGCCCCCCGCGCCGGAGCGGGGTGGCGGCCGCGGCCTGCGGACCCGGCTACGCAAGGAGGCCGCCCTCGCCTACGTCCTGCTGCTCCCGGCGCTGGTCCTGTTCGGGGCCTTCTCGTTCTATCCGTTCCTGCGGAACTTCAAGCTGATGCTCTACGAGACACCGCCGGTGCCGGGGCTCCCGTCCCGCTACGTCGGCCTGCACCAGATCATCCCCACGATCACCTCCACGCAGTTCACGCAGAGCCTCGTCACGACGATCATCTTCGTGATCCTGGTGGTGCCGATCAGCCTCCTCCTCGGCCTGGCACTGGCCGTGGCGGCCCACCGCAAGCTCAAGGGCATGGCCGTCTACCGGGTGATCTTCTCCTCGACGGTCGTCAGCTCCGTCGCCGTCGCCTCGGTCGTCTTCGGGACCCTGCTGAACCCGGTCGTGGGGCTGCTGCCCTGGCTCGGCATCAACCCGACGCCGCCCGCGCTCGAGAACACGACCTGGGCCCTCCCCTCGGTCGCGCTGATCACCATCTGGCAGTTCCTCGGCCTGTCGTTCATCATCATGTCGGCGGGGCTGCAGTCGGTTCCCGACGAGCTCCTCGAGGCGGCCCGCATCGACGGCGCCGGCTCCTGGACGCGGTTCTGGCGCATGACCGTGCCGCTGCTCTCCCCCACCATCTTCTTCGCAGTCGTGGTGAGCACTATTTACGCCTTCCAGGCCTTCGGCGCGGTCGACATCCTCATCGGCAACCAGAACGCCGTCCGCCTGCACACCAACGTGCTCATCTACAACATCCTCAACACGCTGCAGATAGAGAGCAACCCGGGGGCGGCCGCCATCATGGCGACGGTGCTGTTCCTCATCATCCTCGGGCTCACCCTCCTGCAGTTGCGCTTCTTGGAACGGCGGGTGAGCTATGCCCGCTGACACCGCGAGGGCGGTGGCACCGCCGGCGGACGTCGCCGCCGCGTCCCCCCGGATGCACCGGCCTCGGCGCCGGCTGCGGACGATCGGCAGCTACACGCTGCTGACGGCGGCGGCCGTGGTGGTGATCTTCCCGATCTACATCACGGTCGTCAACTCGTTGCTCCGGCCCGACCAGCTGGTCCAGCAACCGCCACCCCTCTTCCCGCGGACCCCCCAATGGCACGACTACACGGCGGCCTGGACCACGGGGCAGATGTCCAAGTACGTCGCCACCTCGGCGATCATGACGGCCATCATCGTGGTGGGCCAGCTCGTCACCTCCATCCTCGCCGCCTACGCCTTCGCCTTCCTGCGCTTCCCGTTCAAGCGCACGCTCTTCCTGGTCTGCCTGGTGACGCTCATGATCCCGTTCGAGGTCACCTTCATCACCAACCTCGACACGGTCACCTCGCTGCACTGGTTCAACACCTACGCCGGCCTGTCGATCCCCTTCCTCGCCACCGGCTTCGGCATCTTCCTGCTCCGCCAGGCCTTCCTGCAGATCCCACGCGACCTGCAGGAGGCGGCGCAGCTCGACGGCTACGGGCACCTGCGCTTCATGACCCGGGTGGCCGTGCCGCTCGCCCGCCCGTCCCTCGCCGCGCTGGCCGTCTTCTCCTTCCTCGGGGCGTGGAACCAGTACCTGTGGCCACTGGTGTCGACCGGCGGCACGACGCCGCTGTACACGGTGCAGATCGGCCTGAAGGAGCTCCTCGGCACCGAGGTCTCCCAGATCCCGGTGTCGCTCGCCGGCGCCGTCATCGCGTTCGTGCCGCTGGTGATCCTCCTGATCATCTTCCAGAAGCAGCTGGTCCGCAGCCTCACGGCCGGCGCGGTGAAATAGGGGCGGCAACCGCACCTGCGGCTCCGGTGCTAGGCAATAGACATGCGGATTGCTCGCCTCTCCAGACTCACTCTCGCGACCCTCTTCATGGCGTCGGCCACGGCCACCACCACGGCCGCCGTCGTGGCGTCCGGCGCAGCGCCGGCCGGTGCCGCCACCAAGCTGCCGAGCTGCAACCTCAAGGCGCTGGCCAACCACAAGGGCGTGGTCGACATCACCTTCTGGGAGTCCGCCTCGGAGGCCAACCTCACGACGCTGCAGTCGATCACCAGCGCCTTCAACTCGTCGCAGTCCCAGGTGCACGTGACCCTGGTGACCCAGGCGGGCTACGACGACACCTGGCAGAAGTACCTGGCCGGGCTGAGCAGCGGGCAGCTGCCCGACGCCGTCCAGCTCGAGGACCAGCGCACCCAGGCCGCCATCGACACCAACTCCTTCCTCCCGGTCCAGTCCTGCATGAACGCCGCCAAGTACTCGACGAGCGACTACCTGCCCCGGCCTCTGGCCTACTGGAAGGTGAACGGCGTGCAGTGGGCGCTCCCCTTCGCCGTCTCGGCGCCGATCCTCTACTACAACGAGGCCGCCTTCACGAAGGCCGGGCTGAACCCGGCCGCCCCGCCGACGACGCTCCCCCAGATGGTGTCCGACGCCAAGGCGCTCAAGGCCTCGGGCTCGGGCATGGGCCTGGTCCTCGACCCCTGGCACCTCGAGACCTGGCTGGCCACCGCCAACCAGCTCTTCGTGAACAACAAGAACGGGCGCAGCGCCCGGGCGACGGCCGGGGCGTTCGACACCAAGACCGCGGTGTCGATCTTCAGCCAGCTCAAGCAGCTGGTGACCTCGGGCGACGCCACGACGAACCCCTCGACCGGCCCCGACGAGTACGACAACCTGCTCGGCATGGGCAGCGGGAAGTACGGCATGACGATCGAGACCTCGGCCGCGCTCGGCACCGTCACCCAGCTCCTCTCGGGTGGCCAGTACTCCAACGTCAAACTCGGGATCGGCGCCTTCCCGGTGTACAGCTCCTCGGTGCAGGGTGGCGTCGAGCCTGGTGGCTCGGGCGTCTACATCTCGAGCAAGGTGCCCGCCATCGACCAGGCCGCCTCGTGGGAGTATCTCGCCTACATCTGCAACACGCAGTCGCAGGCCACCTGGGCCGCGGGCACGGGCTACATCCCGGTGCGCAAGTCCTCGGCGCAGACGGCGACGGTCCAGCACCTGTGGACCACGAACCCCGGGTACAAGGTCGCCTACAACGAGATCAACAACGGGGCCAACACCCCGGCGACCTCGGGCTCGGTCATCGGGCCCTACGCCGACGTGCGCACCGACATCCTGAACTCGGAGATCTCCATGTACACCGGTGGCGTGTCGCCGAGCAGCGCGGTGAAGTCCGCCGAGTCGAACGTCAACAGCACGATCTCGAGCTACAACAGCCGGCTCGGGGCCTCCTAACCACCTTCGACAGCGTCGGCGCTACCCGCCCGGCTCGGGCGGCGCCAGCTCACGGCGCGACCGGAAGGGCGCCACCAGCTCCTGGATGAGCGCGACCATCGCACCCCCGGCGACGCCGAGGAGGATCCCCGAGAGGAAGGCCTGGTAGCTGTCGTGCTGGGTCTCGCTGGTGTTGACGGCGGAGACCGTGATGGCTGGGCCGCGGCGGACCTCGGTGACCACTGCCAGCCACCCTGGGTCACGCTGGTGGGCTGGGCGATCGACTGGAGGACGTAGTCGGACGCGTCGGCCGCCCCGAGGTTCAGCTGCCGCGTGACGGCGTAGGCGCCGGCCCCGCCGAAGGGTGACACGGGCGGGAAGAGCGCCGTGAGGTAGGCGCCGTCGCGCGCCACCGGGGCGTCGGAGGACCAGCACACCTTCAGGTAGATGGCGCCGCTGCTCCGGACCTCGGTCGCGTCGTAGGCGGTCCCGACGGTCGCGATCTGGGGATGGGTGACCCTCTGGTGGTGCGTCGGCACGGTCTCCAGTGCACCCCCGCCGTCCAGCCCCAGGACGTACGACGACGGGGTGCACACTGGCCGGCGCCGATGAAGTTGAGGTCGATCGTCCAGGAGCCCGCCGTCACGTCGAGGTCCAGCAGCTGCAGCGTGGCCCCGCCGCCGGGCGACAGCGTGAGGTCCTCGGTGAGATGGGCGGTGGGCGGCGAGACGACGAGGACGCCGAGGTCGGACGGCACGCTGGGGAAGCCACCCGATTCCGGTCGGATGGACCACCCGACGAGCGCGAGGGCGCCGGTCACGACGGCCAGCGTGACGATGCCGACCACGTGCAGCTCGCTGACGTACCCGCGCCCCGTTCTCCCGGACACCCCATGTCGGACGTCACGCTAAGGGGCGGGCGGCGGCGCCGGTGGGACCGTCCCGACCGACGGCCCGGGCGCCGCCCTCAGTAGGTGTTCGGCAGCAGGCGCATGGCCTCGTTGCTCAGGCCCCACAGGAGGGCGAGGAGCACGGGTGCCCCGATGAGCCAGGTCCGCAGGATCCCAAGACGCGCCCAGAGCCACCAGACCGCCGCCGAGGCGACCACGAGGCCGCCCAGCCACAGACCCACGAAGGGCCAGGCGGCGGGGTCGCTCTGTCCCGGCACGTCGGACAGCGGCACCTTCTCGGGGCGGTGCGGCGGCGCGACCACGGCCTTGCCCTTCAGCGTGGCCTCGATGCCGACCGTCTGGGACGGCTCCAGGCCCCCCACCCCTCCGGCTCCGGCCGAGGTGACGAGCACGAGGCGGCCCCGGTTGGCCCGGATCGCCGGCTGGTGGGTGCCCGGCGCCAGCAGGCCTTCGACCGTGAACCGGAACAGTCCCTGGCCGGTGCGCACCGTCAACAGATCACCCTTGCGGAGCCGGGCCAGGTCGGCGAAGGGGGCCCCGGCCGTCGTGCTCTTGCCCACCAGGACCGCCTCGCCGCCCTGACCCGGGAGCGGGGTGTCGGCCAGGTGCCCGGGGCCCTGGAGGAGATCGCCCGACGACGTGCCCTCCACGACCACGACGTCGTGGATCCCCGCCGCCGGGGCGTTGAGCAGTGCCACCGGGGTATCGGCGGGGATGACACCTCCGGTGCTGGGGGCGACCAGGCTGGCCGGGGCGAGCAGGCCGCGGAATCGAGCGTAGAGCTGCTGCTGGCTCCGGTGCTCCTGCAGCCCGCTCAACCCGAAGGCGAACACCCCCAGGAAGGCGACCACGACGCTGGCGAAGAGGACGAACGCCAGCACGATCACCAGCGCGCTCGGCCTCGGTGGCCCCTCGGTCGGTGCGGCAGGGCGTGAGGGCTGGGTCTCGTCCGCCTGTGCCTGCGCCTCCGGCTCCTCCGGCGCGTCGACCCCCTCCCCCGCTTCGGCCTCGGCGGGCACCTCCGGGGCGGCCACCTCCTCGGGCGGGGCCGACACGTCGCCGATCACCATCGCCGTCGGCGGCGGCCGAGGAAGAGCGAGGTGAGCGCGGTGAGCGCCACCAGCAGGGCCAGGGTCAGGGTGAACCCGACGGGCAGCCCACGGATCCACAGGACCGTGTCCGACATGGTGGGGAGCCGGATGAAGCCGATCTTGATGGTGTGCACCTTGGCGGCCGCCGCCTCAGCGGCGGGCGACGTCGTGCTGTTGGCCGCCAGGCTGCCGGACGACCCGAACAGCGCGCCGATGAACGCACCGTTGCCGCCGAAGGCGGCCGCGCCGAACGCGGAGGAGGCCGACGCGGCAGACGTTCCCGACCCCCCGGAAGACCCGCCTCCACCGCCCGGAGATCCCGACGCGGTGGTCAACGGGGGCACCTGGCCGTTCTGCGCGGCCACATCGGTCGCGGCGGCCAGCGTGTAGGCGGCGAGTCCGCCGAGACCATCGGCCGCGGTGAGCGGGAGGTACCCCGGCGGGAGCTGCCCCACACCCTCACCGGGCGTCTGACCCGTCCCGGCCGCGAAGGTGAGCAGATCGGCGTAGTCGGTAGCGACGGTGGACGGCAGGCCGCTGGTGGGAACGGCGGCGTAGACGACCAACGTGCCCGGGTACGCCGACGTCCCGGCGCTCGTCTCGAACTGGCCGTAGGGGATCGGCCAGGTGCCGCTGGTGGGATCGGGCTGGAGCAGATCGGTGGTGGCCTCCAACGAGGCGTTGTCGGGCGCCACGAAGGTGCCGGGGGTCGTCTGGAGCGACGCGGCCTGCAGGTCGTAGCGGTCGTCGTCGGCCAAGGGGGTCAGCCCGAGCATGAAGTAGCTCCCGACGGACTGGGTGCCCGTGCCCGACAGGGAGTTCGGCACCCCGGGCGCGTCGGGCTTGCAGGTGGTCGTCGAGTTGGCGTGGTGGAACTGCATCGACTCGCTGACGTCCTCCAGGTTCCCCAGCGGGGCCGCCAGGATGTTGTCGAAGGGCTCGGGGGAGGTCTGCAGGCAGTACTGCACCTCCGGGTTGGCGGCGTAGGCCGTCGACTGCCAGGTCGAGAGCAGGGGCCACTGGTCGACCGGCAGCGCAATGCCCTTGTAGGCGGGGTTCACGACCATGGCAGGGCACACGCCGTTCGCACCGGCCTGGTAGGCGCCCGCGCTGTTGCAGACCGACGGCTCGCCCGAGTTCGTGCCGTCGAGCCAGGCCCGAGCCGTCGGGTCGTCAGTGACGTAGGTGGTGAGCGCCTGAATCACGTCCGAGCTCTCCGACAGGGAGGTGAGCTCGGACGCCGAGAAGGCGCCGACCCCGATCTTGGGGATCCCGGGGTTGAGCGCCTCGAACTCGGGGTCGTCGGTGATGTTGAGCGGGTTGCCGGTCAGCCCGGGGTCGCCCTGGTCCTTCTGGAACACGGGATACGAGTTGGTCAGCAACTTGGCCAGGAGCAAGGGCGTCAATTTGAGCGTGGTGACGGGGTCGCCGTTCGTCCCGTCGATGGAGAACGAGATGGTGAACCCGGTGACCGCCACCGGCGCATTCACCACCGGCTTTCCATAACCCAGTGGCTGGGCCTCGCTGGTGAAGGCCGCGGCGGCCGTACCCGTTGCCACCTGGTTCCGGGCTTGGGGCTCGCTCTCGCTCACATGGTTGAAGGTGAACGTGTCCTTGTCCTGACCCAGGCAGAAGTACGGCTCCCACTGGGACGTTGCCTGCAGCAGGCTCTCGGAGCCGTAGACGTCAATGGTGCTGTTGGAGCTCACGATGGGACACGAGCTCTGCGTCGAGGCGAAGCTGAGCGGGACGGTGATGCGGTTGCGCCAGTTCGACGGGCTCCACCACAGGCCCCCGCTCACGGTGAGGTTGTACGGGAAGTCGGGCGGGCTCCCGATGGCCAACGACCCCGCGGGAACGGCCCCGCCCGCCTCGCAATTGGCGAGATCGGTCGCCGACGGTGCCGGTGACGCGTCGGCGTCGCAATCGATGCCCATGATCGGGACGGCGACGAGCGAGCAGGCGACGCTGGCCGAGCAACCGAGCGTGGCGTTCTCGGTCGCGTCGAACATGTCGAACTCGGTGCTCCCGGTGCCGTCGAGTCCGGTCACGCCGTAGGTCTCGTTGCTCGGCAACGCCGCAGTCTGACCGTTCGTCGCCTCGGGTGGTTCGCCGCAGTAGCCGGCCTGGCCGCCGTCGTAGACCGTCCCGTCCGCCGCCAGCCAGGGCACCCAATACCGCACCGGCGTCCCGTTGCCACCGGTCTCGTCCGTCTGGCAGTACGGCTCCTCCGTCGCCGAGGGAAGCGGGGACGGCTCGTTCACGACGGCCGCTCCCGGCGACGCCGCGTACTGGTCGAGCTGGTACGGCTCGTAGGAGACTCCCCCCTGATACCGGGAGTTCGAGTCCTGGGTCCAACAGGTCTCGGGACTCACCTGGTCACTGCCGCTCGCCGTCCCGCGGCATTCGAGGAGCACGAAGGGGTACTCCTCGTACTCCCCGGCGGAAGAGTTCGGGTCGGGGACGATGTCGCCGGTCGGGTGCGCTCCGGACCACGACACGCCGACTTCCTGCCGGCCCTGCAAGTTGGTGGTCTGGCTGACGTCGAGCGTCACCGTGCGGGTGTCGGCGACGGTCTCCTGGCCGCCCGAGAGGAAGCTCCGCGAGATGGTCTCGGTCTGGGTGAAGGCCGGCGCGCTCGAGGCGTGACTGCCCGTGGCCGCGGTGGCTGGGCGCAGCGGGCCCGAGAGGCCACTGAGGACGAGGCACGCGACGACGGCGGCCGCGGCGAACGGCGAGAGCCTCCTCACGTCCCCTCCTCCTGGCGCCGGCGCGCCCGGCGGTACCCGATGAAGATGGGGACGGCGAAGACGAGCAGGAGGCCGCCACCGACGAACAGCACGACCCACCCCGCCGAGGACAGCCCGCGGCCCGGCAAGAGGGTGGACTCCAGCGGCGGCCGGTTGTCCGATGCCGCGGCGACCGCAGCGACGGCTGATCCCCCCGCTCCCCCGGCCGGACCGGTTGTCGTGCCCGCCGAGGCGGCTGACGTGCCGGCCTGGCCGGGCCGCGTCGTCGTTGTCGCCTTGCTGCCGGCCGCCGCGGCCGAACCCGCGGCCGCGGTCCCACCCGAGGACCCGGCGTGGGTGCCCGGATAGCTCCCGGACTGCGTCGGCGTCGACCCGAGGCCATTCGGTGTGACTCCGGCTGCGCAGGGCCCAACGCCCTGCTGGTCACAGGCGGGCGGTTGCGGAGCGATCGTGGTCAGGTAATTGACGTTCGGCTGACCCGGCACGAAGGTCGGCTCGTTACAGGTCTGGATGTTCAGGTTCGTCAGGTCCACGCTCGGGTCGGCCTGCTGGAGCTTCTGGATCTGGCTGAACGCCGCTTCGACCAGGTTCACGGGCAACGGCGAATAGCCGATGCCCCCGATCTGGCTCTGGCCCTGACAGATTGAGTAGTACTCGAAGTCGGCGATCGACTGACGTTTGCCACTGGTCTCGCTCGGGTCGTTCGGGGCGACTCCCGGACCACCGGTCGGCTCGATCATGTAGACGTAGGACGACAGGGGGTACGTCCGCGGATCGGGATCGGTGTAGACGTTGGTGAGCGTTTGCAGCAGGTAGTCGGGAGAGGACGGGTCCATGTTGATCTGCGCCTGTTCCAGCGCGATCGCCACGTTGTACTGCGTCGGGAGCGTGTAGTAGCCGCCGCTGTTCAGCACCTTGGCCACGGGGTACCCGACGCTGAGCGGATAGGAGTACTCGACGTAGCCGATGGAGCCGTTGGCCGCCGACGACGCGATGTAGTTCATGGCCCCGGTCGATCCGTTCTGGGCGATCTGGTCGCCCTGCCGGGGGAAGTACTCCGTCGGCCCCGACTGACCCGCGAACGGGTCCCAGATGCTCGGGTACTCCGTGGCGAAGTAGTCGGTCAGCTGTTGTGTGGCACCCGAACCCTCGGACTGGACCACCGGGACGATGGGGATTGAGGGAAGCTGGACCCCGTTGTTGTCCTTGGTGATCTCGGGGTCGTCCCAGTTCGTGATCTGGTTGGTGAAGATCTTGGCCAGGGTCTGCCCGGAGAGGCGCAGGTTCTCGACCTGGGTGCCGTCGAACTTGATCTGGTAGGGAAACGAGGTGCCACCGGCCGCCACCGGCAGGTAGGCGTAGGACCGGCCGTTCGAGGTGTCGGAGACCCCGGTCGTCGAGTCGAAGCCCTGGAAGCCGTCGGCGGTGACGGAGAAGTCCGAGACCTTGTTGGCGAAGTCCTGCCGCCCCTGGGAGTCACCGTCTGGGTTGAACGTGACCTGCACGCCCGCGGTGTAGACGTCCTGCACCCATTGGTTGATGGCGTTGGCCGCCCAACTCGAGCCCGAGCCGTTGATCTGGAGGGGGGTGGCGGCACCCGCCTGACCGACCGCGCCGACCAGCGGGCTCAGCGCGACCGCGGCAACGAGCGCGGCACGGGCGACCGACAGCGCGCGCCTCACCGCTCCTCCGCCGGGTCATCCACGTCGCGGATGAAGAAACGCTGGACGACCAGCAGCCGACTGCCCGGACGTCCGCTCTTGTCGCGCACGATCCATCGGGCCACCACGAAAAGCAGGAGCACCATGGCCAGCAGCACGCTGGCCGCCCCGAAGGCACGGGTCAGCGCCAGCGGCTGGTGGGTCTGGTACGACGTGAAGATGAAGAGGGGCAGGGAGGTCATGGGCTCCGAAACCGGGTTGGCGTTGAAGAAGCTCGTGGCCCCCGTCGTGACCAGAACGACCGCCGTCTCCCCGATGCCCCGGGCGACGGCCAGGATCCCGGCCGTCACCAGTCCGGCCCGTGCGCTCGGGAGCACGACCTTCCACGTCGTCTTCCAGTGCGTGGCCCCCAGGGCCTCGCTCGCCTGGCGCAGGCTCCCCGGGACGATCCGCAGCGCCACCTCCGAGGCCCGGGCGACCAGGGGGAGCATGGTCACCGCGATGGCGATGGCGGCAGCCAGCCCCGTCTTGCCGAGGCCGAAGCCCACGACCAGCAAGGCGTAGACGAACAGTCCCGCCAGAATGTCCGACAGCGCCGTCATGGCCTCGACCACAGTGCGGATCAGGTGCGAGCCAGGTCCCCTCACCTCGGTCATGTAGACGGCAGTGCCGATGCCGAGCGGCACTGCGACGACCACGGCGATTCCCACCATGATGAGCGTGCCCACGATGGCGTGGAGGATGCCCCCCTGTGTCAGCGGCGCCGCGCTCGACACGCCGGCCATGTCGTGAGTGAAGAAGTTGAGGTGGCGGAAGGCCGGCCAGCCCTGGACGAAGGTGTAGACGACCGTCGAGGCCAAGGCGAAGATGACGAGCGCAGCGACCAGGTACAGGGTGGCGGTCACGAGGCGTTCCACGACGATGTGGCGGGGGTTGGCGATCGCCACGACGGTCCCGTAGACGGCAAGGAAGACGAAGTACCAGCAGACGGCGAAGCCGACAACGCCGCTGAGGTCCAGCAGATGCAGGTAGCCGACGTAGAGCAGGGCGAAGGAGGCCAGCACCGAGCCACCCAGGGAGAGCCAGTCGTCGACCGTCCGCGCCCGGACCCGGCGCGGCCGACGCTTGGCGACGGGCGGCACCCCCGGGACTTCGGGCGCGCCGCCACTGGCCTCGACGGGTTCGCCCGTGGAGGATCCGGGCGCCTCATCGGCGCGCTCGTCGAGCGTCGCGACTCCTCCGAGGGTCGTCGAGGTGCCCACGTCAGGCCTCCGTGGCCAGTCCGCTGCGGCTGCGCCGGATGATGACGGCCGCCGCGCTGTTCACGCCGAGGGTGATGACGAAGAGGACGAAGCCCGCGGCCAGGAGCGCGGTCAACTGGGACTTGGTGGCGTTGCCGAAGTTCCCGGCGATCAGTGCCGAGACGGTTTGCGTCCCGGCTTCGAGGATCCTCGGCTTGATCACGTACTCGGGCGAGATGATGATCAGCACCGCGGCGGTCTCCCCCAGCGCCCGCCCGAGAGCCAGCATGGTGCCACCGATGATGCCGCCCTTGCCGAAGGGCAGGACCACGGTGCGCGCCACCCCGAAGCGCGTGCCGCCCAGGGCCATGGCGGCTTCGCGCTCACCGATCGGCGCCTGGTCGAACACGGCCCGCATGACCGCGGTGGCCAGAGGGATCGTCATCATGGCCACCGCCAGGCCGGCGATGAACACCGAGCTGGTGTAGCGGGACTGCTGCCAGATGGCTGCGTTCGGGTCGGTGTCGACCTTGAAGATGGGGATCCACGCCAGGTACTGGCTGAGCCAACGGGCCACGAGGATGGCGTGGGGCTGCAGCAGGAAGAACCCCCAGAGGCCGTAGATGATGCTGGGCACCGCCGCCATCAGGTCGACGGCGGAGACGAGCCAGGACTTCGCCCACTTCGGCGCGTAGTCCGAGACGAAGAGCGCCAGACCCAGGGCAAGCGGAAAGCTGACCACCATGGCGACCAGCGCGACCTCCGCCGTGCCCACGAGCACGGCGGCGATGCCGATACGGTCGAGCTCGGGCAGCCACTGCGTCTGGGTGAAGAAGGAGAGCCCGTAGTGGCGCAGCGTCGGGATGGCCTGGTAGCCGAGGTAGAGGCCGATGCCGGCGGTGATCGCGAGGACCACCATGCCGATCCCTCCGGCCGTGCCGTGGAAGACGCGGTCCGAACGCTCGCGCACCGACGTGAGCTTGCGCGGCACGGCCTGCCGGCCGGCGCCGACGGGGGGGATGAGATCGACGGTCATCCGAACCGGCCGTGGACGTAGTCCGCGGTGCGCGGGTCCCGGGGGTTGTCGAACAGGGACTCGGTCGGGCCCGACTCGACGATGGCCCCCGGCGTCCCCTGTTCGGCCAGGAAGAACGCCGCCTGCTCGGAGACGCGGGCGGCCTGCTGCATGTTGTGCGTGACGATCACGATGGTCACCTGGCTGCGCAGCTCCTCGATCGTGTCCTCGATCCGGCGGGTCGACGTCGGGTCCAAGGCCGAACAGGGCTCGTCCATCAACAGCACCTTGGGCTGCACGGCGAGCGCCCGGGCGATACAGAGTCGCTGCTGCTGGCCACCCGAGAGGGCGGCGCCCGGGCGCGTCAGGCGATCCTTCACCTCGTCCCAGAGACCGGCTCGGATGAGGTTGGACTCCACGAGGTCGGCACGGTCCGCCTTGCTGACCTTGGTGCTGGTGAGCGCCAGACCGGCGGCCACGTTGTCCGCGATGGACATGGCCGGGAAGGGGTTCGGCTTCTGGAAGACCATGCCGATCTGGCGGCGCACGTCGGTCAGCCGATGGCCCGGCGCGTAGATGTCGTCGCCGTCGAGGAGGACCTCACCGGCCAGCTTCGCGCCGAGCACGGACTCGTGCATCCGGTTCAAGATGCGCAGGAACGTCGACTTGCCGCAGCCGGAGGGCCCGATGAGGGCGGTGACCGATGCGGGCGGGACCGACAGCGAGACATCGTCGAGGACCTGGGTGTCACCGAACCAGGCGGAGACCTCGACCGCTTCCAGGCGGGCGGCGTCGGGCCGGGTTTCCGGCCCCACGGACGGCGTCCGTGGGGCCGGAACCTCAATGGCGATGTCGTCGACGGCCATGTCCCGCTATGCCCCGGCGATCCCGACGATCGGCTTGTTGAGCGGCTTGCCACCCTGGGAGCCGAGGAAGCCGGCGTCGCCGAAGCTGAAGATGCCGCCGTCGCTGGCGACCTCCCAGTAGCCGTCGCCCGTGGCGGTGGTGGCGATCCCGACGATCGGCTGGTTGAGCGGCTTGCCGCCCTGGGAGCCGTAGAACTTGGCGTCGCCGAAGCTGAAGATGCCGCCGTCGCTGGCCACTTCCCAGTAGCCGCTGCCGTCAGGGGTCACCGCAATGCCGACGATCGGCTTGTTGAGCGGCTTGCCTCCCTCGGAGCCGTAGAACCGGGCGTCGCCGAAGGCGAAGATGCCGCCGTCCGACGCCACTTCCCAGTAGCCCCGGCCGTCGGGAGTCGCCGCGATGCCGACGATCGGGGCGTTGAGCGGCTTGCCACCCTCGGAGCCGTAGAAGCCGGCACCACCGAAGGTGAAGATCCCACCGTCGCTCGCCACTTCCCAATAGCCCGTCGACGGAGCCGGATTGCTCGACACGGCAATCACGGTCCCGGTCAGCTGGGCCGCGGTCGGCGATGTCGTGGAGCTGACCGTGATGGTCACCGAGTGCGTCGAGGCGTCGTACACCTGGTCGCTGAACGGGACCCAAGCGCTGCCGTTCCACCAGTCGATCGACTGGCCATCCGGACCCAGGTCCGAGATGGTGATGGTCAACGAGCTGAACGCACTGCCCGGGGTCAGTGCCACGTCGAAGTACACCCCGGTCCCACCCGAGACCGTGCCCGCCACGGGGTTCCCCGAGTAGGTGGCCACGGTGAGGGCGCCCACGCCGGTGCCCGTGGCCGTGAGCCCATTGACGCTTGCGGTCGCCGTGCCGGATGGTGAGGCCGACGAGGCGCCCTGCGACGAGGTGGCGCCTGCCGGAGGGGCGGGCGGGATCGGACCGGCGGCCGGAGTGACCGCGTTCGACGCGCCCGAGGCCGGTCCGGTGCCGACGCCGTTGGTGGCGGTGACCGTGAAGGTGTAGCTGTCGCCGTTGGTGAGGCCNNTGAAGCTGACGCTGGCCGAGGCGTTGGCCGGCGTGGCGGAGACCCCGGTGGGAGCCCCCGGCACGGTGGCCTCGGGGGTCACCGGGCTCGACGCGCCCGAGGCCGGCCCGGTCCCGACGCCGTTGCTGGCGGTGACGGTAAAGGTGTAGCTGTCGCCGATGGTGAGGCAGGTGACGTTGATCGGGCTGGTCGTGCCGGTGGCCGTCTGGCAGACGTTG
>PMPX01000246.1 GCA_003169235.1 Acidimicrobiaceae bacterium | reverse complement strand
GGGCCGCGCACCTGGCCACCGGCCCAGGTCACCTCGGCACCCTCGGCGATCCGGAAGTCCGGGATCCGCTTCAGCCACTCCTCGAAGGCCACCCGCAGCTCCATCCGGGCCAGGTGGGATCCCAGGCAGCGGTGCGGCCCTCCACCGAAGGCCCGGTGCCGGTTCGGGTTTCGGCGGAAATCCACCAGCTCCGGATCGGGGAACTCGGCCGGGTCGGTGTTGGCCGCGCCGAGCAACGGGCTGACGCGTTCCCCCTTGCTGATCGGGCATCCACCCACCTCGACGTCTGCCATGGCGACGCGGGCGACACCGGGCACCGGTGTCTCCCAACGCAACAACTCCTCGATCGCACTCGGCAGGATGTCGGGCTGCTCGACAAGTTGATGGCGGTGATCGGGATGGCGTGCCAGATACACGAAGAAGCAGTCGAGCGAGTCGGTCACCGTGTCCAGCCCGGCGATCAGGAAGAGGAAGCAGATGTCGAGGATGTCCTCGCGGCTGAGCCGGTCGCCCTCGACCTCCGCACCGAGGAAGTGCGAAAGCAGGTCGTCACGCCGCTCCACCTCGCGCTGGTCGAGGATCTCGTCGAAGTACTCGTAGACCGAGTCGGCGACCTTCTGCTGGTAGTCGTTCGCCGCCTTGGACCCGTAGGGCTTCCCCGTCACGTGGTCGGGACGGATGATCCCGTCCTTCATGACGAGAAACCGGTCCAGCTCGTCGAGAGGAAGACCCAGCAGGGTCAGGAACACCTGTGAGGGGAAGGGGATCGAGAACTCCTTGGCGAAGTCCACCTCACCCCGGTCGATGAACCCGTCGATCAGCTCGTTGACGGTCCGGGTGATCGACTCCTCGAGCAGGGCCATCTGGCGGGGGGCGAAGATGGGGTCGAGGAGCTTGCGGAATTTCTTGTGCTCTGGGGGGTCGATTTGCAGCGGGATCATGGGCCGCTTGTTCTTGAGGTCCACGGCGTCCATGTTGGACGAGAAGATCTCCGGGTGACGCAGGGCCTGGTCGATCTCCAGCTTGCGTGACAGCAACACGCCCCGGCCGGAGCCCATGTCCATCTCCATCACCGGCATGTCGTCGCGCATGAGCTTGAAGACCGGCTGCGGGTGGGCGGCCATCTCGGGATCCATGCCGTTGAGCGGGTTCCCTTCGTCTGCGGCCATTGTGGTTTCGGTTTCCATTGGGTGTCCCCCTGTTATCCGGACGTGATCTGAAGGATGCAATTGATGGACTGGACGAGGGTGGGGTCGTCGGACTCGGGGATGATCCAGCTGGCTGCGAACAGGCGGACGACGACGTCGACCAGCTGCTCACGGTCGAGCGCGCCCGCCACCACCGCGGGCACGGTGTCGAAGGCATCGCCGAGACGCAGCACCAGCTCCGCCCGCAGCGAGGGCAGGTGTTCCAGCAGGTAGCCCATGACGAAACCCGGCTCGGACTCGAAGAGGGGACGACACGGGTGGGACCGTATGAAGTCGAACGCGTAGGCCATGAAGGCACCGATCTGCTCCTCGGGAGCCCGAGTGGTGGCGAGGACCTCGTCGAGCCCCAGGCTGAAACGACGCTCGTCGTAGGCGGCGGCGGCGGTCAGCACCTGGTCCTTGCTCGGAAAATAGCGGTAGAGGGTGCCGCGCGAGACCCCCGCCGACTCGGCGATCTCCCCCATACCGAGACGCTTCACCCCGCGCCGGCCGATCAGACCCAGGGCGGCGACGAGGATGCGCTCCTCCGTCGGGCTGAACGGGCGCGCCAGCTGGGCGTCGAAGTCGGCACCGGGAGTTGCGGCCTGCAGTGTCGCCGTCATCGTGGGACATATTAGACAGATTGTGTCCCTTTTGTCTTATCAGAGCCGCCGGCAGGGTCATTGACCTGGGCCGGCTCGGCGCGACTCAAGCTCTCGCCCTGAGCCTCCATCGCCGGACCGACGGCATCACGAACATCACGACGAGAGCGACAAGGCCGAGCAGGGTTGCCAGTTGGCCGACGTCGTTGGCCGTGGACCGCCCGTAGGCGAGCGTGACGTCATGGCTGGTCGGGACCACCACCATGAGGTTTGGTGTGACTCGCCATGGACCGTCCGCACCGTTGGCACTCCAGTTGGGGAAATAGGAGACCTTGACCAGCACGGGAGTTCCGACACGCGAGACGTGGAAGGAGACGGACGAGTCGGTCTGCGTCACTGCCGTCACTCGGGTCGTCCCGACGTGCTTGACGGTCGGGTGAATGTCCTTCACCGAACTACGGGGCCACGACGCCGGGCCACTCTGCGCGAGCTCGACGTTCCATCGCGCCGGGTCGTCGTACCAGGCCACCGACGGGTTGAGCCAGCTGGAGGGCGACGGCTTCACTCCTGAGAGCACGACGGGGTCGTTGCGCAGGGGTGTGACCAGCGCGGAGTCCTTCACGACATAGATGTCCCACGTGGCGTGGGCCTCGGCGCCGTTGTCGTCGTACGTCCACGGCCCCGTGGTGGCGACGAGCTTCAGGGCGGGGTCGACATTGGCCTCCTGCTCCACCTGTGGGGTCTCGGCCATGAAGTACTTGACCCCGAGCAGCTGCAGGTGCTGCACGCCGCGGGTGACGTCGAGCGGGCCGTACGGAAGCCCCACCTCCGGATCGGACGGCGACTCGGACAGCTCGGCCTGGTCCAGGAAGTGGTACGGAGTCGTGGCCGAGGACTCGAAGAGCAGGCCCTCCATGGAGTCGATGCATCCGTTGGTCCAGTACGGCAACAGCATGAGTGCTTCAGGCGTACCGAACCGGTTCTCGCTGGCGCTGTACTCCCACATGGCGCGCCCACATCCGTAGCGCTTGCTGACCGCCTCCATGGTCTGCATGATCGACCGGTACTCCGGATATGACGCCTGCCCCTCATAGCCCTCGTAGTTGAAGGCCGACCAGTTCGTGACTTCGTTGGGCCCCGTGTGCACCAACGATGACGGCTGCACGACGAATGGTGGGACGACGATGAGGAGTACCGCTATCAGGCCCAACACCGCGCCGCTGACTGCCGCCGGAGCCCAGCGGGGCGAAGGAGGGCGCCGCGGGGTGAAGACATGACCCGGGTCGGCGGCGACGTCACCGGGCGCTCGCTGCTCCTCCCATGTGCCCTGGACCGGTGGTCTGTCCTCCCATGGCGGTGATTCGGCCTGATCCGCCCAGCGTTCGGCCCGCATCCGGCGCCACGACTCCGCGATGGCGATGCACGCCGTCCCGAAGGTCCAGGCCGCCATCAGGTACACGGAGATGAACCAGAGCGGGAGGAGGCGGACGTTGTACAGGCTCCCCTGTGGATCGAGCGCGGTGGCCAGGGCCGAGATGATGCCGAGCAGGGTGACCGTGATGCCGAACCGACTGCGGATGACGAAGGCCGACACGGCCCCGATGCCGGCGAGGACGAGCGCCCAGGTGTCGGCCTCACGGAAGTACTGGGCCCAACCCTCCACGTTCGTATAGCCCATGGAGGTCGAATAGGCGTGCTCCAGCCCGAAGGGAACCAGCCACCACCCCGAGAGCAGCAACCCGATCCCCACGGTGGAGCCGGCCCACCACAAGGTGCGGGACCGCGGGACCTGCTCCGTGGCTCGGTCGTCGCGCCAGACCAGGAGCTGTGCGTCCGCGATGCCCCACCGGGCCGGGAGCAGCTCCAGAACGGTCAGGATGACGGCACCCCCCAGCGCGTACATGGCGGGCACAATGTGGGACAGGACGCACACCGCGAGCACGACGGCCGCCCACCCGCGGTACCTGCCCTCCCGCACGGAGCAGGCGAAGAGGCCGAGGAAGAGCACGGCCAGGGACAGGCTGAAGGAGAAGGCGTACTCCCCCGCCAGTGTCGAGAACAGGTTGCCGCCGTAAATGGTGAACGTGTAATCGAAGAGGAACGGCAGCGTGGCGGCGGCCAGGATCGCCGGAATCGGAGGGCGTAGCCGGAAGAAGCGGCCGCAGGCCCACGCGCAGACCGGGAGCATCACCGACCCGAGGATCGTGCCCAACTTGAAGGCCACGTCATAGGGAATGACCCACCCGCCGATGGCGATGAACAGATCCGGAATGGTGAAGTAGAAGGTGTAGAGGGGGAGGCCGTCGTACCAGCCCGGGTCCCACCCTGTCAGATGACCGTGGCTCAGGAGCGTCTCGAGGTACTTGGGCATTGCGATGTGCGCGCCCGTGTCGCCGCCGGTCGTGGTCGTGTCCGTGAGCAGCATGCTCGGGTGGAGCTGCGAGAGCGTGACGACGATGACCGTGGCGATCGTGATCACCGTGATGGCGCCCGGCACCCACCACCAGCGCGTCCGGGACGAGGGTTCTGAGACGGGCTCGGGCGCCGGCGGACCCGGTTCCTCCACGCTCACGGCATCTGCTCCGAGCTGCTCAGTCATGCGTCACCGAGTGCGAGCCACGGCGGCACGAATCGCCGCCGCCAGTGTCGTTCGGGCACATCCGGGCTACGTTACCGGCCGCACCTCCACCGGAGGACTCGGGTCGAGGCTGCGCCGCCGTGAGGGCCGTGCCCGGAATGTGCCGTTCTACCAGGGCGTCCGAACAGCCGGGCGCGAGGTCGCCGCCTACCGAGCGGCCCCCCGCACGGTCTCGGCCGTACGCGACGCCGGCCCATGGTTGCCGATCCCCCGGAGCGCGCGAGGCAGGTCCGGCGGCGGGTCCCCGACCGGGGATGCGAGCGCCGCGGCAACCCTGCGGGCACTTTGCCGCAGCACCTGTCGCAGCTTTGCGCGTCGGGCGCCGCCGTTCTCCACGTCGAAGTAGTAAGCCACCCCGAAGCCGAGGGCGGAGACCACGATCCTCCCCGTGGTCGTCCGTGCCCTCCGCACCCGCCTGTTCGCTGAACCCAAGAGTTCCTGCCGCTTGCTGTGCATTGCGCAGCCTCCCTCACCCCTTGCTCTACCCCGAGCGCGACGCTCGAAAACCCGGCGCCATCGGGCGCGCCGAGGGACGGCACGTGAGCGCGGGCTCAGCCCCTGACCCGAGCCGAAGTCGGGTCGTAGAACGCGCCTGTCTGCACCTCGAGAGATGCCACCGCGTCGCCCACCGTGACCTCCCAGTTCCCGCCGGCGAGGTCGGCGGCCCGGACGGGGCCACGGTCCCGTCGCCAGACGTAGGCGAGACCGACAGCCGCCCCGCAGGTGGCCGACCACGCCGCCGAGGTCACCTGGCCAGCCGGCTCGCCGTCGTGGAGCACGAGCTCACCGCCCCACAGCATGGCCGCCGGGTCTCCGACCCGAAATGAGACAAGGCGCCGTCGGGGCCCCACCGCGATGGCCGACTCGAGGGCGGCCCTGCCCACGAAGTCGATCGGGGTCGCGAGCTTGCAGGTGAAGCGCAGTCCGGCCTCGAGCGGGGTGTGCTCCGGGGTGAGGTCGGTGCCGAAGGCCCGGTACCCCTTGTCGAGGCGGAGGCTGTTGATGGCGTAATAGCCGGCGTCGACCAGGCCGAGGTCGGCACCGGCGGCGACCAGGTCCTCGTAGACACCGACGGCGAACTCCGTCGGGACGTAGAGCTCCCAGCCGAGCTCGCCCACGTACGTGATCCGGGTGGCCCGCACCGTGGCGTAGCCGAGGGCGATCTCGCGGCTGGTCGAGAAGGGGAACGCCCCGTCGGACAGGTCGGTCGAACCAAGTCGTCCCAGCAGCTCGCGTGACGCTGGACCCATGACGCCGAGCACTGCAGACGCCGAGGACACGTCGACCACGCTGACGTGCTCCCCGGCGTGGCGATGGCGCTCGATCCACGCCGCGTCGCGCACCGGCGAGGCCGCACTCGTCACGAGCAGGAACCGGTCCGGTGTGAGGCGGGTGACGGTCACGTCCGCCTCGTAGCCGGCGCGCTCGTTCAGCATCCCGGTGTACACGGCCCGTCCCGGCTCGACGGCCACGTCCGCGGTGCAAAGGCGCTGGAGCACCGTCTCGGCATCACGACCGACCACCAGGAGCTTGCCGAAGGACGTCTCGTCGAAGACGGCAACATGCTGGCGGGTTGCCGTCTGCTCCGCCGCCGACCACGCGAGCCACTCCGGACGGCCCCAGGTGTAGTCCAGCTCGGCTGGTCGGCCGGCCGGCGCGAAGACGTTGGGCCGCTCCCAGCCCATCTTCGAACCGAAGACGGCCCCTTTGCCGGCGAGCAGGTGATGGAAGGGGGACCGCCGGAACGGACGGGCCGTCGCCAGCTCCCGGTTCGGCCAGGGCACCGCGTAGTGGAGGCCGAGGACCTCGCCGACCCGGTCCCGCAGCCAACGGTTGTTGGCGTTGAACGGGGCGAAACGCCGAATATCGACGGCGACGAGGTCCCCGGTCGGCTCTCCCTCGACGATCCACTCGGCGAGGGCTCGGCCGGCACCCCCGCCCGACGCGATGCCGACAGAATTGAACCCGGCCCCGACGAAGAAGCCTCCGAGGTCGGGTGCTTCGCCCAGGATGAATTGATTGTCGGGCGTGAAGCTCTCGGGACCGTTGTAGAGCTTCTTGAGCCCGGTCTGTTGCAGGGCGGGGATCCGGTGGACGGCCGATTCCATGAGGATGCTGAAGTGCTCCCAGTCCTCCTCGAGGAGCTGGAACTCGAACGGGTATGGCAACGCGTCGGGAGCGACCCAGGGCTTTGCCGTCGGCTCGAATCCGCCGACGACGAGCCCGCCCACCTCCTCCTTCACGTACGTGTACCCGTCGGGGTCGCGCAGGATGGGCAGGTCACGATGGACGCCCTCAATGGCTTCGGTCACCACGTAGAAGTGCTCGGCCGAGTGNNAGCCGCGCTGGCGGGCCCCGCGGGCGAGTGAGGCGGGCACATCGACCGGATTGACGGTGGCGTCGCCGGGCAGCCAGAGGGCACCGAGCAGATCGTCGGTTCGGAGGATGGGGTAACGCTCGAGGGCCTGGCGAGGGTTGAGCAGCTCGCATTCGAGGTCGTAGGCCTCCGCCGTGGCCGCCGTCCGGCGGAGTTGGACCATCCGCTCCGGCGTACGCGCCACCGTGACGCCGCCACACCGCTTGAGGCCGGTGGCCAGGCCCGTCTCCGCCTCGAGCTCGCCGTAGAGCCGGGCGGAGTACTGCACGAGGCGGGTGCCCGATTCCGTCGCCCGGAGTTGGCCGAGGAGGCCCGCGGCGTGCCACGTCGTGCCGCACGAGAGTTGTCCCTGTTCGAGCAGGAGGATGTCGGCCCACCCGAGGCGGGCCAGGTGGTACGCGGTCGAGGTCCCGATCACGCCACCGCCGATGACCACGACGCGGGC
>PMPX01000315.1 GCA_003169235.1 Acidimicrobiaceae bacterium | reverse complement strand
ACGAGCCAGCACCTTTGAGTCCAACCGGTCGGTCTTGGTGTGCTTGTTGTAGTAGTCGCGCAGGTCGGCCGACTGCTCGGGCGGCACCAAGATGACCGTGGCACCACGTGACTGGAGCCAGGCCGACAGCGGCACCCAGGCGTTGCGGGTGGGCTCGAGGATCACGGTCACCGACGCACCGTCGGGATCTTGGCCCACAGGCGCTCGAGATCGGTGGTCGTCGTGCGGAACTTCCACGACGACCAGATGAACTCTCCTCGCTCGTCGGCCAGGCTGGCCCGGTGGTCGGCCCGACAGGCGACGTCGATGCCCAACCTCACTTCGTTCATGGCGTGGTCCTTTCGCTGGACGGTTGATCAGTCGGCCCTCCGACGTCGACCGGTGCACGTTCCGCAGGGGTGTGACCATCCAGACATTCAGAAGCAGGGGTCCGAATCGATAATCGGCCGCCGAGTTCCAGAAAAGGGATGCACGTGCGTCGGGAGGCTCGTCTGGTCGACGATCACCGTTATGGAGTCGAGCTGTCGCTCGCTCCGACCCCCGTAAAGTCAAGCCAGAAGAACCGACCCGACGCACCCTACGAAGGGCTTCCGCCAAATCGGTGGATGCCCGGAACCAACGCTAAATGCCCCCGTACATTGCCGGGACGGTGGGGCAGTTCGGCACCTTGGGGTCATGGAACGAACAAGCGGGCGCCTTCAGCTCCCGCCGTACGCCATTCAAGGACTTCCCAGGTGCCATGATGACGAGCGGTGACGACCGTTCAAGGTGTCGCAGACTGGATGGTGGCCAGGGTCGAGGTGCAGGGATTCCTGTACCAGTCGACTGCGGTGAAGGACATTGCCGAGCGTTTCGGTGAGGAGTTCATGTTCAGGAACGAAAAGGGCAGTCTCGCCATCGCCAAGCCCGTACTGCAAGCCTTTTACGAGCACTTGGGAGACGCCGTCTACTGGGACCACGGGACCCAGGCTTGGCGTCTTGGACCGAAGATTGGTCATTCTTCCGGATAGGTTTCGAACCGTCAGCGGAGGCGACGGGCGGCAGCCGACTGACTATCCCCATACATTGATACTTCTCTGAGGGTCCACCGCTTGATTGCTGGTCCCAAATAGCTTCGGGAGTGCTGGCAGGTCCGGTCTGACTTGGAGTCCCGTGACGTTGCAAGACGTCGTCGACCGAGACCTTCCAGCCGCACATTGAAAGACGGCACGTCCCGTCTCAGAGTTGGGGTGATTGGTCCGAGTTGCGCGGACAACCCATACCCCCGTCGCTCCGATCCGGAACGGCCGTGCCATCCCTCACACCTTTGAGAGAGAGGGATGACCATGACCATCGTAGAAGCTGCGCGTGGGATCGCCGGTGGCGTCGACACTCATCGCGACGTCCACGTTGCTGCGGCCCTGGACCCGCTCGGTGGGCTGCTTGGCACCGAGAGCTTCTCCACCGACCCGGCCGGCTACAAGGCCCTGCTGTCCTGGCTTGCGTCCTTCGGGGACGTCACCAAGATCGGCGTCCAAGGCACTGGCTCTTATGGCGCCGGACTGGCCCGCCACCTGCGCCGCTCGGGCGTCGAGGTCATCGAGGTCGATCGGCCGAACCGCCAGAAGCGCCGCAGCAGTGGCAAGTCCGACCCCCTCGACGCTGTCGAAGCAGCCCGGGCCGCTCTCGGTGGCCGGGCAAGCGGCCGCCCCAAGTCCAGAGACGGAGCGGTCGAGGCCATCCGGGTCCTCGTCGTGGCCAAGCGCTCGGCCCGCCAGGCCCGGGTCAAGGCCCTCATCCAGATGCGCCACCTCGGCTACAGCGCACCTGAGCAGCTCCGATGCCGCATGAAGGGCCTATCCGTGCCCGCGTTGGTGGCTGAAGGAGCGAAACTCCGGCCGACGAGATCTGCCGATCCCGTGACCGCTGCCACCAAGGCGTCGCTGTCCTCGTTGGCCCATCGCATCGAGGCGCTCGACCGCGAGCTGGCCGAGCTCGACGAGCGGATCGAGGCGCTTCTCGTCGCCACTGTGCCCGATCTGCTCGACCTCTTCGGAGTCGGACCCGACACCGCGGCCGCCCTTGTGATGGCCGCCGGTGACAACCCCGAGCGGCTCCACTCAGAAGCCGCCTGGGCCCACCTCTGCGGTGTAGCTCCGGTTCCCGACGGCTCGGGCAAGACCAGCGGCAGGGTCAAGGCCCACGACGGCGGCGATCGCCAGGCCAACAGCGCGCTCTGGCGCATCGTGATGGTGCGCATCGCCCACGATCCTGAGACCCGGGTCTATTTCGAGCGCCGGGTCAAGGAAGGCAAGACCAAGTCCGAGGTCATCCGCATCTTGAAGCGCTACGTCGCCCGCGAGATCTATCGCTACCTGCCTCGCGGATAGATCCCCGAGCTGAGGGTCTGGCTTTTCCCCGTACTGTCGCTCTTCGGACCTGACTTGCCAGCGACTCGCCGACCCTCAGCTCGGGCCCCCGATCTCGAAAACGCGTGACCCAATAGGAGCTTGTCCTCACCTCGAGTGGCTGATCAGTGTCGTGTCCGCTGTTTTCACTCCCGAACCCCAAAAGAGGGGTTGACAAGTGATAGGAGCTCGCCGGGCTGGGGTGCCCCATCCGGGGCTACATCCCCCTGGATGACGTCTCAGTGGCAACAGGGTCCTTGGACTCTTGAACCTCAAGTTGATCGTCCGTACGCTTTGACCATGCCGAGGCGAATCCTCGAAGAACTCTCATGGGACGAGTGCTTTGTGTTGCTCAGACAACAGGTCGTTGGTCGGCTCGTCTATCAAGACGAACTGGGACCAGCCGCAGTCCCGGTCAACTATGCCGTCGCTGGAAATACCATTGTCTTCCGTTCTGAGGCAGGTTCGAAGGTGCGCGGCCTACAAGAACGGAATATCGCCTTTCAAGTTGACCAGATAGATACGGTCAGCCACTCGGGATGGAGTGTTCTGATTCGTGGTGCCGCTGAAGAGGTCGAGTTCGAGCGCCTGTCCGAACTGATACGACAGATCGATGACGTCGTTCCGCAACCCTGGAAGAAGGGGATTCACAACATATGGGTCGTGATCACTCCGAAGGTCGTGAGCGGACGGCGCTTGGCAGACGTCGCCTCAGACGATTTTTGGCTCTTCTGAGTTGAGGCAGCTTCCTCGCCCTGGCCAACAAGTGGCCCTGGGGAAGTAGTTCGCCGCAGCCCACCAATCTCGCATCAAGACTCCCACGGGGTGTCCCCGATCGCCGGGGCGGCGGCGCTAGTCCGGCTTCGACGTGCTCTTGTCGCTGATCGCCTGAGAAATCTCCGGTGGGATAGGGCGGCATGCACATGCCTTGGCATGCGCAACATGCCAATCAATGCGTTCTTCGAGGCTTGCGCCCTTTGGCAACCGATGCTCTGCATGCCATTGCTTGTTCATACCGCACCCTGCCAAGAGCCAACGTTCACGTTCCGAACGCTATCGGTCAGCAGCAGCCTGCCCCCGTACGCGGCCGGACCAGAGCCATGTCGAGCAGTTCATTGCCCCACGTCAGGGTCCATCCGCTGCTATATGGTGAGCCTATGACGACGTGCGTGATGGTCCGCCGTGTCCGAGGTGCGGACGCGCTGGGGGTGGCATCAACTCGATAGGCGTTGGGCCGAGCTAATGGTGGTCGACGCTGGAATTGGGCCAGGCCACCTCGTGTTAGATATTGGTGCAGGGGCCGGTGCGCTCACCCGCCCTCTCGTCGAGCATGGAGCTCAGGTCATCGCAGTCGAACTTCACCCAGACCGGGTGCGCTCACTGCGAGATCGCTTCATCGACTTCGACGTGAAGGTTGTGAGAGCCGATGCCAGCGACCTGCGATTGCCCAAGCGGCCGTTCCGAGTGGTGGCGAATCCGCCGTTTTCGATCACAGTGTCGATACTTCGCCGTCTCGTCGCTCCTGGAAGTCGCCTCGTTCGAGCCGACGTTGTAGTCCCTTGGCACATAGCGAGGAGGTGGGTATCTGGTTCAGGGCCTGGATCGGACCGGTGGTCTCGCACATTCGAGGTCGAACTCGGGCGCCGCTTGCCACGTTCGGCGTTCAGGCCACCACCACCAAGCGGCGTTGCCATATTGACTATCAAACGCAGGCAATCGGCGGGCTGAACGCCCCAATCCTCGCTGCCGGGACGAGGAGCCACCCTGCAGCACCTATCGGACTAGGGGGCAAGCCGCTCATGCAGGTCTGAGGTGCGCTTTGTAACGTTGTCGGCGAGCCGCTGAAAGGGCCAGATGTCCGAAACGCAATCTTGGGATTTGATCCGTCAACGTCCCGGACCGAATGGATGGATCGAGGTCGTCACCAAGACCTACCGGATGCCCGATGGGGCAGCGGTGGACTGGGACATCATGGCGGCCCACGATGCTGTTGCCGTGGTCGCTGTCACGGAGAGCGGGCAATTCGTCCTGGCGCGACAGTTCCGACCGGGACCGGCGTGCGTTTTGGACGAACTTCCCGGCGGGGAGCTCAGTGTCGGAGAGTCACCTCTTCAAGCGGCTGTCCGGGAGTTGACCGAAGAGACCGGGTACAGAGGTCAGGTGACGGTCGTTGGCCACACTTGGCAAGGTGCGAACATCGCTCGCCGCAAATGGGCTGCGGTGGCGACGGGTTGCCGAAAGGTGAGCGAACCGGTGCTTGACACATCGGAGGAGTTCTGCGAGGCAGTCATCGTCTCGTTAGACGACTTCCACCTACGACTCCAGTCGGGGCAGCTAACCGACGGGTGGGCCGGATACGTGGGCCTCGAGCACCTTGGCGTGTTGGGCCGGATCCACGGAACGTGAGTTGAGCTCGTTGCCTACGGACTCCGGCTAGCTCGAACGGTGCCCCANNCAGTGACAATGGTCTGCACCATCCACCGCTGCATTGCTGGTGGTCAATAGCTTCGGGATTGCTGGCAGGTTCGGCCGGCATCGCACATTGAAAGCGGCACGTCCCGTCTCCGAGTTGGGTGATTGGTCCGGGTTGCGACAACAACCTGGACCGCCCGTCGCTCCGATCCGGAACGGCCGTGCCATCCCTCACACCGTTGAGAGAGAAAGGGATGACCATGACCATCGTAGAAGCTGCGCGTGCTGTGACGGGTGGTGTCGACACCCACCTCGACGTTCATGTGGCCGCCGCCCTCGACCCCCTCGGAGCACTGCTCGGCACCGAGCGCTTCGGGACCGATCCTGCTGGTTACAAAGCGCTGCTCGCCTGGCTCGAGAGCTTCGGGCCGGTCACCAAGGTTGGGGTGGAGGGAACCGGCTCCTATGGGGCCGGCCTGGCCCGTTTCCTGCGCGGAGCTGATCTCGAGGTAATCGAGGTTGACCGACCCAACCGGGCCGAGCGTCGGCGCAGCGGCAAGTCCGACCCTCTCGATGCCGTCGAAGCAGCTCGAGCAGCCCTCGGCGGCCGGGCCAAGAGCATCTCGAAGTCCAAGGATGGCGCCGTCGAGGCAATCCGGGTCCTCGTCGTCGCCAAGCGCTCGGCCCGACAGGCCCGGGTCAAGGCCCTGACCCAGATGCGCCATCTGGTGATCACAGCCCCCGACCAACTCCGTTGTCGCCTGAAGGGCTTGAGCGTGGCGGCGCTGGTCGCTGAGGCGGCCCGGCTGCGGCCGTCGCGCTCGGGCGATGCGGTGATGGCGGCCCACAAGGCCGCTCTGTGCTCATTGGCCCGCAGGATCCAAGGTCTCGAGGACGAGATCGCCGAACTCGACGAGCGGATCGAGAAGCTGTTGATGCGCACCGCACCCGAGCTGCTGTCCCGCTTCGGGGTCGGGCCTGACACGGCCGCTGCCCTCTTGGTCAGTGCCGGCGACAACCCCGAACGACTGCACTCAGAAGCGGCCTGGGCGCATCTGTGTGGGGTCGCACCTATCCCGGCGTCGTCGGGCAAGAGCACGGGCCGTTATCGCCTCGACCGGGGCGGTGACCGTCACGCCAACAGTGCACTGTGGCGCATCGTCATGGTGCGCATCGCCCACGACCCAGACACCACGGCCTACTTCGAGCGCAAAGTGAAGGAAGGATGCTCCAAGCGAGACGTCATCCGCCTCCTCAAGCGCTACGTCGCCCGCGAGCTCTACCGCTATCTGCCTCGCGGCTGAATCCTCGGACCGTGGGTCTGGCTCACCCCATAACTGTCGCCCTTCGGGGCTGACTTTCCGGCGACTCGCCGGCCCACGGTCCGGGACACACGATCTGTGAACGCGTGGCCTGATAAGAGCATGTCCTCAACCGAGTGACTCATCACTGTTCTGTCCGCTGTTCGCACAAAAAGGGGCTTGACAACTGATAGGAGCGTCGC
>PMPX01000348.1 GCA_003169235.1 Acidimicrobiaceae bacterium | reverse complement strand
CGGGTACTGGCTCGTGGCATCGGACGGCGGCATCTTCGACTACGGGGACGCCCCGTTCTGGGGCTCGACCGGCTCCATCCGGCTCAACCAGCCCATCGACGGCATGGCGCCCGCACCGGCGGCCGCCGGCTACTGGATGGTCGCCGCGGACGGGGGTGTCTTCACCTTCGGTGGGGCCGCCTTCGACGGGTCGGCGACCGCGGACGTCAACCCGCCCCTGGTCGACCAGCTGGCCTCCACCGGCGGCGCGCAACAGGTGCTCGTCGTCGACGCGCCCGACGCCGCCAGTACCACCGCCACCCTGACCGCGTACGAGGACGACGGGACCGGCTGGTACCAGGCCCTCGGCCCGATGCCGGCGGTCGACGGCGCCAATGGCTGGCTGCCGGCCTCGAGCCGGGTCGAGGGGGACGACACCACACCCGAGGGCCTGTACGCCATCGGGCCCACCATGTACGGCACCGACCCCGACCCCGGGACCCAGTTCGCCTACCACCAGTTGGTGTGCGGGGACTGGTGGGACGAGGACCCCGCCAGCGCGACCTACAACACGTTCCAGCACGTGGCCTGCGGCACCATCCCGCCCTTCGGCGGTGACTCGGAGGCGTTGTGGACCGAGGGCATCGCCTACCCCTCCATGGCCGTGATCGACTTCAACACGCCGCCGAGTGGCCCCTCGGGGTCCGGCATCTTCCTGCACGCCGACACGGGCGCGCCGACCCAGGGGTGCGTGTCGCTCACCCTCTCCGATCTCGATGCCGTGCTGCGGTGGCTCGACCCGGCGCTGCACCCCGTCATCGTCATGGGGCCCGACGCGGTCATCAAGGATTTCTGAGCGATTGGGGACGGCCGCGACGGTCCGGGGGTTGCCTGGCGGCCACGGGGCGGCCGGACCCCCTAGCCCACCTCTACCTCTCGTTCGGTCGCCGCCTCCGCCGCGGCGTCGGCCGCGGCGTCGACGACCCGGGACAGCACGCCGTCGTCGTGGGCCATGCCCGGGAACATGACCTCGTAGGGACCGGGCGCGAGCGCCACCCCGCGCCGCAGCATGGCGTGGAAGAAGTGGCCGTAGGTGCCGTTGCTCGCCAGGGCGTGGGCACTGTCGTAGTCCCACGGCGGCACCAGCGGGCCCGACGACGCCGGACCCACGAACAGCCCGACCAGCGGGCCGACCGCCGGTGCCGTGACGGCCAGGCCCGCCGATGCCACCGCCGCCTCGAGGTCCTCGGCGAAGGCCGCGGCCCGGGCGGCCAATGCCTCGTAGTCCGCCGGTCCCACGTGGTCCAGCACGGCCAGGCCCGCCGCCGTGGCCAACGGGTTCCCCGACAGCGTGCCCGCCTGGTACACCGGGCCCCCGGGCGCCAGCTCGGCCATCAGGTCGCGACGGCCGGCGAAGGCCCCCACGGGCAGCCCGCCGCCGATCACCTTGCCGAAGCACCAGAGGTCCGGGGCCACGCCGGACCGGCCGGTGGCCCCGTCCGGGCCGAGGCGGAACCCGGTGATCACCTCGTCGAAGATCAGGAGGGCGCCGACCGCGTCGCAGGCGGCGCGGAGGCCCTCGAGGAACCCGGGCGCCGGCGGCACCAGGTTCATGTTCGCCGCCACCGGCTCGACGATCACGCAGGCCACGCGCTCGTCCAGGGCGGGCACGACGTTGTAGGGGACGACCTCGGTGTCGGCCACCGCGCCGGCCGAGACGCCGACCGAGCCCGGCAGGCCGAGCATGGCCACGCCGCTGCCCCCGCCGGCCAGCAGCCCGTCGGAGTGCCCGTGGTAGCAGCCGTCGAACTTCACGATGCGGTCTCGTCGCGTCGCGCCGCGGGCCAGGCGGACCGCGCTCATGGCGGCCTCGGTGCCCGAGGAGACGAGCCGCACCTGCTCGCAGCCGGGCACCCGCTCGCAGATGGCCTCGGCCAGCAGGACCTCCCCCGGCGTCGGCGCGCCGAACGTGGTGCCGCGCGCCGCGGCCGCCGTGACGGCCTCGGTGACCACGGGGTGCGCGTGGCCGAGCAGCACGGCCCCGTAGGACTGGACGAGGTCGATGTAGCGGTTCCCCTCGGCGTCGACCACGTAGGGACCCTCGCCGGAGACGACCGTGTACGGCGTGCCGCCGACGGAGGCGAACGACCGCACCGGCGAGTCCACGCCGCCGGGGATCACCCGCCGGGCGCGGGCGAACCAATCGGCGTTGGACGCCGGCGCCACCGCGTCAGCCACCGAGCGCCTCGGCCACCTCAATGGCGAAGTAGGTGAGGACGAAGTCCGCCCCGGCCCGCTTCAGCACCGTGAGCTGCTCCAGTGCCACGGCGGGCCCGTCGATCCACCCGGCGGCGTCGGCCGCCTTGACCATCGCGTACTCGCCGCTCACGTGGTAGGCCGCCAGCGGGACGCGCACCAGGCTGCGGGCCTGGGCCAGCACGTCGAGCGACGTCATGGCGGGCTTGACCATGACCATGTCCGCGCCCTCGGCGACGTCCTGCTCAATTTCGGCCAGCGCTTCGCGCCCGTTGCGCGGGTCCTGCTGGTAGGCCCGGCGGTCGCCCCCCGCCGCGATGGTGACGTCGACCGCGTCGCGGAAGGGGCCGTAGAGCGCCGACGCGTACTTCGACGCGTAGGCCAGGACGCCGACCTCGGTGTGCCCGTCTGCGTCGAGGGCGGCGCGGATGGCGGCGACCTGGCCGTCCATCATGCCGCTCGGCGCGACGACGTCGGCGCCCGCGTCGGCCTGGGCCAGGGCGATGCGCTGGTAGAGCTCGAGCGTCTCGTCGTTGCGCACCTCGCCGGTGGGGCCGAGCACGCCGCAGTGCCCATGGTCGGTGTACTCGTCGAGGCACAGGTCGGCCATCACGACGAGCTCGTCGCCCGCCGCGTCGCGCACGGCGCGCAGCGCCACCTGCACGATGCCGCCCGGGTCGTAGGCGCCGCTCCCCCGGGCGTCCTTGCGTAACGGCACCCCGAAGAGGATGAGGGCGGGGATGCCGAGGGAGACGAGCCGCTTGGCCTCGACCACCAGCGAGTCCACCGTGTGCTGCACCTGGCCCGGCATGGACGGAATGGGGGTCGGCGCCTCCGTCCCCTCCCGCACGAAGAGCGGTGCGACGAGGTCGTCGACCGCCAGCCGCGTCTCCGCCACGCGCCTGCGCAGTGCCGGTGTCCGGCGCAGACGGCGGGGTCGGTGGGTGGGGAAGCTC
>PMPX01000109.1 GCA_003169235.1 Acidimicrobiaceae bacterium | reverse complement strand
AGCACCGTGAGGCCGCGGAGGGCCTCGGACAGCAGCGATGTGGTCACCGGACCTCCGTGACGATTGCAGAGCGGGCTCGGGCCGGGCCGAGATCGCTCGCCCGGAGGTGGCCCAGGATGGCACAGGGGGAATCGACGACCTCACCGCCGGCGCTGCCCACCGTCCTCTCGAGGAGCGCGGAGCCGGCTCCACCCGACACCCGTACAGGGTCGACTCGCATCGAGTTCAGAGTGCCAGGCACCGAACGTCAGTGGCCCTGGCACCGCGTCTCCACTCGTGCCCACGGGTCGACCGCCTCATGCCGGCGACGCAAGGGCAGAACTCGGTGGGCTCAGGCAGCGACCTTGAGGGCCTCGGCCAGGTTGCCACCCATGATCTTCCGAATGTCCTCCTCGGGCAGGCTTTCGAGCTCCTTGGCGTAGGAGACCGGGTCTGCCAAGCCTTCGGGGTGCGGGAAGTCAGAGCCGAAGACGACGCGGTCCGTGCCGATGGCCTTGATGAGGCCGAGCGGGTTCTCCTCGAAGAACGGGTGGATCCACACGTTGCGGCGGAGGACCGCCACCGGGTCCTCCTCGTACAGGCGCGGCTGCTTGGCGTACGAATGACCCAGGGCGTTGATGAGCGGGAGCACCCAGCTCGAGCCGTTCTCGACCGGCAGCACGCGGAGACCGGGGAACCGGGTCAGCATGCCGTGGCACACCGCCGACGTCATGGCATCGAAGATGCCGCGGTTCACCTGGTGCTGCACGTCTCCGAAGGCCGTCGTGTTCGCAAAGGGCAGGTGCTCGTCGTGGTGCCCCTCCCACTGGTTGAAATAGCGCGTGAGCCCGTCGTCGGATGCGTGCATGCCGACGGTGACGTCGTACTCCTGCACCTTGGCCCAGAACGGGTCGAATTCTGGGAGTGCGAAGGAGCGGAAGCCCTTCAAGCTCGGTACCGGTGCGGGACGGATCAGGATGATCTTGGCCCCGCGCTCGACGAGCCAATCCAACTCGCGGATCGCCTCGGACACGATCGGGAGGGTGATGACCGGGGTGGCGAAAATGCGGTCCTCGTAGTTGAAGGTCCACTCCTCGAACATCCACTGGTTCAGCGAGTGGATGATGGCGTGGCTGGCCTCCGGGTCGTTGTGGAGGCGCTCCTCGAGCACGCTGGCCAGGGTCGGCCACATGATGGCGCGGTCGATGCCCTGCTCGTCCATCAGAGCGAGCCGAGGCTCGGGCTTGAAGAACGCCTCGGGGGAGCGGATCGGCTTGCCGAGGATCTCGCGGCGGGACTTGCCCTCAGGATTGCCGTGCTTGAAGAACTCCTCCTGGGCACCGGGCGCAGCCACCACGTTGAACGTCGGGTTCGGGATGTACTCCGAGATCACGTTCTTGATCGCCAACTTGTCGCGGCCGTTGACCTGCACGTACTTGATCACGTTCTTGTACTCGTCAGGCAGGTAGCGCGTGAAGGCGTCCGGCTGCTCGTACATGTGGTTGTCGGCGTCGAAGACGGGATAGTCGAGTCGGCGATCCATGAGTCCTCCGTGGTCTCGGGGTCCGGGAGCGGGGGCGCTCCAGGCTGCATGTGGGGACGGTGTGGTGCCCCGGAATTCCGGGCAACTCGTAGCACTTTATATGAATTTGACGTCGGTGTCAATTTTACCGCATGACCGGGCGGGCCAGTACGGACGCGCTGTCGCGAGACATCGGAGACTCCGGAGGGAAGTTCGACCGCCCCGTGACGCGAGCTCCAACGCGGGCGGCGGCACGGATTATCGACGGCGCGGTGCGCGCTCTCGACCCGGCCGCCGCCCGACCGCGTCGCTTGCATAACCGATCGAATTGGTCGACTATCTGGTCACCGGCGATCAGCACCAGGAGGACCCCACCGTGACGACCGTTGCCTCGAACGTCGAGCTTGCCATCACCCCCCTGACGGGCACCACGGGCGCGGAGATCCGCGGCGTCAGCCTGCGCGAGCCGTTGCCGCCGGCGACCGTGGCCGACATCGCTCAGGCCCTCTTCGAGTACAAGGTCATCTTCTTCCCCGAGCAGCACCTCTCGACCGACGAGCACTTCGCGCTGGCGGCGCAATTCGGCGAGATCACCGAAGGTCATCCGACGTCGGCTGCCGACAAAGGTCGCTTCGGGCTCAACGAGATCAACTACTCCGAGCGACGCAAGGCGTACGCCGGGCGTCAGGATCCGGCGCGCAAACCGCGACGTGACGGCTGGCACACCGACGTGACCTTCATGGAGACGCCCCCGGCGATCTCGATCCTGAACGCGCTGATCATGCCCGAGCGCGGTGGTGACACCGTCTTCGCCAATACGCAGGCGGCGTACGAGGGGCTGTCCGCGCCGTTCCGGGAGTTCCTCGACGGCCTGGTTGCCGTGCACAGCGGGGAGGAGTCCTTCGGGGAGCAGATCCGGGCCAACGGGTACGGCGAGTGGGACGGCGAGCGGTTCACCGAGCTCCGGCCCGTGGAGCACCCGGTGGTCCGCACCCACCCTGAGACGGGCAAGCGGTGCCTCTTCGTGAACCCGGAGTTCACCTCTCATATCAAAGGGTTCTCCCGGCGTGAGAGCGATGGCATCTTGGAGTTGCTGTACCAGCACATGGTCGATCAGAGGTACCTCGTCCGGTACGACTGGCAGGCAGGTGACCTCGGGTTCTGGGACAACCGGGCCACCATGCACCTGGTCGTCATCGACTACGGCGCACAGCACCGCGTGATCCAACGCGTCACGGTCAAAGGCGAGCGGCCCTATTGATCCCGGGCGGAGCGAGGTGTGAAGCTGAAGCCGTGGGGAGACCCGCCGCGGCGGAACCCGCTTTCGCTGCCGAAGGATGGAGGGTCCCCCTATGACGCCGCTCAGCCTCGCCCAGCAGGAACGCACGAACCTCTGCGACCTCTTCGTCGAGCTCGGTCCCGATCGGCCCACTCTCTGCGAGGGTTGGTCCACCGCCGATCTGGCCGCGCACCTGGTCGCGCGCGAACGGCGACCCGACAGTGGGCCGGGGGTCGTCTGGCCCCCTTTGGCCGGCTACACCGACAAGGTGCGGCGCTCCGTGCGGGACCGGACACCGTGGGAGAAGCTCGTCGAGACCGTCCGGCGCGGGCCTCCGCTGCTGCTGCGGCCCTTCGACGGGCCGATGAACACCGTCGAGTTCTTCATCCACACCGAGGACGTACGTCGCGCCCAGGACGGTTGGGTGCCCCGCACGATCTCCCCGGAGCTGGCCGATGCCCTCTGGGCGCGCGTCGGGCCCGGCGGGATGGCGAAGAAGGTTCCGGCCACGATCGTGATCACGTCGCCCGGACGGACCGACAAGGAGCGCGGCACCGGGCCGCGCCTGACCGTGGCCGGCGACCCGGGCGAGCTGATCATGTTCGGCGCCGGTCGCCAGGGGTCTGCACGCGTCGAGATCAGCGGCGACGCGTCGCTGGCGACCCGGCTGCGCGCCGCCTCGCTCGGCATCTGACCTCGGACGTAGGCGCGGAGCGTGGTCGGCTGACGATCTCGCAGGTCGGCGGACGGGGACTGAGTGCTGTGCGTGAGCGGCTCAATGATGTGACATGGCTGCAGATGCAGAGCGTGCGCCGTCGAGTCGGACGAACAGATCGGCGAGCACGTCGACAAGCATCGCTCGCTCCATCGCCAACTGCCCCCGGTGCCAGGCCAAGCACAGCTCCGTCAAGGTGCCGAGCTGCGCGTAGGCCACCAGGCGCGCGCGAAGGTCCGCCTGCGGGTCCGATCCCGGCGGTGCCATCCCGGCGATGGCCACGTCGATGATCTGGTGTCGAAAGGGGCTGAGCGCGCCACCGTGGGTCTCCGCGAGCAACACCCGTGCGAGACACCCGTCATCCACCAATGCCCCCACGAACGCGCCGAGCCACGCGTGTGGCGGCCCGCCGGGCCCACTGGGGCTGAACGGATCCACTCGCTCCGACATCACGGTGATCGCGTGGTCGACGACGGCGCTCTGCAGCTCGGCCAGCGAGGCGAAGCTCTCGTAGAAGTAGCGCTTGGTCAGCCCGGCGGCCAGGCAGACACGACCGACGCCGAGCGCACCCGCGCCCTCGGTTCCGGCAATCTCGAAGGCGGCCACCACCAGCCGATTCCGTCGGTCGGTGCGCCGGTCATCGGCGCTGACCCCCTTGAAGGGCATCGTGACCTGGTACTCCATTGAAGCCAGCCTAGTTGACACCGGTCAGTATCAAAGCCTACGGTCGAAGAGGCCACACGGCCTGCAGGAAGGGAGGTCTGCCGTCGTGCCCTCGCAGCCTGTCGACGCCCGCCTCGATCTCAGCGATCCCGACCTGGTCGCCGACCACCTGCCCCTGGACGAGTTCGCCTGGCTGCGCCGGAACCGACCCGTCCGGTGGAATCCGCAACCGTCCGTCGCGGCCTACGGCGACGCCGGCTTCTGGGCGTTGACCCGCCACGCCGACATCACGGAGGTGACCAGGAGCCCGGGGTGGTCCGTCGAGGCCAACTCCGCCTTCGTCCGCCGGCTGGACGAGTCCGATCCGACGGGCGAATCCACCAAGAACCTCCTGCTGTGCATGGATCCGCCCCGGCACACCCGGGTGCGCCGGGTGGGAAACCGGTGCTTCACCCCACGGGCCCTGGCCGGTCTCGAGGACGACCTGCGCGAACAGGCCCACCGGATCGTCTGGGCGGCCAAGCGGGACGGCACGGGCGACTTCGTACTGGACGTCGCACGTCATCTACCCCTGCAGGCCATCGCCGGCCTCATGGGCATCCCCGACGACGATCGTCAGCAGCTCTTCCACTGGAGCGACCAGATGGCCGGGAGCGAGGACCCGGAGTACGCCACCTCCGATCTCTCCGGGGTCGTCGAGATGTTCGCGTACGCGCACGCGGCAGCCGAGGCGCGCCTCGAGAACGATCTCGGCGACGTCACCAGCCGCCTCGTCCAACCGGACGCCGATGGCCAACGATTGAGCAGTGAGGAGTTCGCGTTCTTCTTCATGATCCTCTCCGTCGCCGGGAACGAGACGACCCGTCAGGCGATCACCCACGGCATGCTGGCCTTCCTGCAACATCCGGACCAGTGGGAACGATGGCGGTCCGAACGGCCCGTGACCGCGGTCGACGAGATACTGCGCTGGGCCTCGCCCGCGGTGGTCCTGCAGCGCACGGCCACCGAGGACACCGAGGTCGGCGGACAGTCGGTGCGCAGGGGCGAGCGGGTGGGCCTGTACTTCGCTTCCGCCAACTTCGACGAGGAGGCATTCGAAGACCCTGGACGCTTCGACATCGGTCGCTCACCGAACGCCCACGTCACCTTCGGCGCCGGCGGCTCGCACTTCTGCATCGGGGCCAACCTGTCCCGCCTGGAGCTGAAAGTGATGTTCGACGTCCTCGCCGACGAGCTGGCCGACACCACGTTGACGGGACCACCTCGGCGCCTCCGCTCATCATGGCTGAACGGCATCAAGCACCTGCCGGTCGAGTACGCAGGTTCCCGGTGACGGCGGCTGCGGCGACCGCATGGATGGTCACGCGGCTGGGCGCACCGACCGCCGCCCTCGAGATCGAGGCCGTGGAGGTCGGCGACCCGGGCGCCAACCAGGTGCGGATCGCCGTGGAGGCGTTCTGCCTGGACTTCAACGACGTCGACACCATCCGGGGCCGCTACGGGCTCTTGAAGTTCGAACCCCCCTTCGTCATCGGCATGGCCGCCGCGGGAACGGTGGACGCCGCCGGGCCGGGCTGTGAAGCACTGCTCGGCCGGCGGGTCGCCGGCACCACCGTGGGCGTGCGGGGTGGCTACGCGTCAGCGGTGCTGCTCGATGCGGCGACGATCCAACAGCTCCCCGCTTGGCTCAGCACGGCCGAGGGCATGGCGATGTACTTCCCCTTCCAAGTGAGCTACCTCGCGCTGCGGGTCCGGGGACGGGTGGCCCCGGGGGACGTCGTCCTCGTCCACGCCGCGGCCGGCGGTGTCGGATCGGCTGCCGTCCAACTGGCCAAGGCGTTCGGGGCGACGGTGATCGCCACGGCGGGCACCGACGACAAGGTCGAGTTCGCCCGATCGCTGGGCGCCGACTACGGGGTGAACTACCGCAGCGAGGACTTCGTTGCCTTCGTCGACGACGTCACCAACGGACGGGGGGTCGACCTGGCATTCGACACCGTGGGTGGCGCGGTCACGACGGAGACGTTCCGGGTGATGGCGTTCAACGGCCGCCATCTCATCATCGGGTTCGCCTCGGGAATCGAGACGGAGGAGCGCCCACTCCCGATCCAGCCCAGCATCTACGGGAACTTCGACCTCGTGGGGATCTGCTTCGCCTACGTCGACTCGCCGCGGCCATCCCGCCCGTTCGGCTTGAACTTCCTGCCCACCGCAGCGGGCGTCGACATCTGGAGTCGCATCCTGCAGCTCGCCCGGGCCGGAACGATCCGCCCGGTCATCGGCCGTCAGATCGAGTTCGCGGATGTCCCGGCAGAGCTCGAGGCGCTCGAGCGGCGTGAGACCACCGGTCGCACCGTGGTGCGTCCGCCGCAGTGAGCATCCGGTGCGCCGCGTTCCCCCATGCAGTGTGCGTCAGCCGCTGGCCGCGACCGCCCGCAGATCTGCGACCGAGTCGCGCATGATCGTGGAGAGGTCCTGGTCGTCGTCCCCGCCGGCCCACCGTTGTACGGCCAGGCGGAGCACCGTCATGCCGGCTTCGGCGGCCAAGGTTGCCTGCGCCTCGCCCACGCCTCGCTGACGCAGGGCGTCCGCCACCGCCACCGCGTAGTCGGCCAGCTTGGCGAGCTCCCGCTCGCGCAGTTCCGGGTTGGCCACGATCACGGCCTGGCGCTGGCGGGACAGGTCCCGGCGGAACTCGCCCATCATGGCGGCGGCGGCATCGAGGCCACGGGCGACCGCGGCCAGCGGACCATCCCCTGCGGGCGCTCCGGCCACGCCGGCCACGATCCGCTCCTTGAGGAGGGCGGACCCACCGAAGAGCACCTCGCGCTTGTCGGCGAAATGCCGGAAGAAGGTGCGCTCGGTCAGCCCGGCTCGGGCGGCGATCTGCGCGGCCGTGGTCTGATCGAAACCCCGCTCCGAGTAGAGCGCGAGCGCCGCCTCCTGCAGTCGTCCCTGGCTGTCCGGCTGCCATCGGCCCATGCCCCCATCCTAGGTGTTGACAGTCGCTGACATTGGATCTACGCTGATAGCAGTCACTGACATCAGCGTGCTCACTGGAGGTTTCGTATGAGGATCTTTGTCACCGGCGCATCGGGCTGGATCGGCTCGGCCGTCGTGCCCGAGCTGTTGGGCGCCGGCCACGAGGTGGTCGGCCTGGCCCGCTCCGAGCCGTCGGCGCAGCTACTGGAAGCAGCGGGCGCCTTGGTCCACCGGGGCGACCTCGACGATGCGGGCGGTCTGGCCAAGGCGGCTGCCGACTCGGACGGCGTGATCCACCTGGCCTTCCAACACGAGGTGGCCTTCGGCGGGAATTTCGCCGCCGCCGGCGCGGTCGACCGACGGGCCGTGGAGGCCATGGGCGCGGCCTTGGCCGACTCCGACCGTCCTCTCGTGCTCGCCTCGGGCTTGCTCGGCCTGGCGATGGGTCGGGTGGCGACCGAGAACGACGGGCTCGTCCCCGACGCCGTGATTCGGGCCAACCCGGCCGGGATCCGGGCGGCCACCGGACTCCTCGCGCTGTCCCTGCGGGGCATCGGCGTCCGCTCGTCGGTGCTGCGCCTGCCCCCGACCGTCCATGGCGACGGTGACAATGGGTTCATGGCGACCCTGGTCGGGATCGCCCGCGAGCGTGGCGCGGCCGGATACGTGGGAGATGGGAGCAATCGCTGGCCGGCAGTGCATCGCTCCGACGCCGCCAGCCTGTTCCGTCTCGCCGTCGAGGCCGCCCCGGCCGGCTCCGTGCTGCACGCGGCCGCCGACGAGGGTGTTGCGTTCCGCGACATCGCCGGCGCCATGGGCCGGCACCTCGGTGTCCCCACCGCGTCGGTGGCCCCCGCCGACGCGGGCGAGCACTTCGCGCACCTGGGCCACTTCGTCGGACTGGACAGTCCCGCGTCGGCCGCCTTCACCAAGGAGCTGCTCGCCTGGGCGCCGGCTGGGCCCTCGCTGCTCGAGGACCTGGAGCAGGACCACTACTACCGCGAGGCGTGATCCTGGGGCTCGGTTTCGGGCGGCTGGGAATCGGACATCGGGCTGCCGGTGAGTGTCCCTCAGACAGAGGGCGACCCTCGGGCCAGTAGGGAGCGGCCACGCCATCGTTGGGCCAACCAGGGATTTACCCGGGGGCGAGGATCTGTCCCGGAGCCCCACCATGGATCCACACACGAGATCCATGGAGGTCAACCGATGAGCAGCACCGACGTACGCAATGAAATCTCGACGGAGGCTCCGGCTCCGGCAGTGGTGGACATGAACCTCGAGGTGATCGTGATCGCCGTCGCGGATGTCGACAGGGCCAAGGAGTTCTACGGCAACCTCGGCTGGAGGCTGGACGCCGATGTGACTCGTGGTGACAACTTCCGGCTGGTGCAGTTCACGCCCCCGGGCTCGGGGTGCTCGGTGCAGTTCGGCATCAACCTGACGTCGGCGGCGCCCGGATCGGGCCAGAGCCCCTACCTGATCGTCTCCGACGTCGAGGCGGCGCGTGCCGACCTGGTGGCGCGTGGGGTGGAGGTCAGCGAGGTGTTCCACGAGGGCTCGCCAGGTGCTCGGTTCCACGAGGCCAGCCGCGTGGTGGGCCCGGCGCCCGAGAACAGCAGCTATGGCTCGTTCGCCTCTTTCAGTGACCCCGACGGCAACGCATGGTTGTTCCAGGAGGTGACGACCCGGCTGCCCGGCCGTGTCGACCCTTCGACGACCACGTTCGCGTCGGCGAGCGACCTGGCGAGCGCCCTTCGGCGTGCGTCGGCCGCCCACGGCGAGCACGAGAAGCGGATCGGCGAGGCCGACGCCAATTGGCCGGACTGGTACGCCGAGTACATGGTGCGCGAGAGGAACGGCCAGGAGCTGCCCTCGTAGGGCGGCCGTGGTCAGGGGCCAGTGACGCCATTCCCAGCGGTCTAAGAGACGAGAGAGGAACGAAACGATGGAAGGGTCAGGACGAGGAGGTGTCGAGGCCGGCGTTCGCCCCCCGGCCGACGCGTGGGCTTCGAGCGGGTCGGGCGGTGACCTGGGTGCGGACAACCTGTTGGGATTGGCATTGCGATCCCACGGCGGCTTGGAGCGCTGGGCACAGTTCTCGCGGTTCACGGCTTCGGCCTCCATCACCGGTGACATTTGGCGCATGAAGGGTGTGGCGGGGCTGCTCGACGACGTGGTGCTGGAGGGCGAGATCCGGGACCAGCGGATGATCATCACGCCCTACCCGAAGTCCGGCCAATACAGCACCTGGGAGCCGTTGAGGCAGACCATCGAGACTGCTCGAGGTGTCGTGCTCCACGAGCGCCTGCACCCGGCCGCGTCGTTCATAGGCCAGGTTCGGCAGACCCCGTGGGACGACTTTCACGCCGCATACTTTGCGAGCGAGGCGAACTGGAACTACTTCGTCGCCCCATTCATCTTCGCGCGCGGGGATTTCCTGGCCGAGGAGATCGGGCCGTGGCGTGAGCATGGCGAGGAATGGAGAAGGCTCCTCGTCACCTATCCCGAAGGGATCGTGGCGCACTGTCGCCAGCAGACCTACTACTTCGACGACGGCGGACTGCTCCGACGCCTCGATTACTCCGTGGACATCTTGGGCGGGGGGCCCGCGGTGCACTATCCCTCGGAGTACCGGGAGTTCGACGGAATCATGGTGCCGACCCGGAGGATGGTGTACGTGCGCAATCCTGACGGATCCCCGCAGCTCGACTCCGTCTCCATCGCCATCGAAGTCGGCGATGTCAGCTTCAGCTGAAGTCCGAGACGAGGGAACTGGACTGAACGCCGGGGATGCGGATGACACCACCTTCGCAATTGTGCGCCGTGCTTCAGCCGGAGGCCCTTCATCGTGTGCTTCGAATGCAGGTCGACGACGGGAAGCAGGTGACCGGCGACGAAGCGGAAGGCGCTGATCCGTATGGTGCGGCCAGGATGGGTGAGTGGTACCTGGAATCGCGGAGCGCGCATGACGATGCGAAGGTCAAAGAGGCGTACGGGCAACTTCAGGCAGAGACGGATCAGCTCTTCAGCGTTGTGCGTCGACGCTCGGACAGCTGTCGTCCTCGAGTGGTCTTCACTCGTTGCTCCAGGCCCTATGCCAGTGATGCGGAGCTGATTGCGGCCGTGTCGGCCGGTGGCACGCTCGAGGTCACGACGGCCGCGACGAGCGAGGGGCGGATTCACCCGATCCTCGATTGCGGATTCGGAGGTGCCTTCGATCGATTTCGAGCTGTGCACGACCTCATCGGGCACGCCTGGTGTGGATACGGATTCGCGCTCGGAGCCGAGTACGCCGCGTGGAGAGCTCAAGACCGGTTGCACCGCGGTCTTGCCCGGTCTGCCCTTGCCACCGAGCTCTGCGGTGTGAACGCCGCGCGCAGCATCATTGGCGAGGCCCCCGGGCTCAAGGCCTTGCTCCTCCCGATCCGGGACGGACGTCCGGTGGTTGAACGATGACGCCAGGGTCGGCGCTCGACCAGGGACATGCACGGGCGCTTCGGGGGCCCCGAAGTGCGACTGTGATGACGAGAACCGAGAGTTCGGAGGCCCCGATGAGCGGGATTGACGCAGGGAACGACTACGACGTGATTGTCCTGGGGGGCGGTGCTCCCGGGGAGCACTGTGCCGGAGCTCTGGCCGAAGGGGGCCTCCGTGTGGCGGTGGTCGAACGTGACCTGGTCGGTGGCGAGTGCTCGTACTGGGCGTGCATACCGTCCAAGACGCTCTTGCGCCCGGGCGAGGCCGTCCATGGTGCACGTGAGGCCGCAGGAATCGCAGATGTCGATGTCAAAGCGGCCCTGGCGTGGCGCGACTACATGGTGTCCGACTACTCCGACGCGGGGCAGGAGCGCTGGCTCGAAGACAGGAAGATCGACCTCCTGCGCGGCACGGGTCGCCTCGCCGGTACCGGTGTGGTGGAGGTGGACGGTGTTCGCCATACCGCTGGGCACGTTGTCGTCGCGACGGGTTCCGATGCGTTCGTGCCGCCCGTCCCCGGCCTGCAGGGGTTGAAGGGTGTCTGGGGAACTCGCGAGGCAACGAGCATGAAGAAGGTCCCTCGTCACCTGATCGTCCTTGGTGCGGGCCCGGCCGGAGTCGAGCTGTCCCAGGTGGTGCGTCGGCTCGGTGGTGAGGTGGTGCTGGTCGAGTCTGCGGATCGTGTGTTGTCTCGTGAACCGGCCCCTCTGGGCGAGGCGCTGGGCGAGGTTCTGCAGCGGGACGGGATCGAGCTGGTGCTCGGAGTGCAGGCGGTCGAGGCGAGACGCGACGGTGATGACTTTGTGCTCCGCGTCGGCGATGGCCGTGAGTTCCGCGGCGATCACCTGCTCGTGGCGACCGGCCGTCGCCCGCGGGTTGACGGCATCGGGCTCGACACGGTCGGCGTGGAGTGGGATGGCCACGGAATCCATGTGGACCAACACCTGCGGGCAGGTGACCGCGTCTGGGCGATCGGAGACGTCAACGGCATCTGGCCGTTGACCTATGTCGGGGAGTACCAGGGTGACGTCGTCGCGGCGAACATACTCGGCGATCCTCGACCCGCGAACTACGAATCGGTACCACGCGTCGTGTTCACGGATCCCCAGGCAGCAGCCGTCGGTGCGAGCGACGCGCAGTTCAGCGGGACGGCTCCGATCTCCGAGATCTCCAAGATGGCCACGTACACCCATGGCTATGCCGAGTCCAAGGGCTTTCTCACCCTGCTGAGCGACGGTCAGCGATTGACCGGTGCCTACGCACTTGGTCCCGAGGCCGGGGAATGGCTCCAGCAGGCGACACTGGCCATTCGCGCTCGCATTCCTCTCGACGTGCTCCGCGACACGATCCAACCGTTCCCCAGCTTCTCGGAGATTTACGGGCTTGCGCTCAAGGCGCTGGACCGGGACGTGAGAGGGGACCACTCGCCGGCGCGATCCGAGAGTGCACGAGCAGGCAGTGCAGCGGGTGAGGGTTCGCGGTCCAAGTCAACATGACGTGCCTCAGGGACTGACGGAGGAGGAGCGGTGGAGTTCCTGGTTGAGTTCGAGGTCAATGTACCGAGCGGGACAGCTGAGTCGGACGTCGAGGAGCGCGAGCAGGCGGAGGCGGTGGCAGCGGCGAAGCTCTCCGCCGAGGGGCATCTCGAACGGCTGTGGCGGAAGTCGGTTGCATCGTGCCAGGACGCCGTCCTCGGGCTGTACTGCGCAGACGGCGCCACCGAGCTGAGTCGCCTCCTGTCTGCGCTGCCGCTCTACGAGTGGATGGACGTCGTGGTGACGCCGCTCGACCCCCACCCGAACGACCCCACGCGACACGGTATGGATCCAACCGCGACAGGGCGGGCCGGAGGGAGTGTCTGCCGGATGGAGAGAAGCGCGGGAACGGAGTACCTCGTCACCATGACCACGCACGTCCCGGACGGGACGGCTGCCGACGCCGTCGAGGCAATCCGGGCCCGAGAGGCTGCACGCTCAGCCGAGTTGGCGGCGGAGGGGCATCTGCTCCGTCTCTGGCGTCCGCCGCTCGAGCCGGGTGAGTGGCGCACCCTCGGTCTCTTCGCAGCCCGCGACGATGTCGAGCTCGAGCAGGTCCTGAAGTCGATGCCGCTGCGGCTCTGGCGTACCGACACGGTCGCCCCACTCGGATCTCACCCGAACGACCCGGCATCGCACGCGAGCGTGAGCTGACGCCGCAGTTCCGGCCGATGTGGAGTTTCACTTGGGTGGGCTGAGCAAGGAAGGGCGATGGGTGATCAGGAACAGAAGGTCGCGATAGTCACCGGGGGATCACGAGGCATCGGCGCCGGGGTCGTGGCGGGTTACCGGCAGCGAGGGTGGGCGGTCGTTGCCAGCGCGTTGACCATGGAACCCCCAGACGACCCGGAGGTGGTGGTGGTCGACGGCGACATCTCGGAACCGGCGACGGCTGATCGGATCGTGCGTCAGGCCGTCGAGCACTTCGGACGGGTCGACACCCTCGTCAACGACGCCGGGATCTACATATCGAAGCCGTTTGCCGACTACACCGCCGAGGATTACCGGTCCATCGTGGGGGTGAACCTGACGGGGTTCTTCCTGGTGACCCAGCGAGCCGTCGGGGAGATGCTGAAGCGGGGATCCGGTCATATCGTGAACATCACGACCACCCTTGTCGACTTCGCAATGTCCGACGAGCCCTCCGTGCTGGTGTCACTCACGAAGGGCGGTATCGCGGCCGCCACAAGGTCTCTGGCGATCGAGTTCGCGTCGCGTGGCATACGGGTCAACGCCGTCTCGCCCGGTGTCATTCAGACACCGATGCACGACCCCGCGAGCTACGCCGCGGCAGCGACACGGCACCCGCTCGGGCGCGTGGGCCACGTCAGCGACATCGTCGACGGGATCCTGTTCCTGGAGTCGTCACCGTTCATCACCGGCGAGACGATTCACATTGACGGGGGACGGATCGCCGGTGAGTAGGGGATCTGCGGACTGCTGGGTCGCAGCGGCGACCGGTCGGGACCGGGTTCAGGGATCGTCACAGTGTGGGAGCCCTCCGGAGCGCAGTGGACTTCTCCCAGGCGTGGGCGAACTGCAGCAGGCGGGACTCGGAGAAGGGCGCACCGAGGAGCTCCATTCCCACCGGGAGGCCGTCATCGGTGAACCCCACTGGAATGGTGAGTGCCGGCAAACCGGCCTGGGCGGCGATGACCGTGTTGGTCGGGAAGGTCAGGCACTCGTATTTCGCTGCGGCAAGCTCGTCGCGCGTGGGGGGNNTCCTGGCTCCTTCGTATCCGGCGATACTCCGCCTGGTCGATCTCTTCCGGCCCCCCGGCGATCCCATGAAAGAGGTCGTTGAGGGGGTGAAACCGTCGGCTGTCGTAGAGCTCCATGAAGCTGGCCACGGGTGCGCCGGGGCGCCCCGCCAAGAAGCCCGTGATGTCGGACTTCGACTGCTGGACATAGCCCGCAGTGTCGGAGAGCCACCGGGCGAGGTCGGGGATCTGGAGCCCAGGGGTGACGG
>PMPX01000145.1 GCA_003169235.1 Acidimicrobiaceae bacterium | reverse complement strand
CACACGGCGATCTTGGTGCGGTGGCCCGGCTCGCGCGCCGCGGCCTTGATCTCGACCACGCCGGAGCCGATCTCGGGCACCTCCAGCTCGAAGAGCCGCTTGATCAGCCCGGGGTGGGTGCGGCTGACCACGATCTGGGGGCCCTTGGTGGTCTTGCGGACCTCGACGATGTACGCCTTGAGGCGCGCGCCGTGCTCGTAGCGCTCGTAGGACACCTGCTCGGCCTGGGGCAACAGCGCCTCCACCTTGCCGAGGTCGAGCAGCGTGTAGCGGTTGTCGGTCTGCTGGACGATCCCGGTGACGATGTCGCCCTCGCGCCCGGCGTACTCCTCGTACTTCATGTCGCGCTCGACCTCGCGGATCCGCTGGAGGATCACCTGCTTGGCCGTCTGCGCGGCGATGCGCCCGAAGTCGTCGGGGGTGTCGTCCCACTCCCGGATGACCTCGCCCTCCTCGTTGAGCTCCTGGCCGTAGACGCGGATCTCACCCGAGTCGGGGTCGATGGTGACGACGGCCTCCTCGGCCGCGTCGGGGCGGCGCTTGTACGCCGCCACCAGGGCGTTGGCCAGGGCGTCGAGCAGCGTCTCGACCGAGATCCCCTTGTCGCGGGCGATCTGGCCCAGCGCGTCGAGAAACTCGAAATTGGTCTTGCTCATGGCCGCTTCACCCTCTCATTCTTCGTCTTGCGGGACTCGGGTCCCCACTCGAACACGGTCCGTGCCCGCTCGATCTGGTCGTAGGCGATGCGCAGTTCACCGTCCGGCACGTCGGGGCCGGTCACGGTGCACCCCGCCTCGTCGGCCGAGGCGAGCGTCCCGGTGATGCGGCGGACGTCGGCGGTGCCGGCATCCACCCTGACCGTGACCTTCTCCCCCACGGCGCGGGCGAAGTGGGCCGGCGTGCGCAGCCGCCGCTCGAGCCCGGGACTCGACACCGACAGCGTGTACCGGCCCGGGATCGGGTCGAGCTCGTCGAGGGCGGCCGAGACGTCCCGCGTGGCCTCGCCCAGCTCGTCGAGGCCCACGCCGCCGGTGCGGTCGACGAAGACCGTCAGCTGGGCCCCGTGCACCTCGACGTCGACGAGGTCGAGGCCCCGTGCCTCGAGGAGCGGTGACAGCGCTCCCGCCAGGTCCGTCGTGTCCCTGCTCATCGCCGTCACCTCCTTTGATCGCTCGGTCAGTGCCCCCGCAAAGCGAAAGCGTGGGCCGCAGCCCACGCTTCAACGAGGTACTGATCTAAAAATGGACAGCTCAGGGATTATAGCAATTCCTGCGCTAGTACGACCGGCCGACCACGGCGACGAGGTCGTCCTCGGCGTCGCCGACCTGGGCCAGCGACCCGTCGGGCCGCTGCAGGCACCGCACGCTGATCGCGTGCTCGGCCAGCCGGTCCTCCCCGTCCGGCCCGAGCGCGCCCAACCGGACACGGGCGAAGCCCTCCGACCCCGCCTCCACCGCCTCGGCCAGCGAGCCGGCCTCGACCGTCCGGGCGTCCCGGGCCGCCGTCGCCTCGGCCAGGAGCTCGGCCCCGGCCGTGGCGAGGACGGTGGCCACCGCGGCGCCCACCGAGCCCAGGGCAACGTTCTCCTTCTCCCGGCGGTGGCGGGTCACGACGGTGACGTTGCCCTCCGCCAGGTCCCGGGGACCCACCTCCACCCTGACCGGGACACCCTTGAGCTCCCAGTCCACGCTGCGCCGCCCGAAGCTGGTGTCGGTCCGGTCGTCGAGGCGGACCCGGTGCCCGGCCTGGCGCAGCTCGGCGACCAGCGCGTCCGCTGCCGAGCGGACCTCCGGAGCGTCCTTGACGATCAGCACCACCACCTGGGCGGGCGCCAGCGCCGGTGGGAGGCGCAGCCCGAAGTCGTCCCCGTGCCCCATGACCAGAGCGCCGACGAGGCGGGTGGAGACCCCCCACGAGGTCTGCCACACGTAGTCGCGGCCGCCCGACGCGTTGGAGAACGCGATGTCGAAGGGGCGCGCGAAGTTCTGTCCCAGCTCGTGGCTCGTGCCCATCTGCAGGGCCTTGCCGTCCCCCATCATCCCCTCGCAGGTCCAGGTCCGGTTCGCCCCGGCGAACCGCTCGCGGGCCGTCTTGTGCCCCGTGAGCACCGGCACGCCCAAGATGTCGACCATGGTCGTCCGGTAGACCTCGTCCAGGATGCGCAACGCGTAGGCGCGGGCGTCCTCCTCGGTGGCGTGCGCCGTGTGGCCCTCCTGCCACAGGAACTCGGTCGTCCGCAGGAACAGCCGCGGCCGCAGCTCCCAGCGCACCACGTTGGCCCACTGGTTGACCAGCAGCGGAAGGTCGCGGTGGCTCTGCACCCACTTCGAGAAGAAGCTGTTGATCACCGTCTCGCTGGTGGGGCGCACGACGAGGGGCTCCTCGAGCTCCTTGCCGCCGCCGTGGGTGACCACCGCCAGCTCGGGGGCGAAGCCCTCCACGTGCTCGGCCTCGAGCTTCAGGAAGGACTCGGGGATGAACAGCGGGAAGTAGGCGTTCTCGGCCCCCGCCTCCTTGATGCGCCGGTCGAGCTCGGCCTGCATCAGCTCCCAGATCCCGTAGCCCCAGGGGCGGATGACCATGGTGCCGCGGGCCGGACCGTTGTCCGCCATCTCGGCGCCGGCGATCACCTCTTGGTACCAGCGCGGGAAGTCCTCCGCCCGCGACACGATGGCACCCTTGGTCATGGGTGGGCAGGCTAGTGCCGCACCTCGTCGTCCCCGTGCCGCCGGATGATCTCGATCTTCTCCGAGGTGTGGTTGGGATCGGCCCCCGTCGACTCGAGCAGCGCGCGACGGTCGGCCTCGGCCTCCGCCTCCGCGCTCGTGTCCGCCGCCGCCATGCGAGCCTCCACGCCTTCGGCCACCAGCCGCTCCGCCTCCTCGACCAGCGCGCTGACCATGTCGGCCTCGGGGACGACGCGGATGATCTTGCCGCGGATGAACAGGTGGCCCTTCTGCTTGCCGGCGGCGATGCCGATGTCGGCCTCCCGCGCCTCACCGGGGCCGTTGACGACGCAGCCCATGACCGCCACCTGAATCGGCAGGTTCAGCTTCTCCAGCGCCTCCTGGGCCTCCTTGGCCACCGCGATCACGTCGACCTGGGCCCGGCCGCACGACGGGCACGCGATGAGGTCGAGCCCCTTGCGCTCGCGCAGCCCCAGCGACTCGAGAAGCTGCCGCCCGGCCCGCGCCTCCTCGACGGGGTCGGCGGTGAGCGAGAAGCGGATGGTGTCCCCGATCCCCTCGGCCAGGAGGGCACCGATGCCCGCGGTGCCCTTCACCAGTCCGGCCGGCGGCGGCCCCGCCTCGGTGACCCCGAGGTGGAGGGGGTGGTCGAAGGTCTCGGACGCCAGCCGGTACGAGGCGATCATCAGGGCGACCGAGGACGCCTTCACCGAGATCTTGACGTCGTCGAAGCCGACCTCCTCGAAGAGGGCGAGCTCGTTGCGGGCCGACTCGACGAGTGCCTCGGGAGTCGCACCCCCGTACTTCTTGTAGAGGTCGGGGTGCAGGGACCCGGCGTTGACCCCGATGCGGATGGGCACGCCGCGGTCACGCGCCTCGGCCGCCACCTGCTTGATCTCGGCTTCCTTCCGCAGGTTGCCGGGGTTCAGCCGAAGCCCCTGGACCCCGGCCTCGAGCGCGGCGAGGGCCATCTCGTGATGGAAGTGGATGTCGGCCACGATCGGCACCGGCGAACGCGGGACGATGTGGGCCAGGCCCTCCGCCGCCGCCTCCTCGTTGCAGGTGCATCGGACGATGTCCGCCCCCGCCGCGGCCAGGGCGTAAATCTGGGCCAGCGTGCCGTCGACGTCCGCCGTCTTCGTGGTCGTCATCGACTGCACCGTGATCGGGGCGCCGTCGCCGATGGGCACGCCGCCGAGGGTGATGCGCCGTGTGGGCCGCCGGGGGGTCAGGAGCGACGAGGAGAGCTCCACCAGATCAGTGCGGTATCTGGAGCGGGTGGGTGATGTCGAGGTAGATCCCGGCGAAGACGAACACGGCGAGGAAGGCGATGAAGAGGGCGGCCACCGGGAAGAGCTTGGTGATGTCGGCCCGGTAGTACGGCTGCCCCTTCTTCGTGCGGATCCACTCGTAGGCGGCGACGGCCACGTGCCCGCCGTCGAGGGGGATCATCGGCAGCATGTTCAGGATCCCGAACACGATGTTGATGGCGATGAGCAGCATCAGGACCGACGCGATGCCCGCCTGCTCCGACTGCGCACCCAGGTTCGCGATGCCGAGGATGGAGACGGGACGCGGCGCGGAGCCCGGGTTGTCGGCCGCCGACGCGGCGGCCTTGGAGTTCGTCACCTGGTGGAACACCGAGGACAGCCCGTGGGGCGAGAAGATCTGGCCGATCCCCGCCACCTCCGCGGTCGTGGCCTGCCACATGGTGGAGAAGGAGTCGCCGACGGAGGCCAGCGGCCCCACACCCGCCGTGGCCTGCTTGATCTCGACGCCGAGGTAGCCCCGGTCGGCCAGCTTCTCACCGTCGACGGTGACGCCCTTCCCGCTGGCGGGCGTGGCCGTCAGGTGGATCAGCTTGCCGTCGCGCTCGACCCCGAGCTGCAGCGACGTGCCGGTGGAGCGCTTGATGATGTTCGTCATCGTGGTGGGGCTGCTGAAGGACTTCCCGTCGATGGAGACGATGGTGTCGCCCGCCTTCAGCCCGGCGAGTGCGGCGGGCGTCTGCACGCCGGGCCAGTGCTCGACCGAGCCCACCGTGTAGTTGTTGGTGGCCCGCCCGAAGCTGACGACCAGGATCACGGCCAGCACGAAGGCGATCAGGAAGTGCATGGCCGAGCCCGCCGAGGCCACGATGATCCGCTGGTGGAACGGTTGCTGGCGATAAGCCCGGGCCTCGTCCTCGGGATCCACCTCCTCCACGGAGGTGAAGCCCGTGATGCGGACGTACCCGCCGGCCGGGATCGCCTTCACGCCGTACTCGGTCTCCCCCCGGCGCACGGACCAGAGACGGGGGCCGAACCCGACGAAGTACTCGGTGACCTTCATGCCGGCCCGCTTGGCGGTCACGAAGTGCCCCAGCTCGTGGAGCATGACGATGGCCACGAGGATGGCGATGAAGAGGAGCAGGTCGCCCTTGCCGGTCACGATGGCCAGCAGCGTGATCAGCGCCACGACGGCGAGGAGCTGCACGACCCGGACCGGGTTCCCCCCCGGGCTCGGGTCGGGACCGAGGGACGGCTCGGCCGGCGGGGCCTCCTTCTCGGTGAGCGTCATGGCAGGGACAACGCTACCGGCCGCCACCCAGCGCCAGACGTCGGTCCAGGGCGAGGCGGGCCCGGTCCCGGGCCTCGGCGTCCGCCGCCAGCACGGCGTCGATCTGGTCCACGGGGTCGTCGGTCCACCCCTCCATGGTCTCGGCCACCACCTCGGCGATGCCGTCCCAGGGCAGGGCGTTGCCGAGGAAGGCCTCGACGGCCACCTCGTTGGCCGCGCTGAGCCACGCCGGCGCGGACCCGCCGCGGCGACCGGCCTCGTAGGCCAGGTCGACGCAGCGGAAGACCGACCGGTCGGGCGGCTCGAAGGTCAGGCTCTGGGCCTGCGACCAGTCCAGCGCCCCGAACGGCGTCGCCACGCGGTCGGGCCACCCGAGGGCGTACCCGATGGGAAGGCGCATGTCGGGGTTCGACAGCTGGGCCAGCGTCGACCCGTCGCGCAGCTCCACCATGGAGTGCACGATGGACTGCGGGTGCACGACGACGTCGATCCGGTCGTACCCGATGCCGAAGAGCTCGTGGGCCTCAATGACCTCGAGACCCTTGTTCATCAGCGTCGACGAGTCGATGGTGATCTTCGGCCCCATGGACCAGGTGGGGTGGGCCAGCGCGTCGGCGACGGTGACGGCGCCGAGACGCTCGGGCGGCCAACCCCGGAACGGGCCGCCCGACGCGGTGAGGAGCAACCGGGCCACGTCGGTCGTGCCCCGGAGCGCAGCCAGGCACTGGTGGAGCGCGCAGTGCTCCGAGTCGACGGGGACGATCTCCGCTCCCGGCGTCCGCCGGGCCTTCTGCACGACCGGCGCCCCGGCGATGAGCGACTCCTTGTTGGCCAGCGCCAGCAGCTTGCCGCCCTCCAGGGCCGCCATGGTCACGGGGAGCCCCGCGAAGCCGACCACCGCGTTGAGCACCACGTCGGCACCGCTCGTCGCCTCGACCATCCCCTCGACGCCGACGAGGACGTCCGTGCCGGCCGGCACGCCGTCACGCACCTGGGAGTAGAGGCCGGGGTCGCCGATGACGACGACACTGGGCCGGAACTCGGTGGACTGGGCCACCAGCTCGGCCGCCGAGCTCTGCGCCGCCAGCGCGTGCACGCCGAACCGCTCGGGCTCGCGGCGCATCACGTCCAGCGCCTGGGTGCCGATGGAGCCGGTGGAGCCCATCAGGCTGACCGTGCGCATCAGCTCACCCGAGGTGGAGCGCCTTGACCACGAAGTACGTGGCGGGAAGCACGAAGAGAAGACCGTCGAAGCGGTCCAGGACTCCCCCGTGACCGGGCAGGAGCCGCCCCATGTCCTTGATGCCGAGATGCCGCTTGACCATCGACTGGCTGAGGTCGCCGAGCGGCGCCACGATCGCCACGACGACCCCGTACAGCGCAGCCTTGCTGATCGTCCACGGATGGATGAAGTGCACGACGATCACCGAGACGAGGATGGCGGCCACGGCGCCGCCGATCAGTCCCTCCCAGCTCTTGTTGGGGCTGATGGAGGGGGCCAGCTGGTGACGCCCCATGGCCGAGCCCACCAGCAGTGAGGCGACGTCGTCGGCCACGGTCACGATGACCGCGGCGAGGAGGAAGGCGATGCCGTGCCGGTCCGGGAAGAGGTTCGGGTCGAGCAGCAGCGCGGCGAAGGAGCCGAACGCGCCGACCCAGGCGAAGACGAACACGGTCGAGACGAGGCCGGACACCGGGTCCGCCGCCGGCTCCACCCGGGCCAGGTACCAGATGAAGGACCCGGCAACCAGCAGGACGAGGACGAGCGGCAGGGCCGCCACGCCCTTGTTGTACGTCTCGATCATCAGCGACACCACGGCGACCAGACCGAGCAGCGTGGCGGGGTGGTACTGCGCACGACGGAACGCGGCGTACGCCTCGGCGGTGGCCAGCACCACCACGACGGTCACCAGGATCACCGTCGCCACCGTGCCGGCGGCGAAGCAAGCGAGGCCCACCACACCGAACAGCACGCCGACGCCGATCGCCACACGCATGTCCCGCCCGCTGGTGCCCGCCGTGACCACGTTGCCCGTGCGCGGCGTGCCCGCGGCGCGCGAACTGCGCGNNCTTGGGCTCCGGCGGTCGGGGTGGGACGAGCCGCGATGCCGCCACGGCCGAGGCCGCCGCCGTCTCCGGCGACGCCACTCGCGGCGCGACCTCCGCCGGCTCGTAGTCGGGCTCGACGGGCGGTTCGCCCAGCGCGATCGGCTCGGGCTCCCACACCGGTTCGGGCTGGTACGGGGGTTCGCCCCCCGGTCCGGGCTCCAGGCCCGGCTCGGGTGGGATCACCAGCGTGTCGTCGGACTCGAAGTGCCACGGCTGGCGCTCCACGTCGNNTCCCAGTCGGTGTCCTCCTCGCGCCACGTGGGCGGTGCGACGAGCTCGTCGCCGGTGCTGCGGTCGAGCACGGCGGGGACCTGTCCCGTCGGTGCGTCGTTCCAGTGCGGCAGCTCCGGGTGCTCGTCGTCCACCGGGCCGGTCACCTCGCGGACGGTGTCGCCGGCCGGCTCGGCCCCGATGATGCGCACCCGCCCCGAGTGGTAGGNNCGGCGGGTCCTCGTCGAGCGGCGGCTCCGGGCCCGGATCGCCGATGCCGTCGAGACCGGTGTCGAACTCGTCGTATTCGTCGGTGCCGTCTGCCATGTGCTGTCGCTCCTCAGACCTGCAGCAGCTCTTGCTCTTTGTGGGCGAGCAGCTGGTCGATCAACGCGACCTGCTCGTGCGTGATCTTCTCGAGCTCCTTCTCCACCCGTTCGAGCTCGTCGTCGGAGAGCTCCCCGTCCTTCTGCAACGCCTCGAGCTCGTGGCGCCCCGCCCGGCGCAGGTTGCGCACGGCCACCTTGCCCTCCTCCGCCTTGTGGCGCACGACCTTGAC
>PMPX01000333.1:3114-6277 GCA_003169235.1 Acidimicrobiaceae bacterium | reverse complement strand
TGGGTATCGCGCTTGAACCGCTTCAACGGCGTATTTCCGGCCCAAGCCCATCCCCACGGGTAGTGGTTGTTGGCTTTGGGAGTTCCGAGGTCGTCGATACGCTCGAGGTTCTCCTCGAGGCTTTCCGGGATGAAGTTGAAGAAGTACTGCTCGTTGAACGATCCCCTGGCACCACCCTCGGCCGACGCGCCGTTGTCACTCATGACGATCACGATCGTGTTCTCGGACTCGCCGAGCTCGTCGACGAAGTCGAGGAGGCGCGCCACCTGCGCATCCGTATGGGTGAGGAAGCCGGCAAAGACCTCCATGAGCCGAGCGGCCAGGCGCCTTTCGTCAGGACTCAATGTGTCCCAGGCCGGGACCCATGAGGGGCGCTCGGAGAGCTGGGTACCGACGGGCAGGAGGCCCGAGGCCAGTTGGCGGGCAAACACCTCATCCCTCCACGCGTCCCAGCCCTTGTCGAAATGGCCCCGGTAGGATTCGATGTAGCCGGCGGGAGCTTGGTGCGGCGCATGGCAGGCTCCGGGTGCGAACCACAGCAAGAAGGGTGTCGCCGGCGCGGCTCCCCGAAGGTCGGCGAGATAGCGGATGGCGTGGTCCGTCAGATCCTCGGTGAGGTGGTACCCGTCGTCGGGAGTGAGTGGAGGCTCAACCGGATGGTTGTCGCTCACCAACTCGGGGTGGTACTGGTCGGTTTCTCCCCCCATGAAGCCGTAGTAGCGATCGAAGCCGCGCCCCAGGGGCCATTTGTCGCGTGGGCTGCCCGCCGCCATTTCGGTTGCTGGTGTCAGGTGCCATTTGCCGACGGCAAAGGTGGCGTACCCGTTCGAGCGGAGTATCTCGGAAAGGAAGCCATTCTCCTTTGGAATGGTCGCGTTGTAACCCGGAAAGCCCGACGCGAGCTCGACGACCCTGGCCATGCCGTTCGAATGATGGTTTCGACCTGTGAGCAGGCATGCCCGGGTCGGCGAGCAGAGGGCCGTCGTGTGGAAGTTGGCATAACGCCGCCCCTCCGATGCCAGGCGGTCGAATGTCGGCGTGGCGATGTCGGACCCGTAGGCGCCGAACTGGGCGTACCCCACGTCGTCCAAGAGCACCACAATTACGTTGGGTGCTCCCGCCGGCGGGAGGTCCAGCGGAGGCCACCAGCTCTGCGAATCGGAGAACGTCTGACCGATCTGTCCTTTGAATNNTCTCGGAAGTCCAAGGTGCGCAACGAGATCCCCGAGAGCCCAGTGCAGCGTTGCGGTGGGCACGTGGTGCAACCCACCCGTCGCGAGCTCATGTGCCGCTCACTCGCGCCGGATGGCATCACCGGCCGACTCCATGCAGATCGGCGATACCCGGTGCCGGGCAGGAAGGCCCCGGTGGCACGGGGAGCGGGGCGCAATGCGGCACGGTGTACACCTTGACTCTTGATACCTGGAAGCACGGCCCGTCTCGTGTTCTAAATACTAAATGTTGATTGAAATAGTAATCTATTGTAGCCGGGGCTCCGCCCGGGACGCGACCGGAGGCACCGTCCATGACCATCACCGATCGTTGGGGAGTCGAGATCCAGACCACGAGCGAGCACGCGGCTCGTCTGCTGGAGCAAGCCACGACTGACTTCGTGTTGCTGCGCAACGACCCGGCTGCGGTCCTAGATGCCGCCATCGAGGTGGACCCCGACGCTCCGCTCCCCCGGATCGTCCGGGCCGGACTCGACTTGTTCGCGCAGACCCGGGACGCTCAACGGGCGGCCCGCAGCCGACTTGCTGAGGTGGATGCCCTCCTCACCCGCGCTTCTCGGAGGGAGAAGCTCCACGCCGCCGCGGCCGCGGCCTGGGCCAACGGGCAGCTCGACGTCGCCGCCCGCCTCTTCGACGGGGCAGTTGCTCTCAATCCACACGACATCCTGGCGTTGAGGATGGCGCACGACCTCTCGTTCTTCCTCGGGGACTCGAAGAACATCAGAGACGTCATTGCACGTTCTCGCTACGCCTGGAAGGAGACCGATCCGCTCTTCGGGGCGCTGCAGGGCATGTACGCCTTCGGACTCGAGGAAACGGCCGACTACCGTCGGGCCGAGGACGCTGCTCGATTCGCGCTCAGGGCCGACGAGTCCGACGTCTGGGCCACCCATGCCCTGGCACACGTCCTCGAGATGGAGGGACGCACCGACGAGGGCATCGAGTTCCTCACCGGCAGCTCGGCCGCGTGGGAGGACAGCTTCTTCGCAGTGCACAATTGGTGGCATCTGGCGCTCTATCTCATTGAGGAAGGCGAGCCGGGTCCAGCACTTGCCCTCTACGACGGACCGATCCGCACTTCCGCCAGTACCGAGTGGCTCGACCTCGTTGATGCTGCGGCTCTGCTCTGGCGCCTCTGGCTCTTGGGCGTCGACGTCAAGCAGCGGGCGGCCGCGCTGGTCGGCGTCCTCGAACCAAGGATCGACGACGCGCTCTATGCCTTCAACGACCTGCATGCGACGATGGTCTTCTGCCTGGCGGAGCGAGAGGATCTCGTGCGGGCGATCATCGCCGCCAACGGACACCAGGACGGAACGACGAACTCGTTCGTGCTCTCGGCCTCGGGGGCAGAGCTCCTACGAGGTTTCAGCGAGCTGGCACTGGGTGATGCGCCCGGAGCGTGCGAGCGCCTCCTTGGCGCCCGCAGCCGCTCGGCCGTGATCGGCGGCAGCGTGGCCCAGCGCGACGTGATCGATCAGACCCTGATCGCGGCGGTTGCCCGGTCGGCCGACGAAGGCCTCGTCCGGGCCCTGGCTTCGGAGCGAACCGAGCGGAAGCCTTCCACCGCCGGCTCCGTCCGGCGCCTGGTCGAAGCGAACCGGCCCTCGAGGTAATTCGAGGACCTCGTCTGGAACCCGCGGACCCGCCCATCGTCGCCGAATGGCCGGCCACTGCCCGGGCACCGCCTGGGAGAGAACGGCGCGCACCCAATGGCACCCGGACAGCGCGGCCACCGGCTACTGCAGGAACTTCAGCAGAGCTGCGTTCACCTCGTCGGGGTGGGTCCAGCCGACGTTGTGCGGCCCGCCATCGATCTCGATGAATTCAATGTCCTTCACGAGATCGGGAAGCCGGCGGCCCGTCGCGTCGATGGGGAGAATTCGGTCCTCGGTGCCCTGGATCACGAGCAGGGGCACGTCGATCTTGGGGAG
>PMPX01000333.1:0-3086 GCA_003169235.1 Acidimicrobiaceae bacterium | reverse complement strand
CCGTGGAACTTGTCGACGTTGTAGAAGTTGTCGAAGAAGAACTTGAACCAGGCGTACCGGTCCTTCTTTGCGGACTCCATGAAGCCATCGAAGACGCTCTGGGGCAAGCCCTTCGGGTTGTCGTCGGTCTGCAGGAAGAACGGCGGGATCGGTCCGAAGAGCGCGGCCTTGGCCACCCGGTCCGAGCCGTAGGTTCCGAGATAGCGGGTGACCTCGCCCGTGCCCATGGAGAAACCGGCCAGGACGATGTCGCGGAGGTCCAGCTTGTCCAACAGGGCCTTGAGGTCGGCGGCGAACGTGTCGTAGTCGTAACCGACCGTGGGCTGGCTGGAGTGCCCGAACCCACGGCGGTCGTAGGTGATCACACGCTTACCGGCATCGAGGAGCACGGGGACCTGCTTCTCCCAGGAGTGGCCGTCGAGGGGATAGCCGTGGATCAGCACCACGGGCTGCCCCGAGCCATGGTCCTCGTAGTAGAGCTCGATGGGGGCTGAGTTCTCAGTTCCAACGGTGACGTATGGCATCTCTGCTTTCCTTTCCTGGTTACCCGTCCGGGCGCGGGCCTCCTGACCTGCGTCGACGCGGGGCGGCGCACATCCGTGCTGCTCGTCGGGAAGTCTCGAGGATCCCCGCCGCACACCCATGGTGGCGGTTAGGGGCGATGCTGGCGCCCGGGTAATTCCCTGGTTGGTCAGGAGCCTGAAATGGGGGTGACCTCCCGCGTCGGCTCGGAACCCGCAGCCGGGGCGGGCGGCCCACCTCCGCTTTTGACCCAATGGTCCGTCACACTCTTGTCCTCAAGCCGGGTCTTGTGATCCACAGCGTCCACAACGGCTACTGGTTCTGGGGTAGGGCGTCGGTCGAGGACCTGCGGCGCGATCTTCGCAAGGTGACGCTCGAAATCCGCACGGACTGGGACCCGATCTCACCCGGCCTGAGGGAGAACTACGAGACCGGCGATCGCTCGTTGCACTACAACTACATCGAGACTGACCTTCGTCCGAGGCCCGGCTGAGACTTCGACAAGACAGTCTTTCATCACCCAACCGCCGTCACCTCCGATCCGCACCTTCGATGTCTTCGGCCCCGCGAGTCTCTCGACTCACCGGTCGGGGCAATTGCGGTTGAGCAGGGCGACACTGACCGCCCGACGCGATCATGGAGCACAGTAGCGTTCCCTCAAGGCCACGCAGCGAAACGAGGTTCTGACATGTCGGAGGAGGCAATGGTTCGGTTGGTGCAGGACGCTCTTGTCGCCAACGGTATTGAAGACAAAGTTCTGGCGGTCGGTCAGTTCAATCCGCGCGGCCATACCGGTGGCATGTTCGCAGGCGGATTGGCTGGAGGCGAAGCGGGGGGCTTGATCGGAGGTACAGCGGAAGGCATCGGTGTGGGGGCTGGTTCGCTCGCAGGAATGCGAGCCGCGGACGACATGTCCGGACTGCCCGCCAAGATGCTGGTCGGTGTTTCCGCTACCGCGGTGTACGGCTTCGCTGCGTCGACCCGACGAGCACGACCGACGTCACTGACGTTTCAGGTCGCGCGTTCTACCCTCAAGGCCACCGTCCACCAGAGAGTCAATGTGCGCGTCCTGGAGCTAGTCGATACCGTCAGTGGATCACGGATCGAACTGGAGGGCAGCAGGTTGCCGGTGACGCATTCGAAGGACGTGATTGAGGAACTCCGGGACTGAGCTCTAGCTGGATATTCATAAGGGTAAGTCCGATGACCTGGGCTGAGCAAACAACAGGAACCTGGACAAAGTAGGGCTCTTGTAGGGGCAGACCTTCTGCGATGGCTGAGCAGAATGAACCCGGAAATAACCGCATAACCGCAGATTCGAGTTGGGCTGGAGCCAGGAATCCGAGCGCATCTCCTGGATGAACCAATCCGGTCGAGAGAGCTGATAGCTACGCGGGTGCGGCTGTCTTGGCGGCGACCCGGGGCCGGTTGGCCCGGGCGGACGCCCGACCCAACCGGGTGATGTATTGGAGCAGCCGGTTCCGAGCGGCCTCGGCCGACGGGGTCAGACCCTGCCGTCCGGCCACATCCCAATGGCCGAGCACCACCGGCCGGAGGATGGAGTCATGGTGGACGCCCAGGTCGTAGATCCCCGCGCTGGCAATGGCCTTGGCGTGCTGGGTGAAGTCCGGTATGCCGGTACCGGGCATCTCGAAGCTCAGCACTTGACGCTTGATGGCTTCCATCATCCCCGAGGGATCGATCTCGAGCGCGGCCGACACCAGGTCCCGGTAGAAGAGATGGTGGAGATTCTCGTCCGCTGCCACCCGTTTCATGACCACGTAGCCCTCGGGGTCGGGCAGCGCCTTCCCGGTGTTGTGGTGGGCGATGCGGGTCGCCAGCTCTTGGAGGGCGAGATAGACGAACGCGTCAGCGATGGACTCAACCTGAGGGGACACGCCCCCGGTGACCTGGGCCATCCGGGCCCGCTCCAGGCCGACCGGGTCGACGTGTCCGCTCATGATCAGGTAGTCCCGAAGGACGATGGAGTGCCGCCCCTCTTCCGCTGTCCACCGCCGGCTCCAATAGCCCCAGGCGCCGTCCCGCCCGAAGAGATCCTCGATCGAAGCGAAATAATACGGCAGGTTGTCCTCGGTCAGCACGTTGACGAACAGGGCACTCGCCACGCCATTGGGCAGGGGTTCGGCGCACCCGGCCTCGGGCCGCGGTCGCCACTCGACGAGGTCATGGGGAAACCACTCTTTGGCCATGTCCAGATGGCGATCGACCAACCGCTCGGCGGTCGGTCGGAGTTCTTCGAGCATGGTGGCGTCATCCATATCCGGCTCTCCTCTGTTGCTAGCCGTCCGCTGGACTTGCACGCACCGATACTCCGGGACGCCGTGGGAACCAGACAGTCGAAATCCGAATGATATCCACAGTTGGACCAACTTCTAAACCGGCAGAGGCCCGACGAGGAGGGCTGGGTAGTCGATCGCTCAGTGACCGACCTGGCGGCAGTGTGACGTCTCCCTGACGCCGAGGTGACGGACGCGGTGACGATTCGCACCAGGGTCGATGCCGCGTCCAGAGTGGGCGCCGGAGCGTCGTGTAAACCCAGAGCG
>PMPX01000341.1 GCA_003169235.1 Acidimicrobiaceae bacterium | reverse complement strand
CCAGGATGCATAGAGGGTCCTCGAACGCATTCATGGATGGGACTAGCTCCGGTGGGCGTGCCTCGCTGAGGCTGAACCGCTGGTGAAGCATGAGAATGCCCCTCGCTGCCGGGACTGGGTGTAACCCTGCGGGAGCCCTGGGTCAACAACCTGCTGACTTGCCGACGGGTTCGGCGATGGCATCGAACTGCCACACAGAGGACCCTGCACCGTCCTCCCGAGTGACGCTGAGATCGGCCCTTGTCCCGTTCTTCAACGTCTTAGTCCAGCTCTGGGCCGGAGGGAGCGACACCGGAGGCTGAGGCTGAGCCGTCCACCCCAGCGTTTCGAGTCGGTGCTCCATGTAGGCGGTGAGAGCGGGTAGGCCTTGCGCCCACCTGAACCGCGACTGCACCACGACCTGTGACCACCCCTGGGTTCCGGAGATGCCATCGCAACTGTCCTGGCGCGGTTCGATCTTGATGATGAAAGAGGCATCAAGGGATGGCGGCAACTGACTGACCGAGGGTACGGCCGCGGTGCCGTAACCCGGAATCGCGGTGGCCGCGGGCGTCAGTTGGTTCATGATCTTTCCGCCCGGATCACCGGAGCCTGTGCCCTGATGACTCTCGAACAGCCACCACCCTCCGACGGCCAGAATGACAACGGGAACGCCGACCAAGAGCCAACGACGGTGCTTCGTCCGGCCACCAGATGCCCTCCTGGCCATCGGCGGCGGCTCCTCCGCCCAGACGGAGTCGTCGATCATTCCAACCTTCGCCATCCTCCCGATTGTATGGCGACCCATGTGTGATGACCCGTGTAAGCGTGCCCCAGTACGACGCTGCCGGATTGGCGTGATTCCCGCCAATCCGATCTCGAGCCACGTGACAACAGGAACAAAGCGGCGTAACATTGGACTCAGGTGAGCCGGGAAGCCTGGTCGGCACGTTGTATTGGCCGCGCTAGGGGAGGATCGGCACCTTCAGTGTTCAGCTACTCGTGTGCACGACAGCTGCTGCGCTCTTCGGATGGTGTGTCTCACAATCCAGAGTTCCTCTCTTGCGTGATTCTGAGCAAAGGAGCACACCATGCCGAAGAGCGACACCGACGCTAGGACTGACGCCGCGTGTACGACAGCGGGCATCTACCGGAGCGACTGCGCCGACCAGGAACGAGTCACGTTGGCCGTCGGCGATGGCTTCCCCAAGTGTCCCAGTTGCAGGAAGGCCGTCGGCTGGAACTTGGTCGTGGCGACATGAGACGCAACTGGCCGTAGACCGAAACCAGGGGGGTTCTCTGGGTATCCCACACCGCCGGGAGCGGGCGCACCCTGTGGCGCCGTGGGGGCAGGTTTCAGAGAGACCAGCTTTTCCGCAACAGGTCCCGTCGTAACCGCCCAGAGCTCAGTGCCGCCTCTCATTAGAGCGATTCATCTACGGATGACCAGGCCGAACCCTGGCAGGTGGCGGATCTGGGCTCGCGAATCGGCCAAGCGCTCCAGCCCGACGGATCTTCCGGCCGACGGGTGCCCCAAAACGCACATCCGAAACCATTCCGGTTGAGGGTGTCATCTACCGCCGGCTCGGAGCGCCCCGCGAGCACCCCGAAGCTTGCTGCCAGCTCTAACCCGCCTCGACCGGCACCACCCGGACACCTTCGCTCGAAGTCGTGAATGTCGCAGGAGACTCAGCTGTCGGGCGTGACCGCATCCAATCGGCTCCGAACCTCTGACGTGTCCACGTCGAGAGCGCCCAGCAGCACCGCCGCAGGATCTGGTGGTTGGAGGGTGAGGATCTGGGCCAGCACCTGCTGGGCCGTGACATAGAGCTTTCGACGGTTGGGCTTAGACGCTTCCTCAAGCACTCTCTTTGCTGCGGGCGTGATGCGGAGGCGATCCTTTTGCGCGACATCTCTGATCCTCGGCTTCTTCGGCACGGCGCGCATCGGCAGTGGGGGAGCATCGGCCCCAGGCCCCAGGCCCAAGGTGCCCAGGGCCTCCTGATCGAGCGACTCAAGAGCCTGGCGAGCTTGCTGCAGGCTCACGCCCAACACGGCTTCGATCGAGGGATCCTCGAACAAAGCGAGCAAGATGTGATCGGTGCCATATCGGCGATCACCTCGGCGACGAGCCTCCTCACCGGCCTGCAGACAGATGGCCCAGGCGTGAAGCGTCTCTGGCGCAACGGATTCGGTAGTCATGATGACTCCTTGTTGTATTTGGTGTGGACGGATTGGCGGGTGACGCCCAAGGCGTCTCCGATCTGCTGCCACGACCAGCCCTTTTCCCGGGCCGACGCAACCTGGTTCGCCTCTACCCTCTCCGCCAGGCGGTGGAGGGCCAACGAAGCGCGCAGCCCAACTGCCGGATCATCCGACGAGAGATTCACGCTGAGTTTCTCAATGTCCATATCCGTCAGTCTAAACTGACATCCTTGATTGTCAACCTAAACTGACACACCAGATCGCCACACCGGAGTGCCCCAGAACGCTGCCGGGCCTGGGCGCACCCTGCGAATCCTCTTTGAGTCAAGACCCCAATTTCAGGGACTTCCAGGCGCGACGAATCGAGCCGTCACGGGAAGGCACGACGGCGTAGGGTTTCTTTGGGTTCGGGAGTGACTTCGCCAAAGAGCCGGCCGCGCAGGGTGAAGAGCCGGTCACGCGGGCATGGAGTCGTCCCTGAGTGTCCTCCCGGACCCCCTATCCCACGACGGTCACTTCCAAGTCCAGGGGCGCTCCCGGGACCGGCGTACAAGGCGTCGGGTTGCAAACATCTGGGCCTGGAACAAATGGCACAGTCACGGAGGCAGACCCCTTTCGGATCGCCTTGAGGGTCGCACTGAAGCGGGCGCCAGAGTGACTGCTCGATACCACCACCAAGACCTGACCATCCGAGATCCGCGGCGGAACTGGCCATGTACCGCCGGACATTGCACTCCCTCCCGTCATCACGATCTCCGAGCCAACCTGCACACAGGCAGGGGTCGGCTGACCGTCTGCATTTACGTTCACGGTGATCGTTCCGCTTGAACAGCTGGGACTGGTCGGAACTGTCGCTGCAACGCCCGGAGGTGCCATCGTGGTCGGGGTCGACTGAGTCAACTGGCTCGGACCCGTCGATTGTGAAGACGCCGACGGCGAGTGCGACGGCGATGAACAGCCAGCTACGAACACCCCCACGGCTGCCATGAGGGTTAGTCGCCGGATCTCCATGCCGCCACGCTACCGACCGGAAGTGATCTGCCCCCCCTGCCCAGTTCACCGGGTAGGTGGGACACTCTCCCGGGTTCCGGACCGCAGGATCAAGGAACCAAGTAGTCATAATCCGACGCTGCCACAACCTAATGGTGCACAGATGCTGGGCGACCTAATCTCCGGCAACCTACTGCGGGAGGAGGACCAGCATGGCTGAAAGTGTTTACAAGGTCATTGAACTCGTCGGCACCAGTGATGAATCCTGGGAGAAGGCTGCAAGTGCAGCCGTACAGCAAGCGTCTGGGACGCTGCGTGACCTTCGCATTGCCGAAGTGGTCGAACTCGACCTCCAGATCGAGGACGGCGAGGTCAAGACCTACCGAGCCAAGGTCAAGGTGTCTTTCAAGTTGCGGCCACGGCCATGACCACACGTCCTGCTGGTAGCGGCTGACGAGACTGTCTGCGTAGGCCAGCCCTAGCCTCATGGCTAAATGCCCCCGTACATTGATACTCGCCGGCCTGGAGGCATGAGACACCCGGAGTGTCTGGCTGCCTCCTCGATAGTGACCGGCCATCAGCAGCCCGACCCTCGGGTGGGGCGACCCGGCCGGGAATCGAACATCCCGGTGAGCGCACGTAGTCAAGGCGAGTCAGTCATCGTGCCAAGGGGCCTTCGGGCCCCTTCAGCGCGCCGGGGCGCACGGTTACGAAATCCCTTGGCGCTGGTCAGACGGGTAGCCCAGTTCCGGTTCGGTGGGACACCTTTTCTTGCAACTCGGCATCGTTGCTTGCTTTCGCGAGCGGAGCACGCGCAGTCTCTGCCGGTGCGGCCCAAGGAACATCAACCTCGGGTCCCTGCTCAAACGCGTAGGGCCGGGTATCGGGCGGACACCAACCTAGAAGCATGCGGGCTGGGTCGCAGTCACCGCCTGCTTCAGACCGTCTCCGACCGCCGGCTCGAGGGCATCGTGGAGAGTCCGTGCCTCGCCCTGCCTATGGGCGTTCGATCTGACAATGGTGTGTGGCGACCCAAGACTTCGAAGTCGTTGTCGCAGTGGAGCAGGATCGAAGAAGTTCGAACGGCACCGGCAGTCATGGGGAAGTCGATGAGCTTTCTCACTGTTTCCCCATGCCGGCGACACGAGCGGTACAGCGCGGTTGCGTCTTCGTAGTCGGTCGCTTCGCTGGGCAGCAAAGTAGGGCCGCGCAAGCAGCCCTCGAAGGTCCCTGAGGTGTTGCTCGTCTCGTGTGCCGGCGAGCACTTCCATTCGGATGGGACGGATCACCGTGACCGTGCCACGCCACAATGTCAGCTGCCAACCCGGTGGCCGTCGACAGCAGCAAGAGCCAGGCGATAGCGGTCTCGCCGCGTGACACGAGTCACCTCAGTTGAGGTCTCCCACAGGGCAGCAAACCTCGAAATGTGCGAAGGGCGGTGACGACTGAAGTGCCGCCCTCTCGGCCGCAACTACCCCTCGGCCAGGATGGTGACATCGCCAACGGAGGCCGAGTAGAGCCATCCGGACCGAGCTGGGACAACGTTTCGACAACACTTCTGGGTGGCTCTGACCGGGACCGACCGACCCGGGCAAGAACAGGGAGTTCGAGAAGGCCGTGTCGAGGTCGCCTGACCTGGGCAAACCCGGCCCACGGGGTGACCGAGACTGTGCATGTGGTCCGAACGCGGCCCAGCCCCGAGCGGAACGGGGTTTGGGCCGGCCACCACTTCGCCCCAACCCGGTGGTGGCTTTGGCCAACAGCGGCCAGTGATGATGATCTCGAGGCGGTGACTCCTGATACACGCCTGTAGGCGGGACCCCAACGAACAGCCCCGTCCTGACGCTGGTGACGAGATGACAGATGCCCCGCTGGCGCCACGAACCGACGTTGCCGTGTCGCGCCCTCCGTAGTGGAATCGAGGGTTTCACGAGATCGCTCGAAGCTTGCCCCGGTGTCGATCGGGCCACAAGTGGAGCTGACCCGACCAGAGCATCGACGCGAAACGAGGGGCGGTGACCATGGCGTGCTCGAGCCTCGTTCCCCCGTCACCGCCCCCCACCAGGATGCTGACAGCGCTCGGTCGGGGTGGAATAGAGCCGACCGGACTATTCGTCACAAGGCCCGGACAACGCTGGCAACCGGACCAACCGGCCCCGTGGGCTCTTGCCGCGCAAGGCTTCCGCTCCTCGTGCGTGCTGGCTTGTTGTGCGCGGCTTGTCGGGCACAGGTTCAAACGGCTCTATGGGAGGCGGGCCTGGTCCGGCACAATCACGGGCAAGGGGAGGGACATCACCTCGACCGTGCACTTTTCATCATGGAGAACCGACCAACCACACAGGTGCTCTGGCGCTACAACGCGACGGCTGTCCTGCGACGCGTCACGAGCGCCGAGAGCCGGTTCTCCATGGCGCTGAACCTCAACGAGGTCGCCATCCTGGCCGCGGCGGACGAGCTCTCGGTGGCCACGCGTGACGCCAATACGTGGTTGGCGGCGAACGCGTGTCCGGACTCGGCACTCGGGTCGCGCGTGACCCTGTTGCTGGACACCTGCGCGGAGGTCGCCGTCACTGCCGAGGGGGCCGTCACCGGTCACATCGGCGACTCTGAAGCCGCCTTCGGTCGCCTCGGAGGTCTCTTGGCCATCATCGACTTCACTTCGCAGACGTTGGACGCCTGGTAGGACCTCGACCGGCACCGCTCCATCAGGGCTGCGCCACGACATCCAGCACGACCGGGGGAAGCCGTGTGCCGCCGGACGTGGTCAGATTGATGCGCACGCTGGAGCTCCCTGCGGCGGGTGCGGTGACGGTGAGCGACTGGGTGGCAGGGTGCAGCAGTCCGCAGGCGGCCGCGCTCGAGCCGCTCCCTCCGGCTGGTGGCACCAGGGCGAGCGTGCCCGAGGACGGTGACACCGTCGGTCCGCCCGCCACCGACGCCGCTTGCCAGTGGACCGACACCGCCTGGCTGCCCGCCGGGGCTATCCCGATTTGGACAGCCGTGGGCTGTCCCGCCACCACGGTCGTCGCGCCGCTCGGAGACGAGAAGCCGACGGCGGGCAGTGCAGCGGTGCCGGGCGACGGCGGGCTGTCGGCCGGCGACGAGCCCCAGGCCGGGTCGGGCGAGCTCGACAGGGTGTCGTGGAGCGTGCCCCCAGTCTCGATCACCGAGGCCGGCAGCCAGGGCAGGTCCCACGTTCCGGACGTGGAGTGGGCGGTGGCGGAGCTGGTGCAGGCGCCCCCGGACGTCTGGGGGACGGGTCGGGTCACGCCGGTGACGGTCACGGCGTGGACGTAGGGCCTGGAGGCCGCCGCCCCCGGGGCGTCCTCGACGAGGCGGTGGCCGTCCGGCAGGGTGATGGTCACGGATGGGAACAGGGGGCTGGCGAGGGCAAGGTCCGCCGAGCCCGGGGTCACGGGGAAGAGTCCCAGGGCCGCCCACACGTACCACGAGGAGATGGCGCCGAGGTCGTCGTTGCCCGGCTCGTCGACAGGAGCGTCGGCGTACTCGGTGTCCACGATGGAGCGCACGGTCTGCTGGGTGTCGGCCGGCGCGCCGAAGAAGTCGAATTCCCACGGCGCCCACTCGCTCGGCTCGTTGCCCGACCACTCGTAGGGAGCGTTGCGGGTGGCGTTGAGCGAGCTCATGAATGTCTCGAGCCTGCCGGTGGCGGCGGCGTCACCTCCCATGAGGGATGCCAGGGCGGCCAGGTCCTGCGGCACCGACCACGTGTACTGCACCGCGTTGCCCTCCTCGAAGCCGGTCTGCCCTCCCGGCTCGAGCTGCGACGCCTCGAAGGCCTGACCGGCCGGGAAGCTGCCGTCGGTGACGCGGGCCTGGATGTAGCCGGTGCCAGGGTTGAACTCGTACTCCCAGTTGGCGGCGCGCTGCATCATGGAGGTGGCGACAGAGCGGTCGTGCTCGGCCGCGGCGATCTGCGCGATGGCGAAGTCGTCGATGGCGTATTCGAGAGTGACCGAGCCGCCGATGGAGTAGTCGATGGAGGTCAGGTCGAGTGAGCCCGCGTCGACGTAGTGCTGGCTCAGGTACTGGCTCAGGTACTGGCGCTCGATCTCGAGGCCGTGCCCGTTCTCGTTCTGCGTCGCTCCCTTGACCATGTACCGGAGCGCAGCCCCTACGTCGAAATTGCGCACCCCCATTGCGTAGGCGTCGGCGATGATCGGGTCGGCCGAGTCGCCGTTCATCTGGGACTCGTCCCCGCCGACGATGGCCCATTTGGGCAACCAACCCGTCTGCTCGGCGTCGTCGACCAGTGACTGCACCATGTCGCCGGTGGCGTGGGGATCCAGCAATGACACAAGTTGTATCTCGCTACGATAGATATCCCATTCGGAGAAGTTGGCGTACTCCTGGCGCCCCCTCGCCGTGTGCACCTTCCCGTCACTGCCGGGGTACTGGCCGTTCACGTCCGACACGACGTTGGGGAACAGGAGCGAGTGGTACAGCGCCGTGTAGAACGTGTGCTGCTGTGACGCCGTGCCACCCCCGACGCCGATGCGGCCGAGGAGCGCGTTCCACTTCGCCTCGGCCTGCGCTCCCACCTGTTGGACGGACCACCCCGGATCCTCGGACTTGAGGTTCTGCTCCGCGTCGGCGGTGCTGACGAAGGAGATCCCGACCTTCATGAGCACGACCGGCTGGGAGCTCGTGTCGAAGGTCACGTAGGCGCCGCACGACGAACCCGTGCACGTCGTGCGGCCGGCGGTGGTGCCGGATCCGTCCCAGGTGCCGGTCGACGAGAAGGGCCGGTTGAAGAGCGCCACGAAGTGCAGGGTGTAGTTGGTCCCCGTCTGGCAGAACTGGCCGCTGCTGACCTGGCCCTGAACCTCGTCGTGTCCGACCGCCTGCACGCTCGCCGCCGTGACCGGGTTCGCACTGCCCGCCACCTTGAAGAGCACGTTGGATGCCGTGCCGCGCGGGAAGTCGAAGCTCGAGATGCCGCTTCGGGTCGTGACGGCCAGCGAGACGGCGATGGGGGAGGGGCCGAGCTCGACCTGGTAGCGGCCGGGAGAGGCGTGCTCCTGGCTGTGGGAGAACGAGGCGACCGTGGCCTCCGGCGAGCTCCCGACGGCGCCGACCGTCGGGAGGATCGGGATGTCCTGGTACGAGGGGCATCCCGTCCCGCTGAGGTGGGTGAGGCTGAAACCGCTGATGGCGCTGTCGGAGTAGGCGTAACCGCCGCCGGACTGGACGGCGTTCGGACTGGTGTCGGGGCTCCACTGGATCATTCCGAAGGGGGTATCGGCGCCCGGGAACTCGCCGACCGTTCCGGGGCTCACGGAGCCCGTGCCGGTGCCGTCCGAGGGATGGACGAGCGCCGCGGGGTCGGAGACGGTCGCGGCTGCCGTCTGTGCGCCGGCCATTCCGGAGGAAGGGCCGGACGGGACCGCTGCGAGCGCGCCGGCCAGCGCGACCGCGGCCGCAGCGGTCAGCGTGCGCCTCCGACCGGACCAGGGGCGACTGTTCATCCCGGTGACGGTAGTGGTCGACGGCCCGGAGCGGGGGGTCTTCTCTCCGGGGATCGGGACCCGGATGTGAACTTCGGTCCGGTCGCCGGNNCCAGGGGCCAGGGGCCAGGGGCCGGGGGCCGACGGCCGGGTATCCGCCGCTCTGTCACACCCCGCTGCCATGCTCGGTTCCATGGGTGCATGGACGGCCGGGGAGGTGCTCGGGTTCGACCTCGAGACCACCGGAATCGACCGTTTCAACGATGTGCCGGTCTCGTACGCCCTGGTGCAGGTGCTCGACGGTGTCGTGGCGAGGAGCTGGTCGGGACTCATCGACCCGGGCCGCGACATACCGGCCGGGGCGACCGAGGTGCACGGGATCTCGACCGAGCAGGCGCGTGACGAGGGTATGCCTCTGGCGGCGGCAGTCAGCCTGCTCACCGATGCCGTGGTGTCGGCCGGCCGGCGGGGGGTGCCGCTGGCGGGGATGAAGCTCGACTACGACCTCACGATGGTCGAGACGCAGGCCGTGCAGCTCTGCGGCCGGGGCATCGTCGAGAGGGGGTGGCGAGGGCCCGTGCTCGACGCCGGCGTGATCGACCGACACTTCGACCCGGAGCGCAGGGGCCGGCGAACGCTGGTCGACCTGTGCGGTCACTACGGAATAGAGATCGCGCACGCACACGACGCATCCGTCGACGCAATCGCGTCCATGGAGGTGCTCTTCGCTCTGGCCTCCCGGCACGACGCATTGCGGGAGTGCGATCTCGCCCGACTCCACGAGGACCAGATCGACTGGCACCGGGAGTGGGCCCGGGAATACGACGGGTGGCGACGCTCGCAGGGCATGATCCCGATGGACCCTCTCGACTACGAGTGGCCCCTGGTCCCGGCGGCCCTGTCGCCGGCGGCCTGATCCGGTTCAGACCCTGAGGAGGTCCCAGACCATGTCAACGCCCTCGTCCCCGGCGAGGACGACCTTGGCCGGGTGCTGCTTGTCGATGTGGCCGACCAACCCGTTGTAGACCGAGTACCCGATGAGTTCCTGCAGTCGGCGGGGGAACGTCTTGACGAGTGCGGCCGGCACACCGAGTTGTTGGTTCTCCTGCTGCCGGATGTAGCCGGCGCAGTAGTTCATGGCGATGCCGACCCGACGCCTGTCGGTGTGGTTGGCACCGCCGCCGTGCCAGAGGCTCCCCACCCAGACGAGGACGCTGCCCCTCGGCATCTCGGCCGGGATGGTGTCGTAGCGCTCGAGCGGGTTCGGGGGCTCGTCGCGTCGGTGGCTCCCCGGCACGAGGCGGGTGGCCCCGTTCTCCTCGGTGAAGTCGGTGATCGCCCACATGGTGTTGCAGATGATCGGGACGTGCGGACGGGTCAACGGGATCAGCTGGTCGTCGGCGTGGATCGGCTGTGCCTGCTCGCCGGGCCCGATGGCGATGGAGGAGAGGGANNGACGAGCAGGTTGTAGACCCGCAACGTGTGCACCCCCTCGAAGAGGTTGTCGGCTGGGACGGTGCCGAGGTCGTGCTCCAGCTTGAGGAGGGCCTCGTCCACCTCATCGAGCAGCTCCGGCTCGATGGCCCCTGGCAGGATGGTGTACCCGTCCTCGGCGATGCGCG
>PMPX01000247.1:15035-15717 GCA_003169235.1 Acidimicrobiaceae bacterium | reverse complement strand
ACGTGCTCACCGCGTTCAATTACCGCCGGGCGGCGTCGGGGGAGGCCGCACTCAAGTACTTCATCCTGGGCGGCTTCTCCTCGGCCATCTTCGTCTACGGCATCGCCCTCACCTATGGGGCGACCGGCTCGACGAACCTGACCCAGATCGGCGATTTCCTCTCGAAGAACGTCGTGCTGAGCAACGGCCTGCTCCTGGCCGGGCTGTCGCTCATGCTGGTGGGCTTTGCCTTCAAGGTGGCGGCGGTCCCGTTCCACATGTGGACGCCCGACGCGTACGAAGGCGCACCGACGCCCGCGACCGCGTACATGGCGATCGCCGTGAAGAGCGGCGGCTTCGCGATGCTGCTCCGCGTGCTGCTCACCGTCTTCGGTGATGCGCGGTCGATGTCGTGGTCGAGCGGATGGCCGCCGGTCGTCGCCTGGCTGGCCGTCATCACGANNGTGAAGCGGATGCTGGCCTACTCGTCCATCAACCACGCCGGCTTCATTCTGCTGGGCGTGGTGGCCGACACGGCACGGGGGGCCAGTGCGTCGCTCTACTACCTCTTCGCCTACATGTTCATGGTCATCGGCAGCTTCGCCATCGTGACCGTGCTCGGCCGGGAAGGTGACGGCGACCACGACCTCAGCCGCTACCGCGGGCTGGCGGGACGGCAACCGGTGCTGGCGCTGGTGTTCGC
>PMPX01000247.1:0-14971 GCA_003169235.1 Acidimicrobiaceae bacterium | reverse complement strand
GGGCCGAGCCGGCAGTGGAGCGCGGCATGGTCGGGGGTGGCCTCATTCAGGCGGCGCCGGCCGACGACGCCACCGGCGGCAGCACCGGCGGCGGACTCGAGTGGGCGACGCCGGCCGCAGCGACCGGCGCGGTCACCACCCTCAACGACCAGATCCTGCTGGCCGACGAGGATGACGGGGACGAGAGCGAGGCCCCCGAGAAGGAGCCGGTGCCGGCCCTCACCGGCCTGGCTATCGCGTTGTGCACGGGTGTGACCGTCCTCTTCGGCGTCTGGCCACAGCCGCTCATCGACTTCGCCAACCACGCCACGCTGCTGTTCCTGCCCAAGTAGGCGGCCCGCTCAGATCCGGGCGCGGTCACTCTCCTCCCGCGCCACCACCGCGGCGGCGAAGGCGTCACTGACCCGGTCGAGGGAGACCCACCGTCGCGACCCGTCGAGGTCGACCCCGACGCTGGCACGCCGGACATGGCGCGTCTCGACGACGGCCAGGACGAGGAACCCCAGGCCGACCGCAGCCAGCGCAGCGCCGGCCGTCTGCGCGGTGAACGTGCCCGGGCGGAGCGCAAGGAGTGCGAGGACCACGCAGATGCCGGAGGCCCACGCCGAAATCCGGCGCAGCCGCCGCGCTCCTTGCAGCTCGGCGTACGCCTCGTCGCAGTAGGGGAGGCGGACCGTCAGAGTCTCGACCCGGCGCACCATGGCATAGACGAAGAGCCCGAGCCAACCGATCGGACCGGCCAGGACCAGCAGCCAGGCAACGCCGAATCCCTCACTTCCGCCCACGGGCACGGTCTGCACGAGGCGGTCGTCCGTGGCGACGCCGGTCTTGGCGCACACATCGGGCAGACGGCCACGCACGGCATCGTCGACGAACACAAGCGCTCGCGCCATGGGCCCTCCCTTCGATCCCGGAAAGTGTGGCACGGCCAGTCCGGGCGGTCGAGTGTGCTACTCCGGGATGCCCTCCACCTTGCCTCGACGGATGGCGGCGACCAGCTGCGCGTGGTCGCGCTCGTTCTGGCGCGCGTAGCGGCGGGCGAACTTCCGTACGGCCTTGGTGAACTCGTCGCTCCTTCCCATGTAGGCGTCGATGGCCACCGGGTCTCCCGAGCGGGCGTGCGCCCGCGCCAGCGCGGTGCCGCACGCGGTCGCGAATTGGACGAGCACCGGGGCGATCAGGTCGGTGGTCGGGATGATCTTCATGTCGCGGTACTGGCGGACGTAGAAGTCGCGGCCGGCCAGGGAGCCCCAACCGACGAAGATGTCGGTCGCGCTCTGCACCATCCGCTTGCCGGCGATGACGCGCTCTCCGTGGTTGTCGTACTCGCTGTGGTAGGTGTGCGACTCGTAGACCGATGGCCCGGCCTGCTTGAGCTGCAGGAAGAGCGGGTCGGCGCCGGAGCGGCCAGCGAAGAGCACGAGGTACACGACCATGCCGACGCTGCCCACCCCCACCACCTGACGGACGACGTCCACCGGAGTGAAGCGGTCGAACAGCGTGCGCCGGTCCTCCTGGAGGGTGAGCCTGTATCCACCGAGCAGGTGATCGACGATGTCCTGCTGTTCCCCGTCGTCGATCGTCACGCGCAGCGGAGGCTCCGCGGTGATGCGCGGCCGCCCGCGTGCCATGGTGGTCAGCTTGGCGTACGCCCCCCGGCTGGTTCGCTTCACCTTGCCCTTCTCGACGTGCACACTGACCTGGCCCCGGTCGGCCGGCTCGAAGAAGTTCATGAACCGCCCGACCTCCATGCTGGCGTACCAGATGTCGATCTCGGGCATGGTGGCGAAGGTCTTCATCCGGGAACGGTAGGCATCGACGGCCGCCCTCACCGCCGCGTCCGCCTTGGCCGGCTTGACCGAGTTCTCCTCCGCGGCGACCACCAGACTGGCCGCCAGGCGCGCCACGTCCCACTCGAAGGGCCCGGGCAGTGTCTCGTCGAAGTCGCGCAGGTCGAAGTTGAGCTTGCGCTCCGGCGTGGCCCACAGGCCGAAGTTGAGGACGTGGGCGTCCCCGCAGAGTTGCACTTCGAGCCGGCTGTGCGGTCGCGAGGCCAGGTCCGCCGCCATGACCGCGGCGGCACCGCGGTAGTAGTTCCAGGGGGAGAGCGCCATGCGCTGGTGCCGCAGCGGCACGAGCTCGGGGAGGCGGCCCGCGTTCTGGGCCATGATCGTCTCGACGGCGTCGTGCCCGCGGGCACGTTCGTCCCAATCGCCGATGCCGGAGCGGGGCGCCAGGACCCGGGCCTGCCGGCCTGCCTCCCGGCGCTCCGCTGCGGTGGCGGCCAGGTCGTGCCTGGCTGCGACGGGTGTGGCTGGACTCACGGTCGATCCTTCCTGGTCCGGACCTTGAACCCTATTCCACCCCCCCGAGGTGCGATGAGCCGTGTCGGCCCCCGTCCCCGTCCTCGCCCGCCGGCGATGGACCGGCGCCCCGCCCAAGGGCGGTACCGCAACGTGACGGGAGCATCGGGCGGTGGCCCGCGCCAGCATCCGCCGCGCTGCCCGCAGTCGACGTCGTTGTCATTCCTTCTCGTGTTCGACCACCGCGCGCAGGACCGCCCGGAATGGTCGTGGCGCCGATCCCACGGACTCGGTGACGACAGTGATGGTGTCGCGATGGCGCGATGAATTTTGTGTGATCCGAGCGCGCCAAGCCACGAAGAGGCCTGGCCTGGTGCTCGCCGTCTCGTTAGAACCGACTCACCGGTTATCGACGGAAGGGGAATGGACATGCTCTCGGGGTTCCGCAGCAGGAGTCGCCTGAAGCCGCTCGCGCTCACGCTCGGCGCTTCCGCGTTGGTCGCTCTGTGCGCCGTGTTGCCTCTCGGGGGCAACGTGGCAGCAGGAGGATCCGGACCGACGACCGTCGGCGGGTTGGCCGCGGGCTCCATTCAGCACGTCTGGCTGATCATCCTCGAGAACAAGTCCTACGACGAGACCTTCACCGGCCTCAACGCCAACTCGTACCTGTGGCAGACCCTCCCCTCCGAGGGCGTCTTGCTGAAGAACTACTACGGGACCGGTCACACCAGCCAGGACAACTACATCGCGCTGGCCTCGGGGCAAGCCCCCCAGGCGGACACCCAGAACGACTGCAGCACGGTGAACTCACCGTTCGGTTCCAACTCGAGCATCATCACCACCGGCTCGGTCGGATCCGACAGCCCCAACTGGAACTACGGGCAGGTCCTGTCCAGCCTCGGGGCGAACGCCCCCCTCGGCACCAGCCCGTCGAACACCAACGGGTGCACGTACCCGACCGAGGTCCCCACGCTCTTCGACCAGTTCAACGCGGCCGGCGTGAGCTGGAAGGGCTACGCGCAGGACCTGGGGGGCGCCCAGCCCGTCGGCTCCACCTCGTTCGTGTCCGACAGCGTGCCGAACCGTGAGGACGCCGCCTGCGGCGCCCCCGGGACCGCAACGTCCAACCCCGTCTCGAACCCGCTCTACATGAACGGCTCCGGGGGGTACCCCGCCGACGTCAGCAGCTACACGTCGGCGTCCCTGGTCAAGGGCACGGGCTCCTCCAACAACAACCCGCAGTACTCGGACCAGTACGTGGCGAAGCACTTCCCGTTCCCGTGGTTCGCCTCCTTGACCGGCGGCGGGGCGGGGAACCCGATGGGCACTCCGCTCACCGAGCCGCAGGCCACCGCGGGTGGCGGCAACAACTGCGACAGCAACCACATCGCCAACCTGGACGACCCGAACCACGGCCTCATCCATGATCTCAACGCCAACACCGTCCCGCAGTTCAGCTGGATCACGCCCGACAACTGCAGCGACGCCCACGACACGACCTGCAAGGGCAACAACCTGTCGGGAGCCTTCGGCCTCTACACCAGCGGGCCTCACGCCGGCCAGGTGAACCTGAACGACCCGATCTACGACCCGCCCGGCTTGCCGGCCGACGACCCCGAGGCCACCACGCCGCGCAACTTCACCGGTGGGCTCTACGCCTCGGACCTGTTCCTGGCCTACTACCTCCCGCTCATTGAGCAGTCGACGGCCTACACCAACGGCGGCCTGATCGACGTCACCTTCGACGAGGGGGAGCCGTCGTTCACCTACTCGGGCAACAGCTTCAACAACGTGCTCACCAACAGCAGCGTGGTCAGCGGCACGCCGGCGATGCCGGCGGGACAGGGCACGTCCTCACCGCAGAGTTCGACCCCGGACGACGCCCCGAGCTACGGCACCGGCGGCACCTACCCCGGAGCGGACTCGATCTTCGGCGCCTACAGCATCGCCGCCGACTCGGCCGGCGAGAACATCGGCGGCACCAACGTCTACGACGAGCCGACCGGCCCGAACTCGACGTTGCAGACCGACGGTTCCGGCCGGCAGCTCTACCCGGGCCCGGGGTTCAACCTCTACGTCGACCGGCCGCCGGCCTGCACCCAGACCACGCCGACCCTGATCCCGGCCGACTGCGTGCCCGGAATCGTCCGCGGTGACTCGGGCAGCAGTCCCGCGACTCGCACCGATAGCGTGACCGGCGGCGGAGGAACGAGCTCCATCAACTACCCGTCTCCCTCCAGTGGCAACCCGGTGCTGGTCGGTGACGACACCGGCCGGGAGGTCACGTCCATCACCATCGGTGGCGCGGCAGTCGCCTACGGGTCGCCGACCTACACCGCGGATTTCCCGAACGGCCTGTTCGTCGGGACGGTGTCGGACACGGGCGAGCTCTACCCGGGCAACAGCGGTGGGCCGACGGTCGCCGCCTCGTTCCAGGCCATTGACGATGCCGGCAATCCCGTCACCATCGCCGGAGCCGTCACGAGCGTCACCCTGAGTGCCGAGGGTGACCCGGCACTCATCGCCAGCGAGTCGACGTCGACAGCGCCGGTGACCGCTGACCCGCTGTTCGACGCCACGGACCCCACCAACGGTGGAGGCGACACGGGCAGCGTCCTCATCAGCCCGTTCATCCGCCCGGGCTCGGTGTCGACCACCAATTACAACCACTACAGCTGGCTGCGGACCATGGAGGACGTGTTCGACGTGTCGAGCTGCACGGGCACTTCGACGGACGTCACCCTCCCGGCCGGCAGCGTCTGCGGCGGTCTCGACGGTCAGGGTCACATCGGGTACGCGGCCCAGACCGGGCTCGAGCCGTTCGGGGCCGACGTCTTCACCGCCCCGAACGGGAACGGGTTCTTTCCTCCCATCCCCAGCAACCCGGGAGAGGGGCTCCCCGAGGCGCCGCTCGTCGTGGTCTTCCCGGCCATCGGCATCCTCATCATGAGCGGGTACCTGGTGATGCGTCGTCGCCGGAGGAACGGGGCCATCACGGCATGACCACAGCCGTCGCACCGGTGGCGGAAGCCGAGACGGACCGGGCCCCACGGCCCGGTCCGTCGGGCATTCGCCGGGTCGTGTTCTGGGTCGTCTTCTTCGCCTTGGTGGGCACCATGGTGTGGGGCATCCGCGTGGTGATGGCCAAGCCGGTGCTGAGCACGGCGAACCCACAGTCGTGGCTCCCCACGCAACAACTCGACCACCCGATCGACCAGTTGGTCGTGGGCTCCGTGGCCCACCCGGCGCTCACGGTCGAGGGCGACTTCGTCGAGGTGCACACCCCGACCTTCTCGGCCCTGGCGGTGGTCAACGGACCGGTCGTGCCCGGCGAAGGCCTGCCCGTACAGCAGAAGTTCACCACCTGCACGTGGACGATCTCGCTCAGTCACGTGCGCGGTACCGTCCCGATCAGCGTGGCCGACTTCGACTCCATCGACCATCAGCAGACGGTGTACAAGCCTGCGCTGGTGCCCGGAGAGCATCTGCCGACCACCCTGCACGCCGGCCACAGCCTGACCTTCAAGATCCGCTCCGTGATGCCCGTCGGCGAGGGACTCTTGCGCTGGGCGCCCGACGGTGACCACATCGTGGCCAAGTGGGACTACCAGGTCGAGAACGACTGAGTGACCAGGCCGTCGACCTCTGTGCGCGCCGGACGGCGCAGCTGCCCGCGCTCTTCCCTGGTGACGGTCCTGGTCGCTCTCTGCCTCGGCCTCGGGGCCCTCGCGGCTGGCCCCTCGGCATCCGCGGCTACGTCCGGCCGGCGGCCAGCACCGCTGGTCGGGCCCAGGACCAGCGCCGTCCAGGACGGCCGGTACCTGACCGATGTCGCGCAGGCCGACTCCGACCTGGCGAGCTACGTCCAGAACGACGGCGACGTGGCCCTCCGGGCCATGCTCACCGACGGGTCCGCCTTCTGCGCCTTCCTGCGCCGGGGCGGCGGCATCGACAGCGCCCTGACGGAGGTGGCCCTCGGGGCGCACAGCGTGGAGAGCCAGACGCATCTCCCGGTCGACGTGGACACCTTCAACACCATTGAGTCAGTGGCCCTGATCGTCCTGTGCCCCGGCGAACAACGCCTCGTCCCGTCCTCGGTGCGCACCAAGTTGGGTCGGCTCGCCGCGGCGCTCAGATCCCCCTCGGGCTCGCCGCGGTCGCCTTCGGGCTGAAGCCGCGTTCAGGAGTGGTGCGGCGGGCGCTCGTGTTGCTGCTGCTCGGCCCAGCACCGGTCGCAGCCCTCGCACGGACCGCCGTCGCCCCGGGGTTGGTGCACGCCCGGGTGCCCGCAGCGCGGGCAACGGGCCTCGGTCACGGGTGCGGCCCCGTGGGCTCGGCCTGACGCTCGTCCGCCGCGCCGTTCCCCTGCTGCCCCATGGCAGCGAGGACCTCTTCGGGCACGGCCGGGCCGGACCGCTTGGCGATCCCCGTGGTGAGCAGGCGGCCGATGACCGGGACCTCGGTCAGCGACTCGGCTCGCATGATCTGGACGGCCACCGGCACGAACTGCTCGGCCGAGTCGAAGACGATGTAGCGGGGGAGCCACCGGGGCTCGTACTTGGCGTTGAAGCGCCAGAGCGTCTCAATCTGCAGCACCCCCGACAGACGCTTCAGGGCCCAACGCTCCACGCGCTGGGTCACGCCGTCGCTGGTGTCGCCCTCGAGGATGGATCGCATGGCGGCGAAGTTGAGGCTGAGCCCCTTCATCCCCATCTCCTTCAGGTGGGTGATCGTGGAGCACAAGGCGAAGTCGAGCAGGCCGTTCGGGTGATCACCGGGGTCGCGGCGCATCAGGTCGAGCGAGTACCCGCCGATGGCCGGCGAGGGCACGAACTGGCACATGGCCACCGGGTCCCCGTCGGGACCCTCGACGAGCGTCAGCAGCAGGCCCGTGTCCCGGGGATCGAAGAGCCGGCCCAGCATCATGGAGAAGCCCCGTTCCTGCTCGCCGCGACGGCTCTTGGCCATCAGCTCCGCCATGCAGGCCGCGTCGGCGGGGTTCAGGTGCGCGGGGTCCAGGAAGCGCACGGTGTAGCCGTAGCGCGCCACCCGGTTGACGGCCTGGCGCAGCCCCTTCATCTTCCCGCCCTCGAGCGAGAACTCCCGCGGGTCCACGACTGCTTCGTCCCCGATGTAGAGGAAGCGCATGCCCGAGGCCTGGTACGTCGGGAGCCATTCCTCGCCCGCGCCCATCACCCCGAGTCCCCAGCCGTTGCGGTCCACGTAGCGGCGGAACGAGTCCCACACGTGGGCGCGCTCGGAGAAGGGGCCGATGGGGTCGGGGGAGACGAGGCAGACGCCACCGAAGACCGCATAGGCGACGAGCGAGTCGCGGTGGAAGAACCACTGCTTGTCGTCGCGCAGCGCGAAGTAGTCGAGCGTCCCGGTGCCGTGCCGGCGGACGATGTCGCGGGCCCGCAGCTCGGCGGCCCGACGCCCGACCGAGGCTCGTCCCGAGGACAGCCGGCGGTCGACGACCGGCCGGGTGAGGAGGTAGAGCGCCACCACGATCAGGCTGATGCCCACCGCGAGCAGGCTGACGGAGACGTAGCGGTCGATGGTCGGCGGGAAGGCGACCCAGTTCACCCCGACGAGCCGCTCGGCGGACCCCAGCAGCACGTTGGGCCACGAGGGGAGCGGGTGGTGGCGCACGCGGCCGGAGACCTCCACCGCGACGAACCCCCCGACCGTGGCGAGCACTCCGCCGACGGCGAGGATGGTGAAGGCCGTGACGAGGGTGGCCCGCTCGGTCTGGGCCCGGAACAGCTCGCGCTGCACGATCAGGAGCGTGAGGACGGCCGCGCAGACGAGCAGTGTGATGACGTCGGCGGCGTGGACGAGGTGCAGCGCGAGCGAGGCGACGAGCACGGCGACCGCCACCAACCACGAGCGCCGCTGCCCCTTGAGGATGCCCCGGGAGAGCATGATCATGGCGATGCCGGCGATGGCGGTCAGCGCGCCCGCGGCCTGCACGACGGTGATGGGCAGGTACTGCGCAATCAGGTGGAGGTGCGTCCGCAGTGGCGTCGTCACCGACGACAGCAGGTCGATGGCGCCGGCCACGAAGAGGGAGACGGCGGCGATGCGACGGATCCGGCGCACCCGGATGCGGTCCGCCGCCACCTCGGGCGCCGGGGGCCACGAGGCACCACTCGGCCACCCGGCCGCCAGCTCGGCGTGCACCTCGGCCGCTTTCGAACGGCCCTTGATGACGATGTCGGAGGTCACCAGCCGCTCACCCATGGTGGCCATCGGCAGGTCGGCCTCGGCCAGGATGAGCCGGACGTGGAGGTCCGCGCCGGTCTCGATCTCCAGGGTGGACTCCTGGCGGTGGTGCAGGAACGTCGGCGGCAGCCCCAGTCGGCCGCGGTGCTCGTGCACGACCTCCGAGGTGGCTCCGGGGCACGCGAAGAACCCCGCGTCGAGATGGGTCAGCTCGGAGACGAGCGCCCCGCCGGCGATGACGCCCGATGCGCCGGCCTCGACGGCGGCCCGTGTGGCGTCGAGGGCGTCCACGCCGTCGATCTGGAGCTGGGCGTGCGCGATCGGCTGAGCCCCCGAGACGCCGCCCGCCCACGGAGCCGGCAGGCCGTCGCCACCGAGAGCCCGCCAGATGCCGCGCGACGTGATGGCCACCACGAGCGCGAGCACCGCGAGCAGCAGGATCGCGATGACCACGGTGACGATGAAGCGGGAGAACCACGTGGCGGCGTACGCCCGCTGGAGCGCGTTCTGCTGGCGCGGCGACCGGAACACGCGGCCGAGCCCGTCGATCACGAAGTCGACGCGCAGCAGCAGCGCAATGGCGGCGAGCACCAGCGGCGGCGCCCACAGGTAGCGGCGCAGCCGGCGGTACAGCAACCGTGAGGTGACGAAGCGCCGCGCCAGGCGAGGGTCGTCGAGCCGCTCCATGCCGGCCAGCCAGGGGCGCTCCTCGGAGGGGGCGGCGTCCATCGGTGGGTTGGCGTCGGGCCGCATGGTCCCGGCGCGCACGAGCACGGTGCGCGTGCCGGCCCCCGTCTCACACGCCAGGTCGATGGCGTCGCGCACCTCCAGCCCGCTGCGCTCCAGGTCCCGCACCAGCTCGGGATCCCGCTCGGCGGCGGCCATGACGACGACGACCCGCGAGTCGGCCCGCGCCGCGAACGTGCGCAACGCGTCGATCAGGCCCGGGTGGGCGCCCAGCACGTCGGCGGGTCCGACCCCGCTCTGGCAGCCCGGCGCCACCAGGCGCCCGCAGAGAATGACGATGCCCGGCCCCTGCCACTCCTCGAGCCGGCGGGCGATGTCACGGCAGGCGGCGCGCGAGCTGTCGGTGGGCTCCGGGGGCAGCAGCAGGTCGCCGATCACCTCGACCCGCCGGCCCAGGGCGACCGGGATGGTGCGGTCGGTCCGGGCCACCGGGTCGGGGGTCCTGGCGACCGTGTCGACCGTGCCACTCATGCAGGGACCATCGTGTCACCTCCGGAGCGCCCGGCCTCTCCCCAATTGGGAGGATTCATGTGACCTCGGGGAGGACGGCGCGCCGTTAAGCTGGACTTTCGTGCCTGCACCCCCGTCTGAGAGCAACCGCATGAATTGGACCTGGCGTGTCAGGGACGGAGCGTCGCCCCAGCGCGGCCCGGCCGTGGTCTTCGACATCGACGGGGTGCTGTCCGACGCGGCCGGCCGGCAGCACTTCATTGAGCGGGGGCAGCGGAACTGGGCGTCCTTCTTCGAGGCGTGCGGTGACGACCCGGTCATAGAGGAGGTGGCCCGGCTGCTCGAGCTGCTCGACGCCTCACTCGCCGTGATCCTGCTGACGGGCCGGCCTCAGCGCGTGCAGCCGCAGACCCTGGCCTGGCTGAAGCGGTACGGACTGCGCTGGGATCTCCTGGTCATGCGCTCCCGGGGGGACTACGCGCAGGTCACGGAGTTCAAGGAGGCGGTCGTGCACGACCTGCGGGCGCAGGGTTTCGACCTGCGGCTCGCGTTCGAGGACGACCCGTCCAACCACGCCATGTACGTGGCCGCCGGTGTCCCGTGCGTGTACATCCACTCCGGGTACTACGACTGACGCAGCTGGCGGGACCAACCGGCGACCAGCGCCGCCGCCGCGAGGAGCAGGACCGGGAGGTCGCCCCAGTGGTCGTAGGGGGTCAGGCCCCGACGGAGGGCGGCGGTGGCGATCAGCACCTGGCGGGTGCCCAGCATGCTGCGGGAGACCACGACCCCGCGGTTCGTGACGACTGCGCTGTAGCCGGTCGGCGCCGCCTGGACGAGGTCGCGACCGGTCTCGACGGCCTGCACCGCCGCCGCCGCGATCTCCTGTGCCGGAACCTGCGACGTGCTGTACGAGGAGGTGTTGGTGGGGACGGCGAGCAGCTCGGCGCCGGCGCGCACCGATGCGTGGCTCCGCCCGGCGTAGAAGACCTCGAAGGACACCAGCAGGCCGAGCGGTCCGGCCGGCGTGCGCATCAGCCCGGTGCCGTGCCCCGGCACGGCGTCGGTCGGCACACCCGAGAGGTCGGCCAGGTGCGAGAAGAAGGAGCGGAAGGGCACGTACTCGCCGAAGGGGACGCGGTGCACCTTCTCGAACACGCCGACGACGTGCCCGCCGGGCCCCCAGGCCACGATCTCGTTGCGGAAGGTCGTCGGCGACGCCGGCTCGGTGACCCCGACCACGAGCGTCGTGCCGAGCTCCCGGGCCAGCCGGCCGAGCCGATCCTCCTCTGGTGAGCCCGCCAGCGGGCGGTCCAGCGCCACGACGTCCTCCGGCCACAGCACGAGCTCGGGGCGGGGGCGGGCGGCGCCGGCGGTGGCTGCGAGCTGGGCCTCGTAAACGGTCGTGGGCGAGACCTGCTCCTTGCTGAGTCCCCGCTGCCCGCCGCCCTGGACCAGGGCCACCCGCAGCGTGCGGACGGGGGCGCCCCCGTCGGGGGCCAGCGCGCCGGCGACCGCCAGCGCCACGATGCCGCACGTGACCAGGGCCACGCCGACGAGGGAGGGCCTGCCGGCGCCGCGGCACCGGGCCCGGGACCACGAGACGAGGGTGGCGACGGCGACCCCGGCGGCCCAGACCCCGGCCGTGATCAGCAGTGGGCCGCCGAGGCGGGCCAGCTGGACCAGCGGGCTGTGTGCCTGCCCCAGGAACACCCCGCCCAGCGGGAGCCCGCCGAACGGCCAGGTCATGCGTAGGGCCTCGGCCAGCGTGCAGGCGCCCACGAAGGCCGGCGCGCGGCCGCGCTGCGGTGGGGTGAGGGCGGCGGCGGCCGCGAAGAAGAGCGCCTCCACGACGATGAGCACGACGGCGCCGTACCAGTTGAAGGCCCGGGCCCAGGCCAGGCCGATGACGTCGCAGCCCAGCCCGGCCAGCCATCCGGACCACACCCGGGCCCGTACCCCCAGGCCGCCGAGGCGCCAGTACAGCAGCCCGGCGCCGAGCGGGCCCAGCGGCCACCACCCGAAGGGGGGCAGCGACAGCGCCAGCAGGATGCCCGCCGCGACCGACGGGGCGGCCACGCGGCCCCGTCGCGGCAGGCGGATCACAACAGGGTGCGCGCCGCCGCCCGACCACTGGCGATGCAGGCCGGGATGCCGACACCGTGATAGGCGGCGCCGGCCACGGCCACGCCGCCGAGGCGGGCCACGGCGGCCTCCACCCCGGCCGTGCGCAGCAGGTGGTGCACGCGGTACTGCGGGAGCGCGTCGGGGCACCGCACGACGACGGCATCCGTCGGCGCACCGGTGACGCCGAGCAGCGCGCCCAGCTCCTCCCAGGCCCGGTCGATGGCCTCGCCGTCGGTCCATCCTTCGGGGCGGACGTCGTCCATGCGCCCGAGCGAGGCGCGCAGCAGCACCTCGCCGTCGCGGGCCAGGTGCGGCCATTTGCGGTCGAGGAAGGTGCAGGCGGTCACGGCCCACGGGTCGCGCCCCTTGTGTGGGCTGCGCCGCGGCACGAGGAAGCCCGTCCCGTAGAGGGGTGCGGGGACGTCGTCGACACCCACGCGGAAGGTCACCAGGACGACGGAGGCGTACTCGACCGTCTGGAGCAAGGCCGCCGCCTCGTCGTCGTGCGGTTGCAGCAGGGAACCCGTGGCCGGGGCGGGGGCGGCCAGCACCACCGCGTCTGCCGCGGCGGCCCGGCCGCCGGACCACACGGACCAGCCGGCACCCGACCGTTCCAGGCGGTCGGCCGGCGCCGAGAGCCGGATGTCGACGCCGCGCTCCCCGAGCTTCGCCACGAGCGTCCGCACCAGCGAGGCCATGCCGCCGTCGACGGACCAGAACAGCGGGGGGCCGTCGGGGTCCGGTGCGGGCATCTCGGCCCGGAGGGCACGCATGAGGCCGCCCCGGCGCTGTGCCGCCGCCAGCAGGGGCGGGAAGACCGCAGCCGCCGACATGTCGTCCACCGAACCGGCGTGGATGCCGCCGATGAGAGGGTCGACCAACGTGTCGACGACCCGCTGCCCGAGCTTGCGCGCCACCAGCGGGCCGACGGAGCGGTCGCCGATCGGGCCCCGGACGTCGGGCCGGGGGAGGACGGCGTCGCGGGCGAGGCCGAGTTGGCCCCGGAACCCGAGCACACCGGCGCGGGCGGTGGGCCAGAACCGGGTCGGTATTCCGAGCGCCAGCCCTTCGGGCAGGGCGCGCAGGCGTCCCCGGGCCCACACGGACGCGCCGCGTCCAGCGATCGGGGCCAGCGCGTCGGTGAGCCCGACCTCGCGGCACAGGTCGACCGCCTCCGGCCGACGGCCGAGGAATCCGTCGGGACCCATGTCGACGACGCGCCCACCGAACTCCGCGCTGCGCAGCGCACCCCCGAGGCGGGACGACGACTCGAGCACCACGACCGCCGGCGCGTCGGCGCGGTGCTCGGCGCCGCCGGTGAGCGCCCAGGCCGCGGTCAGCCCGCTGATGCCGCCACCGACGACCACCACCTGCCCGGGTGCCACGTCAGTGCGCCTCGTCGGCCGCGATGATCACGTCGGCCAGCACGGAGACGAAGGCCGGGTCGTCGTTGAGCGACGCGGTACGCGTGTAGCCGATGCCGCACTCCGCCGCGACGGCCGCCAGCTCGATGTCCAGGTCGTAGAGCACCTCGAGGTGGTCCGCCACGAAGCCGATCGGGCACACCACCACCGCATCGGTCGACCCGTCCTCGGCCAGGCGGCGCACCTCGTCGCGCACGTCGGGGCCGAGCCAGGGGTCGGGGGTGCGCCCGGCGCTCTGCCACACCACGAGCCAGTCCTCCAACCCGGCTGCCTCGGCGACCAGCCGGGCGGACTCGGCGAGCTGCTCGGGGTAGGTGTCCCCGGATTCTCGGATGCGCTCGGGGAGCGAGTGCGCGGTGAAGAGCACCCGGCGCCGCCCCGGCACCGTGGCGAGCGCGGCGGTGACCCGGGCCGCCATGAGCGCGACGAAGGCCGGTTCGGCGTACCAGGCGCCGACCGCGACGAAGGGCGTCCCCGGTAGAGCGGCGACGGCGCGGTCGAGGTACTCCTGCGAGCCCATTGAGGACGCGTGGGGCGTGAGGACGAGGCCGACGACCTTGTCCAGGCCGGCGGACGCCAACGCCGACGCGGCGTCCTCAATGAGGGGCTCGGTGTGCTTGGCGCCGAACGCCACCACGTAGCGCCCCGGGGAGCGCGCCTCCAGCTCGACCCGCACCGCGTCGACCTGGGCCTCCGTGCGCTCGGCCAGTGGGGACACGCCGCCGATGGCGCGGTAGCGGCCTTCGAGCTCGGCCAGCTGCTCGGGCTCGGGCGGCCGGCCGCGGCGGATCCGCGTGTAGAAGGGCAGGATCTCCTCCGCGTTCGCCGGGGTGCCGTGCGCCATCAGCAGGACGCCGGAGGTCACGTGCGGTCGGTCTCCGCGTGCACGAGCTGGACGACCGCGGCGAGGATGGCCGGATCGGATTCGGGCAGCACGCCGTGGCCGAGGTTGAAGACGTGACCCGTGCCGGTCCCGTCGTCGGCGCGCTCCAGCACGGCCCGGGTGGCCTGCTCGACGACGGGCCAGGGGGCCAGGCAGAGCGCCGGGTCGAGGTTGCCCTGCAGCGCGTGGCCCGCGCCGACGCGCCGTCGGGCCTCGTCGAGCGGGACGCGCCAGTCGACGCCGACGACATCGGAGCCGGCGGTCGCCATCAGCCCGAGGAGCTCCCCGGTGCCGACGCCGAACAGGATCGTCGGCACCGCGAGGTCGGCGATGCCCTCGAGCACGGCGCGCGTCGCGGGCAGCGCGAAGCGCGTGTACTCGTCCGGCGAGAGGGACCCGGCCCAGCTGTCGAAGAGCTGCACGGCCTGGGCACCGGCGGCCACCTGGGCGCGCAGCGAGGCGACGGCCATGGCGGCCAGGCGGCCGGTGAGGTCGTCCCACAGGGCCGGTGCCCCGTGCATCAGCGCCTTCACCTTGGCGAACGTGCGCGAGGGGCCGCCCTCGATGATGTAGCTGGCCACGGTGAAGGGCGCGCCGGCGAACCCGATCAGGGCGACCCCCGACCCGGCCAGCTCACGCGCCACGAGGCGCGCCGTCTCGGCGACGTAGGGCGCGTCGGTCTCGGGCTCGAACGGCCGCAGGCGGGCGAGGGCGGCGTCGCTGCGGAACGGCTCGGCCACCACCGGCCCCCGGCCCGGCTCGATCTCGACACCGAAGCCGATGGCGTGCAGCGGCACGACGATGTCGGAGAA
>PMPX01000099.1 GCA_003169235.1 Acidimicrobiaceae bacterium | reverse complement strand
CCCCGAGCCCGCCACGACAACTTCGCCAGTTTCTTCATGGGCCCCTTCTTCCGGTTCGGCACCCCTGCTTCAGAGTGTACGCCTTCATCTCGGGATGTCGGGTCCGGAAGGCTCTGAAGGGGTGCCCCCGTCCGCCGGTCCGGAGACGCTGTTTTGAAGTTCCAAGCAACGATGCCGTTTGCATGGAATGGCCACGTTGTTGCGGGAATGAACGTAACGGGTAGTTCGAGGAGACGTTCACGGCACCGGAGACTGAAGCGAGGATTTAGATGTCCGACAAACTGACGATCTGCTTGTGGTTCGATCACGGTGAGGCCCGCAAGGCGGCGGAGTTCTACGCGACGACCTTTCCCAACAGCCACCTTGACGCGATCCACCGAGCTCGGTCGGATTACCCCGACGGATCGGCCGGGAACGAGCTCACGGTCGAATTCACCGTGCTCGGCCGATCATTCGTGGGTCTCAACGGTGGACCGAACTTCGTCCCGAACGAGGCCGTCAGCTTCATGGTGCTGACCGACGACCAGGCCGAGACCGACCGGTATTGGAACGCGATCGTCGACAACGGCGGGGAGGAGAGCGCGTGTGGCTGGTGTAGAGACCGGTGGGGCTTCTCCTGGCAAATCACGCCTCGAGCCTTGCTGGAGGCGATGAACAGCCATGACCAGGACGCTGCAAAGCGGGCTATGGATGCCATGATGACGATGACGATGACGAAGATTGACATCGTTGCCATCGAGACCGCGGCCCGAGGATCAACGCAGCGCCCCTCGGGCTGAGGCACCACAAGAGTTGCCAGGGCACGCTCGTTCAGTCCGACGTTGCGGACTCCGCTCAGAGTCGGGAGCGGAGGACTGTCCGCCGGCGTCCTCAGTGAAGAGAGTGCGTCCCCGAACAAGTGCCGGGCACGGGGGCAGTCGCGATCATCGAGTCGCCTCAAAGATCCAACGTCTTCGTATTCGTATCGATCGACATGCGGGCAATGATCTTTGCCTTTGTCCGGATGGACAGCTCCCTGGGGAAGGAGGCGATGCTGCGCGCCAGCTTTCTTGTAGCCACCACCAATTCCGTCGGTGCGACAACTCGAGACACGAGCCCGAGTCCATGCGCTTCACCTGCTTCGATGGTGCGACCCGTCAGACACAGATCTCGTGCGACCGCACCGCCAACCAGATCGTGCAGCGGTCCATAGACCACGTCGCCGAAGGATCGCTCAGGATGACCGAAACGGGCAGAACTCGACGCGATGCGTAAGTCACAAAGAATGGCGAGGTCGAATCCACCAGCCAGCGCGGGCCCGTTTACCGCGGCAACTAGGGGAAGAGGAAATTGGAGCAATGCATGGTGGAACCGATCGCTGGAGTCCCACAACTGCGACTGAAACACAGCGTCGTCAATCGCAAACTCGCTCAGATCGAACCCAGCACTGAACGTGTCACCCTTACCGGTGACCACGACGCACCTGACCGAATCGTCGCCACGAAGGTGCTCAAGCGCATCGATCATCTCGAGTCGAAGGGCAACCGAGAGGGCATTCTTCTTCTCTTCTCGGTCCAAGGTGATTGTTGCCACGCCGTCTTCGCAAGGTGACACCCGTATGTTGGCCATTGCAGAATCATCTCAGGCGAGGGCCGCCGTCTCCAGGGCTGATCCCCTCGGTCACTCATGGCCGTACTGCCCCGTTCGCTGGGCTTTGGCGCACCCCGCGGCACATCAGGGCTCTAGGTGTTCCTCCGCCCACCGAACACCACACAACGGGCTACATTCCCTCGATGGTTGCGGAAATCGCTGGGGCGGTGCGCTTCGACCAGGCCAATGTCGTGCAGCGCGGTACGCGGCTTCTGGCTGGAACGCGGCCTATGGCGTGGCTGTTCGCACGGGTGATACACCACGTCGATGGTCCGGTGATGCGACGCAGCGCCGGGCGTCACTCCGTCTCGGCCGCCCTGACCGGGCTACCCATCATGGAGCTCACGACCGTCGGCGCCCGTTTCCGGCGAATCACGGACCTTGCCCCTCGTCGGAGTGCCCGATGGTGATCGGCTCGTGCTCGTTGCTTCGAACTACGGCAACCAGCAGAATCTGGCCTGGTACTACAACCTCAAAGCCAATCCGCCGTGCAGCACCACCTTTCGCGGTCGGCGTCACGAGATGGAGGCCTATGAGGCCGAGGGCGAGGAACGCCAGCGCCTGTGGGTGTTGGACGTGTCGGTGTACCCGCCACGCAACCACTACGCACAGCGAGCCGGCAACCGCCGCATCCCGGTAATGGTCTTGCCTCCGGCACGCGTGCCAACCGGCTAACGAGCGTGTACGCCGTCAATGCTTGTCGGTCAGGAGGGGTCCACCACGTGGCGGTTGCTGCCTTCTTCGCAGTTGACGCAGTCGCGGCCTACGCCGACCCACCGGACTGGCGCTCGTAATGCACGATTGCCGAACCTGGCGCATGCAAGAGCGAGAACTCCAGCCCCTCGTGCATCAGGATCTTCCCGGACAACGATTCGCTGCCGTTGAGATCGAAGTTCTCGACCCGGTACTGCTTGCCGGCGTCCAAGCCGTGCAGGACAAAGCGCATCGTGGCCGCCTGGGCGTCGGGCCGTCGAAACACAAGGACCACACCGCTCCCCACCGCCGGACGGTCGAATTGGAACGCCATCCATACGTCATCATCCAGGCTGAACCCCGTCAGGGGATAGAAGTCGCTGTACAACAAGTCGTCTTGTATACGCACGAACTCCTCATTCATCGTGCGGAGCAGCACCCAGTCTTCCTCGCTCGCGGTGCCCACGTCGACACTTGACGCGTAGCTCGGGGCAAGGGAGCTACGGACCACGTACTGACCCGTACCCCACGCACCATCATTGGTATTTTGGGGTCCTACGCCTGTCCCGTAGTACGGGAGCCATAGGGATATGCCATAGGTCTGGCACTGGTTCCCAGTCGGCTCGAATTGGTAATCGCTTCGCAGCAGAGGAACCGAGCGACGCATCGTCTCGAGGTCGTTGCGTCGGCCACCTGAAGCACAGCTGTCTATCCAAAGCTCAGGATGGCGCTTGCGCAGCTCGTCCCAAAAGGCAAGGTGGCCGGTGACGTGGTTCACCTGTGTCATGCCGGTCCGGCCTGGCACATCTCTTGCGTTCCAGTAGTCGAGCGGGTCCATGTTGAAGTCCTGGCGGAACACGTCCAATTCATGGCCCGGAGCGGCCTGGTTGGTGATGATGGTGTCGAAGTGCTCCACTGACCAGGCCCAGGCGTCGGCGTTCCCGAAGTCGAGGAGGAAGCTGACGTCCGAGGCGGGGTCCGGCGGTGGGATGAGCCAATCCTGGTGCTCGTCGAAGAGCTCGGTACCGATGCCCACCCGCTCTGGTTCGCTCCACAGCACAGACTTCATGCCATGATCCCTGGCTCTCTGGAATGTCGGCCTCATACCCTGTGGGAAGCGTTGTGGGTCCGGGAACCAGTTCCCCACTCCATTGCCCCAGTCCTGGGACCAACCGTCGGGCAATCCACTCGGAATGGCGTACCACCCGGCGTCCACCCACCAATGCGTGTAGAAGCCACCGTGGTCCACGGTGGTCCCCCGCCGAGCATAGGAATCGATAGCTGAGAGTTCTTCTGACTGGTCAGGGAAGAGGCTCAGCCCGCCGGTCGTCGGCGTGATGGGTGTCGGAAGGCTCCCCCCGAAGTGCGGCACGTTGTAGTCGGCCATCCATCTCCGCCACTTGTTCTGTGCCACCAGCCAGTTGTCGGCGCTCCAGGGCATGATGACGATGAGGGGAGTCCGCACCGTCTCGCCTTCTTCCAAGAAGGTGTCCAGGAGCATCGCGTCCGCGATATCCCCGTAACTCTTCAGCAGCGGGTCGGCCGACGTCATCCCGGCCTGCAGGCGCAGGCCTTCATGCTCGTCGACCAGCAGTTGGGTGGTCCATTGCCCTGGCCATCCGACGGCGACCATGACCCCCTGGTCTCTCCAGGAGACGTTGAAATAGGGCCACGTGCCGTTCGACGGCCGACCGCCCAGAGGGAAGAGAAGTTGCGCCTCACCCGGCGTCAGCAGTGAGGTCTGCGGCGCGTAGTCATCAGCTTGCTGCGAGCTGCCATTGAAATGGTGCAGGACATACGGTGCCGCAGGCGACGTGTTGATGATGGTGTCGGCGGCCAGCACCGCGCTCAACCGCTGCGAGGTAGCCGCTGAGAGATTGGCGAAGGACACTGTCCACTCGGTGGCCCCGAAGTCCTCGTACACAACGACCACCGCCTGTACCTGAAGCTCTCCGGACGGTGCCCGCCACGTGACCCATTCCTCGGAGCGCCCCGGCGAGGAACTGATCTGACGTCGTACCGCCGGCCACTGGCGCAGGAGGGTCGCCGACGACTGTCCGGCGTAAGTGAACGAGAAGGGCGGGTTGGCAATGAACTCCGATACCGCCGCGTCGACGATGGCACTCCCTGCCGCGGTTTGCCCGACCGTCGACGCCAGAGAACGGTTCGCACCTGAGGCCAAGGCCGTTGATCCCGTGCTTGCTCCCAGCAACTTGAGGAAGAGTCTCCTGTCCACCGTCGCAACGCTCCCTCACGCTGACCATTTGCCCGTCCCCGATGCCACTGCAGCCCGTGCCTGTCGCGACGCCCGGTTTTGATCGAGTCCAACGTACGCCAATTCAGACAGCTCAGCACCGGCTTCTCGCATCCGCATGCCTGGCCACATCCAGGCGGTCGCTACCGCCATGATCGCGACCTCGGCGATCGCCGAGGCCAGCCAGCAGCCGACAGAGGTCATCGGCGGTGGACTCACGCTTTGACGTGCACCGCGGTCGACAAAGGACCCGTCCGGCACGGTGGCCCGGGCCCCTGCCAACATCGCAGACCCAGAGCGTGTAAACGTAGGGCCGGCGCCGGCACGGACCCGTGCGCCACGGGGAGGGAAGACCATGGGGCGACCGCTGGGCAAGCACCTGGGCAGATTCGCTGTGGCGGCGATGGTAATCGCGCCCGCGATCGGCATCAGCACGGTGGCCGGGACGGCCGGTGCGGCGACGTCGGGCTCACCCATCACCATCGCCATGGTCAGCTCGCTGACCGGCGAGGGGGCGTCGGAGTTCAGCCAGGCGCCAGCCGGGTTCAATGCCCGCATTGCGCTGCAGAACGCCGAGGGAGGCGTTGACGGCCACCAGATCAAGGGGATCGTCCTCGACGACCAGACCAGCCCGTCGGGCGTGGCGACCGCGGTGCAGGACGCGCTCTCCAAGGGAGTCATCGGGATCGTGTCCACCAGCCCCCTGTTCTTCCTGGCGGCCAAGTACCCAAACCAGGCGGGCATCCCCGTCACCGGTGGCTTCTTCGACGGGCCGGAGTGGGGCCAGCAGCCGTACACGAACATGTTCGCGGCGGACGTCGGGAGCGTGGACCAGACCTACCCGGTCAACACGTCGATCGGAGCGTTCATGAAGGCCCACGGCGGCACCGTCGTGTGCTCGTACGGTTACAGCATCTCGCCGTCGTCGACCCGATCGGCGGTCGGCACGGCCAAGTCCTTCCAGCACGCCGGAGGCAAGGTAGGGGTGCTCGACACCTCCCTCCCGTTCGGTGGCGTCGAGTTCACGACGCAAGCACTACAGGCCAAGCAGGCGGGCTGCAACGCCATTTACGCCGGGCTAGACGACAACTCGAACGTCGCTCTCGCCACGGCGCTCCACGCTGCCGGCGTGAAGCCCAAGGTGGTGGTCTTCCCGACCGGTTACGAGCCGAGCATCATCGGATCGCCAGCCTGGAAGGCGGTGCAGGGCGGCTACTTCGACACCACCTTCCGCCCGTTCTCACTGCCCAATTCGGGCACGGAGCAGATGCAGTCGGCTCTCCAGAAGTACGCGCACTTCAAGGCCGGGGAGTTCCCGTCGTTCGCCCAATACGAGTCCTGGCTGGGCGCCGACCTCATGATCAAGGGTCTGGAGCTGTCCGGAAAGAACCCGACGAGCTCCGGCGTGATTCACGCGCTGCGCAACGTCACCAGCTACAACGGTAACGGGCTGCTGCCCATCACCATCAACTACTCAACCGACTTCGGGCACGATCCGGCCAAGTCGTGCGGCTGGTACATGCTCGCCGAGAAGGGCGGGTTCGTCGCCGCCTCGAGCCAGCCCTGGTGCGGCACGGACATACCGGGCACCACGACGGTGTCGTCGTCGTGAGCCACTCCGGACTCCTCCCGGCGCCGTAGCCGGCCGGGTCCAGGCTCAGCCGCCCCGGATCAACGAGGTCGCGGTCGGCCGGCCGCTGCGGGTAGCGGGCCGGCTGACGCCGGACGACACGCTTTGGGGGCCTCGGGTGGCCGGACCTGCGCTTCGGCCCACGCTCACGGAGCGGCCGGACCACTCGCTCCGGAGACGGCCTCCACCAAGCGGTCGAGGAACGGCACCTGACCCCGGAGGAGCTTGACGCGGGCGAGGTCGACATCGGCCCATGCGACGCGGTCGACCTCGGGAAACTCGACGACCTTCTCGGAGCCCCTGGGCCACTCGAGCAAAAACGTATTGCTCGTTGCGTGGGTCACATCGACGTCACCCTCGACCGCCCACACGGTGACCCGCTTGCCCCCCGGTTGCCTGAGCTCGCCAAGGGCGAGGGGCTCCGCCTCGGGCGGGTCGAACCCCGTCTCCTCGCGGAACTCCCGGTAGGCCGCCCCGAGCGGGTCGTCGCCGTCGCCGAACTCCCCCTTGGGGACCGACCAGGCGCCGTCGTCCTTCCGTGCCCAGAACGGGCCACCGGGGTGGGCGATCAGAACCTCGACACCACCGCCGGGCGATCTGCGATACAGCAGCAATCCAGCGCTTCTGGCGACCATCGGGGGTCATCATCGCACCCGGAGATTCCGAGGGGGCCTCCCGGTCCACGGCCCCGCCCACCGGCGAGCCACGGTTGCATCCCACATTGCAGATCGGAAGGCCCCAGCGTCCTGACCCCCGTCCCGGGGGCCTGCTCGCTAGGCTGAGTCGTCGTTCCGGGCACCTACACCGGAGCCGTCTCGGGGGCACGGGCGTCGACCACCACCGGCGGTCGCACGTCACACACACCACTGCGCCATGAGTCCATCCAACCCCGAGAACGATCCCGTCCAAAAGGGCCTCCACGAGCTCGGAAGGCAGATGGAGGACGGCGCATCCGCCACCGGCGCGACCCCGATGGGCGAGCCGGGCGAGCCGGTCGAGCCGGTCGAGAACCCGGTGGAGAAGGGTCTGCACGAGCTGGGCCGCCAGATCGACGAGGCCCACCGCTCTGCTCGGGGGAAGAAGGCCAAGGGGGACGATGCGCCGCGCGGACCGGCCCATGCCGCACCAAAGAAGCGACGCTCGCGACGGCGCACCGTGGCCTGGGCCACCGGGACCCTGTTGTTGGTGGTCGTCCTGATCGCCGGCGCCGCGGCCGGATACGGCTGGTACCTCAACCACGAGATCCACCGCATCGACCTCCGCAACCTCACCTCGGCCCCGGTGAAGGGTGCCGACGCGGGCACGGAGAACATCCTCATGATCGGTTCGACCGATCGCTGCGCGCTCAAGGTGCAGAACCCCGCCTACGGGTTGTGCTCCCAAGGCGTCAACGGTGTCAACAGCGACGTGGTCATGATCCTGCACCTCAACCCGGCCAACAATTCCCTGTCGATCCTGTCGATCCCCCGTGATCTCTTCGTGCCCAACGCCCGCTCCGACGGAGCCAACAAAATCGACGCCGCGCTCTACCAGGGCCCCGATCAGCTCATCGACGCGATCGAGGAGGACTTCGGGATCCCGATCCAGCATTTCGTGGAGCTGAACTTCGACAGCTTCATCAACGTCGTCAACGCGCTCGGTGGCATCAAGATGTACTTCCCAGAGCCGGTGTTCGACGCCTACTCGGGCCTCAACATCCAGACGACCGGCTGCATCGCCCTGAACGGGACTCAGGCACTCCAGGTCGTGCGGGCCCGGCACCTGCAGTACAAAGCTCCTGGCGTCACGACCACCGACCCGAACTACTGGCCCCAAGAGGCACAGAGCGACATCGCCCGCATCCGTCGCGATCACGAGTTCCTGCGGGTGTTGGCGGCGGCGGTGAAGGCCAAGGGCCTGAGCAATCCGATCACGGACCAGCAGCTCGTGGCAGGCGTGGTGAGCCAGCTTACGGTCGACTCCGGCTTCTCGGCGAGCGCCATGATCAGCCTCGTGCTCGGCTATCACGACGTCAGTGTGAACAGTGCGCCGCAGCTGACAGTGCCGGTGGCCGTCGACCAGTTCGGCAGCTACACCTACGAGGGCGGCAGCTACGGGGACATCGAGTTTCCGGTCGAGCCGCAGGACCACACCACCGTCGACCAGTTCCTCGGCCTCTCCTCGGGCAACGACGACACCTACACCGGAGGCGCCCTCCCATCCCCGTCGACCGTCACGGTCTCGGTCCTCAACGGCTCCGGCGCCTACAACCAGGCCACCGACACGTCCCAGAGCCTGCAGGCCCTGGGCTTCAAGATCGGCACGATCGGCGACAGCCCACCCGTCGGCCAGGAGGCCGAGACGGTCGTGTACTACTCATCCAAGAGCCCGGCCGAGCTGGCCGCGGCTCAGGCCGTCGCCAACTCCATGACGGGTGCCGTGATCATGGCCGAGGACCCCACTCAGGTGAAGCCGGGCTCGCAGGTGACGGTCGTGACAGGCACCGACTTCACCGTCAACGCGCCACCCGCCACCACCACGCCGACTTCGGCCGATGGCACGGCGAACAGCCCCGCGGCATCGACCACGACCACGCCCGCCAGCACGGGCAACACCGGCAACTCGGGGGCGTTCCAGGCTCCGACGCCGTCGGTGGAACCTCTGGCGCCGTGGGACCCACGCTCGTGCACGGCGAGCGGGGGCGAGGGCACCTGAGCGATCAGGCGAAGATCTCGCCGCCGTTCGTGTCGAGTGCTTGCCCGGTCATGGCGGACGACAGGTCCGAGGCGAGGTAGACGATGGAGCCCGCGACGTCCTCGTCGCTCGGAATGCGACCCAGCGGTACCCGGGCGTTGAGCTCGTCGGTGACCACCTGCGGCGGCACGCCCCGACCACTCGAGGTCATCTCGATGTAGATGTCCACCGAGGGGCCGGCCATCCAGCCGGGCACCACGGCGTTCACCCGGACCTTGGACGGCCCGAGCTCGTCGGCCAGCACCCGCGTGGCCGTGAGGAGCGCCCCCTTCGAGATCGCATAGCCGCCCTGCCCCGGCTGGGGCTGGCGGGCCACCATGGACGCCACCATGACCACCGAGCCACCACCTCTCCGGCGCATGAAGGGCAGCGCCGCCCGGGTCATCTGCAGCGACCCGAAGACGTTGACGTCCATGATCTTGCGCCACACGGTCAGATCGACGTCCTCGAAGCTCTGGAAGACGTCCGGGCGGAACGCGTTGTTCACCAGCACGTCCACCCCGCCGAACTCCTCCGCAGCCACCGCCATGAGTCGGGCGCACGCCTCGGGGTCCACGATGTTGGTCGGCACGGTGATGGCGCGGGCGCCGATCCCTGCGACCTCGGCCAGGACGTCATCGAGCGTCGACTGTCGGCGAGCGGCCAGCACCAGGTCGGCGCCATGGGCCGCAAGTGCCCGCGCTGCCTGCCGGCCCAGGCCGGGCCCGACACCCGACACCACGCACACCTTCCCGGACAGCAGCCCGGCCGCGGCCGCCGTTCCGCCCGCCCCTTTACCCTGCGCAGTCGTCATGGGCGAAGCGTAGGGCAGCCGGGGCGGCGGGTCCGAGCCATCCGCGCCGGTGTCACGCGCGCCTGAGAAGATCGACGGAAGGGTTGAGCAAGAGGAGGGTCATGGCCATTTGTTCGCACTGTGGTGGTGAGATGACCGACGGGATCAGCTGCCTGACCGACCCCGTCCTCATCGACGGGAGGGCCTACGCCCCGATCCGCTGGGGCCAGGAGCTCCGCCCGAGGCACCGCTACGAGCCCGAGGACTGCAGGGATTGCGGCACTCCGCTCGGCGGGGTGCACCATCCGGGCTGCTGCATGGAGCGCTGCCCGGCGTGCCATGGCCAGGCGATCGGGTGCGAGTGCGTCAGCGAGCGCTTCTGCGCCTTCGAGAGCGCACGGACAGGCCGTTGCCGGTCCCACGTGCTGCGCCGGGTCGGGTGGCGCTGACTCCTCGGTCGATCTCGAATCGTAGGGATGGTGGCACGCTCGAGTGGAGTTCACGCGCCGGTCACGACGCGGGCTTCGGGACTCAGTCGCCGTAGCGCGCGACAAGTCCGTCCATCGCACTTCGGTATGCCCGGCTCATCTCCTCGAACGGACCATGGAGGTCGACGGTGCGGCCGCGCGACCGCCGAGCCAGGCTGAACTGGAGGGCCTTCGCCGTGGTGGCCACCGTGCGGAACGCCTCGGCGACCCCCACCAGGTCACCGGACCCGGACACGGCCGGGTCATGCGCACCCAACCAGTCGACGAACGATGCCGCGAGCTCGGCGGCCGCACCGCACTGCCGGCACGTCCCGAACGCGTAGAGGTGGAAGGTCTCGACGTCCTGGCTCCCCAGCCAGATGGCGTCGCGCTCGAGGCGCTCCTCGAAGCGGACCATGGGATCGTCGAGGGGACGCCGGGCCACGTGCGCTCTCGTGAGTGCCACGGCCGCGTCGACCAGCCCGCGCGGATCACGCCGCACCCGGTCCAGCCGGATGCACTCCACATAGGGTGCCAACGCGACGGGGTCGGCGTAGGGCCCGAGCCGGAACAGGCCGTCGAAGTCGTCGCCACCGAGCTCGAAGTATCCCGCATTGTGGAAGTAGCCCAGACGCCGTCCCTCCCGGTCGATGCTGTTGGGCACCACGGCGGTCTTGGTGTGGGCAACCCGGTACGAGACGCCCGCGGTGTCGGGGAGAAACCATGCGTCGGCGTCCATGATCAGAAGCCGCCCCAGCTCGAGCTGCTCCACCGCGTGGTCGAGCACTGGGCGCCAGATGTTCATTTCGGCCACCTCGATGCCGAAGAGTTCCCGAAGATCCTCCGGGGGGAACTTGAAGAAGCTCCACTGATCGCCTTCGAAGTCCGTACTGATGGTGAAGGCGGCGGCGGCCAGCGGATCGAGGCCCAGGGCGTGGAGCAGCTCGATCCAGAGATCGACGTAGCAGTTGGTCTCCGTCCACGTGCGTTCGGTCGCGTGCAGCGGATGCGATCGGTAGCTCGACGCGTCGACCGGCACCACCCCGAGCGCGGGTCCCGCGTTCACGCCCAGAGTCGGTCGCGGGCCGCCGCCGGCCAGTCCCCGGGGTCCATCCCATGGGTCCGCAGCAGTGCCAGCGTGATGCGGTCGAGCCCGAACCCGAAGCAGCACGAGTGGGCGACCCCGCCGTCGGCGGTCTCGATCCCGAAGGGTTCGCCGAAGTGGTCGAGGTGGCAGTTGGACGATCCGATTGCCGTCGGGTGTTCGGCGGAGCTGATGGGCGTGACGATCTCGAACTTGAGCGTCTCGGCCCGCTGGTTGTCGGCGAGGATGCGTCCGACCCGCCCGAAGAAGGGGTCGTTGGCCACCACCGTCTGGACCTCCAGGCCGAGCGAAGCGAGCACGTCGACACCCAGCTGGAGCCAGCGGTCCCGGTGTTCGGTGGCCCCTGCGGCGTCGCCGACATAGACGAGCTCGTGCATCCGGAATGCCTGCATCCGGGCCGGGTCCACGCTGGGCTCGTGGCGGTAGCACCAGCCGGCGACGTCGAACCGGCGCCCGCCTTCGGGAAGGGTGCCCGCGAGGGTGGGGTAGAGCGGGTGGCAGGCGGCCGGACACAGGTTCGCCCCGGCCGCCTGGAGCAGCGCCGTCCAGTCACCCCCCGCCTGTGCCACGTCCATGAGCTTCCTGTGGTCGGCGTTGTTCCCCGTGAAGGTCGACACCGAACCCATGAGGTCGGGGAACGAGGACAGATAGCCGGTCTGCTCGAACACCTGGCGGGGCATCACGGGCGGGAACCGGTAGCTCACCGCGCCCTCGGCCAGTGCGGCCCCGACGGCCAGACCGTCCACCGCGGCCACGATGTCCTCGTACACCGAGGAGCGGCCGTAAATCCCGTCGGTCCCCGTGAGCACCAGGAGGCCTGCTGCCACGAGCTCGTCCCGGAAGAGTCCTGCGTCGCTCACGGCGCCGTCAATCGTCCTTGTGGATCAGCAGCATCTGCGCGGTGTTGCTGTTGATCCGGTCGTTGTTCACCATCACGGCCGCACCGTGTGCGTCGCGCAGGATGCGACCGAGACTGTAGGGCGAGTCTTCCCGGTAGCCCGCCATGCCGCAGATGGCCATGGCCCGGTTCACGATGTCGACCACGAGCGTCGAGGCGGACACCTTCAGGGAATTCATGGCGATGGCGAAGCCCATGCCGGCCAGGGTGTCGAGATCGTCGCACTGCCGGTCATAACGCTGGGCCGTGCCCCGGACGAGCTCCTCCATCCGCTGGAGCTGCGCAATGAGCTCGGCCAGGCGCAGGGCGGATGGCGGGGTGACGCCAGGCTTCTTGCGGGCCTCGGTCCGTACGAAGTGCCGTGCCTTGTCGGTTGCCGACGTGGCGAGGCCGAGCCAGACGTTGCTCCACAGGATGTGCGACACCGGCAGCATGGTCCGGCTCGATATGTCCGCGTAGGCGTCGTCGAGGATGTGGTCCGACCCACCATCGGCGACGAGTCGGAACCCGAGGCTGCAGGTGCCCCGGAAGCCGAGGGTGTCCCAGCCGCTGATCGGCTCCAACGTGAGCCCGGGCGCCTGGCAGAGCACGAGCACCTGGTCGTTCGGCGGGCTCTCGGGGGCCCGGCGCGCGGTGGCGAGAATGCCGTCAGCGTGCTCGCCGTAGGAGATGACCGGGGCCATCTTCTCGAGGTGGACGGCACCGGCGTCATCGCGCTCTACCGTGCAGACGCTGGTGCGGACGTCACCACCGACTCCCAATTCGGTCGTTGCCGAGGCGAGCAGCAACTGGCGCTCGGACAGTTCGGCGAGGTAGTCCCGGAAGAAGGCGGACCTGCCGTGGCGCACCAAGCTGGCCACCTGGATCTGGTGCATCGCGTAGATCATGGCGGTCGACGCACAGTGCCGACCGAGCTCGAACACGACGTCGGCGACCTGCCCGACCGAGGCACCGCGGCCGCCGAGCTCGGGCGGCACGAGGACGGAGAGGAGGGCAGCATCGCGCAGCGCGTCAAATGCCTCGGTTGGAAAGCGGGCGTCGCGATCCACCTCACCGGCGGCGGGGCCGGCCACCTTCGCGCCGATGTGCGCCGCCTGTCGCGTGAGTTCGTCGCCGAGCGTCTCCGAGGTCGTCACTGACGCGCTCTGGCGACCTAGGACCCGGTCAGTTCGCCAAGTGCGACGCGGATCGCCGCAACGGACTCGAACGTGCTCTTGCGGAGCATCACCTCTGGAAATTCGACGTCGAACTCGTCTTCGAGTGCGAGCATGACGTTGACACTGGCGTGCGAGGTCATCCCAGCCTGGTACAGATCGTCCTCGTCGCCGATCTTCGCCACTTCGACGGGAAGATGGCCGTGCTCGGCCAGGATCGTGCGGATCGTCTCGTCCATCAGGCGTCCTCCCCACCCTCGTGTGGGCCCGTCTCGGAGCGGCACAGCGCGACCACGACCGCAGCGGCCATGTCGCCGTCGTGGGTCAGGCTGACGGCCAGGTCGGCGATACCCGCCTGATCGGCCAGTGCCGCGGCGTGACCGGAGAGCGCCATGGTGCACCAGCCCTCCGAGTGGCGGCGCACCTCCACGGACCGCCAATCAGGTTGGTGGCCGGCCGGGCGCAATACCTTGATTGTCGCCTCCTTGGCCGCGAAGCGGGCGGCGAGGCTCGCAGCCTTGACCGCCGGTGTGCCTCTACAGGACATCACCTCGTGCTCCGTGTAGACGCGCTGCAGATACCGGGGGCCGAAACGCTCGACGCTCTCGGCCACCTGATGGACCGCCACGACGTCGGTTCCCACGCGTATGGCAGTTTCCGTGCTCATTGAGTCCGCCTTCCTACGCGGTTGGCCTCTGGTTCCACTCGGCGCCGCCAATTGCCCGCGGGTCCCGCCGTGATCCACTGGCTTCGGCCGGGCCCACCCCGCGAGCACAAGAGCATAACGGCGACCTCCTGCTCAATGAGTGAACCCATGCCGAGTGAATCTCCCGATCTGAACGCTGGGCCCCAATGTACGCACAGAAGCGGCCCGCCAACTCCATACTTCGGCTGAACGACCGCCCGGCTTGAACTGGAATTCGGCCGGGCCGTCGATCGGTCGTGTGCTCAAATGGCGTCATGGGCCCGGCACCGGAGGACATGGTCTCGGGCGACGTCCTGGCCGGATCGGCGTGGGAATGCCGGTGGAACGACCCTGGCTCGGATATCGATGTGGCGGCCATGTCGACCGACGACCCGTCGTGGGTCCCCGCGACGGTGCCCGGCACCGCGGCGGGAGCGTTGCGAGAACTCGGTCGGTGGAGCTGGGGAGATGTCGACGAGGACCTGCTCGACGGGAGCGAGTGGTGGTACCGGTGCCGCTTCGACGCTCCGGAAGCCTCGCTGCAGGGACCCTGGCGCCTCGAATTCGACGGGTTGGCCACGGTCGCCGATGCATGGCTCAACGGCGAGCCCGTCCTCCACTCGGAGAACATGTGGGTCACCCACCAGATCACGGTCGACCGTCTCGACGCCCACAACGTCCTGCTGCTCCGCTTCGCTGCCCTGGCCCCGCTGCTGGCTGAACGGAGGCCACGTCCCCGCTGGCGGAGCCTGCAGCTGCGCTCCCAGAACCAGCGCTGGTACCGCACGACTCTGCTCGGCCGGGTACCGGGTTGGTCTGCCTGCGGAGCGCCCGTCGGGCCCTGGCGCCCCGTCCGCCTGCACCACGCCGGCACGCCGTTCGTGGCGGAGCGCCACCTGGTCGCGACCTGTGAGGGAACGGGCGGAATGGTCGGCGTCCGATTGTTCCTCGAGGGAGTGAACCCCGGGACCGAGGTGCAGGTGCACGTCGGGGATCATCGCCAGGCTGCCGTCGTGTCGGTATTGGAGGGCGGCACTGGCATCGACGCCGTCGTCCGGGTACCCGACGCCGAACGATGGTGGCCGCACACCCACGGCTCCCAGCCGCTGTACCCGGTGCGCCTCACCGCCAACGGCTTGGACGTGGAACTGGGGACCGTCGGGTTCCGCACCGTGGAGGCCGATCGGGACGGCGGCGCATTCAGGATCTCGGTGAACGGTGTGCCCGTGTTCTGCCGGGGTGCCTTCTGGATGCCCCCTGATGTCGTGACCCTTCGCGCGTCCGAGGAGGCGCTGCGAGAGTCGCTCCGGCTGGTCGTCGAAGGCGGCATGAACATGCTCCGGATCGGGGGCTATGTCTCCTACGAGGACACTGCGTTCTGGGACATGTGCGACGAGATGGGGATCTTGGTCTGGCAGGACTGCATGCTGGCCGGCTTCGACCCGCCCGAGGACCCCGCATTCGTGGAGAGCCTGCGCCTCGAGCTGACCCAGCAGCTGGGGAGGCTCCAGGGCCATCCCTCGCTCGCCGTGGTCTGTGGCAGCAGCGAGACGCATCAGCAGGCGGCCATGTTCGGGCTCTCCCCCGACCGCTGGCGCAGCGTCCTCCTGGAGGAGACCATCCCGGCCATCGCGGCGGTGATCGTGCCGGACGTTCCCTACGTGGTCTCGTCACCATCCGGCGGGGACCTGCCCTTCGAGCCGGGCCAGGGCGTCGCCCACTACTTCGGCGTCGGTGCCTACCTCCGGCCCTTGGCCGACGCCCGCACGGCGGGCGTGCGCTTCGCCGCCGAGTGCCTCTCCTTCGGGATCCCTCCGGAGCAGTCCACCGTCGAACGGTGTTTCGGCGGGGCGACCGTGGCCGGGCACCACCCGTCGTGGAAGGCCGGCGTCGCCCGCGACAGCGGTTCCTCGTGGGACTTCGAGGACGTTCGCGACGACTACGTCCGCCGGATCTTCGGCATCGACCCCTTCCGCGCCCGCTACGCCGATCCGGAGCGCTATCTCGATCTCGGACGAGCGGTCGTGGCCCACATCATGTCGACCGTCATGGCGGAATGGCGCTGCGAGCAGTCGAGCTGCGCGGGGGCGCTCATCCTCAGCTGGCACGACCTGTGCCCGGGCGCCGGGTGGGGACTGCTCGACTCCCTCACCGTTCCCAAGGCGCCGTGGTACGCGCTTCGACGGGTGCTGGCGCCGGTGGCGGTGCTCATGACGGACGAGGGGCTTGCCGGCCTGCGGGTGCACGTCATGAACGACACGCCATCGCCGGTGCAGGGCGAATTGCGCCTCTCCCTGTACAACGCGGGCGGCTCGGTCGTCGAAGAAGCGGAGTCCGTCGTCGAGGTCGGCAGGCATTCCGAGCAGCAGTGGAATGCCGCGACGCTCCTCGGGGGCTTCCGGGACCTCACGAACGCCTATCGCTTCGGGCCGCCGGCCTACGACGTCGTCCGGGTCAGGCTCCAGACGGACGACGTCGTCAGCGAGGCGTTCCACCTACCGGTCGGCGACGGGCGTCCACAAGAGCCCGACATCGGCCTGGAGGCTCAGGCCACCCCTGTTGGCGACGACTGGCAGCTGACCGTGCGCACGCGCCGGTTCGCCCAGTGGGTCGCCCTCGAGGTCCCGGGATTCGCCCTGGACGACTCCTGGTTCCACCTGGCACCCGGCGGCGAACGCACCATTGCGCTCAGGCCGCGGGGGGACGGCGCCAGGCCCAAGGGGCGGGTGCGCGCACTCAACTGCCTCTACTCGAGTCCCATCGTCGTCGCACAGTGACGTCGCTCAGGGCGCTGTCGACGTTCCCGTCTCCTGCAACGCCTCGTCGAATTCGAGCCTGATCAGGTCATCGATCTGATCGCGCGCGGCGGCGAGATCGGCCAGGTCCTCGACGGAACCGAATACCTCGCACACGTTGGTGCGTCCACCCGTGGCCCAATCGAGCAGATCTCCATGGCTCTGGTTGCGCACCACGCTCGACACGTGGGGCAGCGCTGCCACGTCGTCGAAGCCCTCCGCACCGACCAGGCGCGTGGCCGTCATGGGAGCCTGAATCCAGGCGAAATAACCGATCCGTGGCCAGGGACCCTCGAGGATGCGCTCGATCGCCGGCTCGGCGCCCATGTCGTGGCCCAGGGCGAGGAGGAAGACCAGCGGCAGGATGGGCGGGCCGCCGGCCAGTTCCATGATCACCTGGACGTTGCCACCGAGACGGCCGTTGACCTCGACGATGCGCGGGCCATCAGGCGTCAGCTTCATGTCGACGTTGACGAACCCGTCGGTGACCCCGAGCGCCCGGACAGCCGCCTCCGCGCCATCGAACACCTCCGCCACCGCGGACGGCTCCACGTGGCTCGGCAGGAAACAGCCGCGGCCGCGGAAGGGCGGGGCATGCCTGAACTTGCCCGTGGTCGCCAGGCGCCATACGCGGCCTCCCTGCAGCATCAACTCGACCGCGATGTCGTCGGCGAAGGGGCCGGCGTTCGCCCGGTCGGCCAGGTATTCCTCGACGAGAAGACCGCCCTCGCGGTCGCCGAAGCGGGCCAGGAGGTCCGAGAGCTGCCCGCGGTCGTCGGCCCGGGCCGTGGCGATGCTGCTGGCCCCGCGCCTGGGCTTGACGACCACCGGGAAGGTGACGCGTCCGGCCAGCGCCTCTGCCTCCCGGGCGCGCTCGTCCTCTTCCAGAACCGGCGACGGCGCCTCCCACACCGCCGGACCGGGTACTCCCGCTTCACGCAGCGCGAGCCGTTGCAGGTACTTGTCCGCCAGACGGTCGGCCGTGGGGACGGAGTGGTAGGTGAGCGACAGCCGCACGGCCAGCGCCGCCGTCAACGGCATCTGCGCTTCCGAGAACGTCACGATGCCTCCCGGTGCGTGCGGCTCCAGCGCGCCCGCAATGGCGTCGGCATCGAGTCCCGCCGTGTCGACGACGTCACCGATGCGGCGAAGGAGGCGCACGAGCGGAGCCATGAAGACGTCGCCGCCGTCGACGGCCCAGACCAACCGGCACACGCCGCTCGCCGCCTCGGCGAGCACCATCGGGTTGTTCGACGCCGCGTCGTACACGACGACCACACGAGGGAGCGCAATTCCGTCCGCCTCGCCGACCGGTGTGACCACTGCGCCCACAAACTGCTCCCGTCATTGGGTAGGTACGTCCGAACACCGTACCAACGCAGCATTCCACCTCCGGGACTGCGGTTGCTCAGCTCAACGGCTCGACTGCTCCGAGCGTCGCGTCGAGCCACGCAACGATGGTCCGCACCATCGACCCCCGCAGCCAGTGCCGGTGCATCGGGTGGTCGATGCCGGCCACCGTGGCGGACACGATCCGCCCCCCACGGAGGGCTCGTCGCCAGGCCCGACCGGTACGGTCCTCGAGGAACTCCAGACCGTCGTCGCCCTCGGCGAACACCGCGAGGACCGGCGTCTGGCGACGCTCCAGATCTCCCAACCACACTGCCGCCGGGGGCCTGATGCCCACGGCGTCGAGGACCGACCACAGCCCGACGGACCGGAGTCTCTTGTTCCGGCGGATCTCGGGCAGGCGGCGGACCCTCGTCTCGGCGAGGTCGGCCTCCACGGGATCGCCGGGCTGCCAGTACATCTGGGGATTGATGGCGACCACCCCGTCGACGTCCACGGTCAGGGTCGCCCGCAGGGCGACCCAGGCCCCGGCGCAGAGCCCGGCCAACACGATGCGCCGGTGCCCCCGTTCCCTCAGCGCGTCGACGGCCTCCCGCACCTCCTCGACGCCGTGTTGGTCGTACGGTCGCCCCGGCGCGTGCCCGCGGTCGGGACTCTCGCCCCAACCGGAGAAATCCAGCCGGAGCGAGGTGAAGCCGGACAACGCCAGTTCCCGGGCGTACTCGACCCACGCCCGGCCCGGACCGACGTGGTGTTCCGAGCCCGAGTTGAGCCACACCACCGTGCCCCGGGACGTTCCTGAGGGCCGGGTCAGGATCCCGACGAGGCCCGACTCGCCGAGGCGCAGGACCTCCTCGTCGACCGCCCCGCCGTGCCAGCCGATGGTCGCGCTGGTCCGGATGCCCGGCCCGGGGGCCACCGCGGCGGTGCCCACCCCACCGGGCCCGACCCAGCGGCAGATCTCGTCGACGATGTCGCCGCCCACCGTCGCGTACTCGGTCGGCCGGTCGATCAGGAGCTCCGTCCCCCCGAGCACGCGGTGATCCGGCTCGACCCCGAGCGCACGGAGCCGTTCGAGCAGGGTGGTGCTGGCCGGTTTGTCGTCCCGATCGACGACGAGCACCCTGGGCGCGGGCCGCGTCGACAGCGTCGAGAGATCGATCGCCCCCAGGTCGGCCAGCGTGGCCGCGGAGAACACCGACCCTGCCTGCACGACGCCTCCGGACCACTCCGGCGAGCCCGCGTCCTCGGGCACCGGCAGCCCGAGCAGTTGCAGCTCGCTGATGTACCGGCGCCCTCGGACCACGGGGGCCCAGGCAACCACGGCATCGGCACCCACCTCGCCCCCTTCCAGGAGAGCCAACGTGGCCCCGACCCGCAGGCCGATCACGACCAGTGACGTGACGCCCCAGTCGCGCAGCGCATCGGCCGCGTGATGGACGCTGCTCCGCCAAGCTGCGACCCGGGCCGGATCCCACTGGTCCCCCGCCGAGTCGCCCAAGCCGTCGAGGTCGAAGCGCACGACGCGACAGCCGCGCTCGGCCAGGCGCTCGGCCAACGTCCGCAATGTCCGGTGGGAGCTCCAGTACTCGTAGCCGACCGGCGGCACGATCACCACGCCAACCGTGCCCGGACCGTCGGCCGGCGCAGTGAGCCATGACATGAGCGGCCGCTCCGCGGGTCCGATCCACTGCCCGGACGTCTCGACCGGATGGAGCACCGTCGTCGCCTTGCTGCCGTCGCTCATCGCGCTCTCCACCGGAACCGGTCACTGACGCGACGACACAGAACACTTCACCGAGCCCGAACCTCGTCGCGCCGAGGACGATACTCCGCTCCTACCCGCCACAGGTCGGAAGGTTCATCCGACCGAGACGAATTGAGACATCACAATCGTGGAGGTGAAGGGACTCGAACCCTCGACCTACGGCTTGCAAAGCCGCCGCTCTTCCAGCTGAGCTACACCCCCGGGGTTTGACGGCGAAGCGAATGGCTCACGTCGGGCTGCCGGGACGGGCAATTCTAGGCAAGACGCTGGGCACCGGTGGACGTCCCCGACAACGCCTCCCGGTGCGACTCGCCGGTGTCGGCGCGGTGAGGGTTCCCATTAGGGTGCGGCCCCGTGGACGCACGGACCTTCCTCGGCATGGAGCCCGACGGCGACGACCTGCACTGGCGCATGCAGGTGAGGCCCCAGTTGACCACTCCCGGGAACTTCCTCTTCGGCGGGTGCGCGCTCGGGGCGGCCCTGGTGGCGCTCGAGGCGGCATCCGGCCGGCCGACGGTCTGGGCCACCGGCCAGTACCTCTCCTACGCGCTGGCGGACTCCGAAGTGCAGTGGGAGGTGACGCTGGCCGCCGTGGGCGGGCACGTGACGCAGGGGCGGGCGGTGGGGCGAGTCGCCGGGCGCGAGATCCTCACGGTGAACGCCGCCCTCGGAGAGGACGACCTCGAGGTGAGCGGTGTCTGGGTCGAGCCGCCCGAGGTGCCGCCGCCCAGCGCATGCGCCCCGCGGTTCCTGCCCGAGATGTTCCGCAACACCATCATGGACAGCATTGAGGTGCGATCGGCGCGAGGCCGGACCTTCGAGGAGATGGACGGAACACCGGGCAGTCCGGACTCGGCGCTGTGGGCCCGGGTACCGGGCCACCTCTCACCGTCGGCGGCGGCCTTGGCCATCGTTGGTGACTACGTCTCGGGTGCCGCCTCCCAGCCCATCGGTCGCCGTGCCATGGGGAGGAGCCTCGACAACACGCTGAGAATGGTCCAGTTGAAGCCCACGGAGTGGGTGCTGTGCGACATCCGCATCCACGCGCTGATCGGCGGCTATGCCCAAGGGATCGCCTTTCTCTGGTCCGAGGAAGGCGACCTCCTGGCCACGGCGAGCCAGTCGATCGGCGTCCGCCTCTGGCCCGAGGACGCCGTCCTGCCCGAGTAGGACGAGGCTGCCGATGACCCTTCGTGTGCAGCAGCGGCGAAAATGGTGCCTCCATGAGTGCTGACCACGCCAGGCCGGGGCGCCGTCGACCGTCACGAACGATGCTCCTCATCGGCACAGCCGTCATTGCGGCGGTTGTCGTCGTGACCGCATACCTCGCGCTCGGCGGCTCGACCGGCAAGCCTTCGGCGCACGGACTCGGGGGCTCGCCGCGCCCGTCGACCACCACGTCGTTGGCGGGCAGGGCCGGTTCGACGACGACGCCGACCACATCGTCCCCGTCGACGACGACATCGACGGCTTCGGACTTGCCGGGCCCGGCGGGGCCGGGTTTCGTCGCCGGACAAGTGACCGCCGTCGGAGACTCGGTGATGCTCGACTACCAGGATCCCCTCAAGACGTCGATCCCCGGCATCGAGGTGGACGCTGCGGTGAGCCGTCAGTGGACGGACGGTGAGGCGGTCCTGCAGCAGATGAAGGCCGGCGGGCAACTCGGTTCTCTGGTCATCGTCGGCCTGGGCACCAACGGCCCGATCACGTCGAGCGATTTCGACAGCATGATGGCGATTCTCGGAGGAGCGTCCCGCGTGGTGTTCGTGAACGTGCACGTCGACCGCCCCTGGCAGGATCCGAACAACGCCGTTCTCGCCAGCGGCGCCGCCCGGTACCCCCATGTCGTGGTCGCTGACTGGGCCACGCTGGCGGCACAGAACCCGCAGTGGTTCGGGGCGGACGGCACCCACCTCGGCATCGACGGCCCAGGGGCTGACGCACTGGCGGCGCTGGTGGCCCGGACGCTGGCCAACGGTTGAGCCGGGCCGGCGGGGTTGGCGGCGAGCCGTGGGACGTGGTGTAGCCTCGATCTTCCTTTCAGGAGCCATCGGGCATCGGGGGCTATAGCTCAGTCGGTTAGAGCGCAGCACTGATAATGCTGAGGTCGCTGGTTCGATTCCAGCTAGCCCCACCACCGTCTTCACCCTCGTCGGCGCCATTTCTCGGGCGCCCCATCTGGGGCGTCCGGGCCTTCGGAAGCATTCCATCGCGCGTTCATCGCGCGTGTTGCCGGCGTGGGAGAGCTCTCGACGAGATCAGTGGACGGCAGATCGCCGAGGCAGTGGCTTCCGGGCGCTGGCCGGCGCTTGTCAGATCGTGGCGAGGCTGGCGGTCCCTCGAGCAGCGCTATAGCGGGCCTTGCGCTCCAAGAACGGCCGCTCCACCCACTTGTACGACGCCGCTGCGATGGCGATCGAAGCCATGATCCCGACCAGGGAAAGAGCAAGTCGAGTCGCGTTATGGGTATGCAGATGGGCCAGCAGGAGCACGCTGATCGGGTAGTTGAAGAGATAGATGCCGTAGGAACGCACGCCGATCCATTTGGCCACCCGAAGTTCGAACAGGTTGGTGACCCAACCGGTGGGTACCAGAACCAGGCCTACCAAGAGCACGACAGCCGCCAGTGTCCCCGCTGTGATCGCCATCGCCTCGGATGCCGCGGTCTGGTGCATGACGAGAGTGACGCCGACAATGGCGAGCACCGCCACGACGGCGATCGCTTGGAGTGCCTTGGCGAGCCCCGGCGCCAGCGTGACCGCTTTGGGTCGAGTGAGAAGCATGGCCAGCGCGCTTCCGGCCAACAGACCCATGGCATGGGTATCGGTCCGCACGTACACGTTGTTGTAGTGGAGCACCAGCGACGTTGTCGCGAGCCAGCCAACGTCGAGGATTGCAAGCATCCCGATGATCAGGGCTGCTCGTTTGCGGTTGGCGGTGCGCGCCAACCACAGCGCAGCCACCAGCGGCCAGATCACATAGAACTGCTCTTCGACGGCGAGTGACCAATCCGGGCTGAGGAGCCCCAGGGAGTGAGCGGGCCCGAAAACCACCCACCAGTTGCCCACATAGAGGAGGACCGGCGGCACCCCGATCAGGGTCTGGTGACGCTCGGCGGGCAGGGCCCACCGCGACATGATGACGGCAAAGACGATGGCGCAACCAAGGGCGGGAAACAGGCGGTAAGCCCGACGGACCCAAAAATCGCGGTAGGAGATCCCGCCCGTCTTGTCTCGTTCTTTGAGCAGCAGCGAGGTGATCAAGAACCCGGAGATGACGAAGAAGACGTCGACGCCCACGATGCCGCCCTGAGCATGAAAACCGAAGTGGCAGGCCAGCACGAGCAAGACGGCAAAGGCTCGCAGGCCGTCGAGTCCCTTCCAGCGGACCGCCGGGGGCGGGGACGTGTCGATGGTCACCGTTCGCTCGCCCAGGCGAGCGCTTTGCACGCCGCCGTTTTGGTGTGGATGTCGAGCCCTGCCGGCGGCAGGTTGGGATGGGGTTCGGGCCCGTACCAATCCCCGTCAGATGTGAGCCACCGGCCCGAACCTTGTGACGTGTTGCTCATTCTCCGCCTCCGCCATTCCCGATACGGATCCTGGGTTCCTGCGCCTGACAGCATGGGGGCGAGTATTTCTGAGGACCAGGGCCGAAAGTTTACACTTGGCCTGTCTTTTGTGTCTGTTGTTGAACCACACCCCGTGACGCGTTCATCGCTGCGAAGTCCGACATGGAATCGACGACCGGGGGCTGCTGCCGGCCATCACCTGCCAGCGTTTGTGAAAGAGGGTGACCTCTTGGTGCCGGCTCGCACGACCGAGTAGCGGCGCGGTGGTGGCGCAGACGAGTGAGGCGCCGGGTGAGGCCCGGGAGCACAAGGAAGCATCGGAGCCGGCGTCGCTGCGTCGTCAGCCTGGCCTCCAATAGACCGTGGCGGGCACACTCGCAAGCCGACTCGGCATGACGCTGACGACCGACGGCCTCGAGGACTACTGGGGGCCGGACCCGGGGACCATGCCACGGCCCACCGCCGTCGTCCTCGACCGGGAGATGCGCGTGCCCCGCACGGGTCCGCAGGGTCCCACCGCACGCACCGACCGCTGAGCGCATTCGGGAACGTGCCGGGCTGGGCCCCCGGCGTCGAGGCCTCGGCCGATTCGGGCGCCTATCGTCACCACCGTGGTGTTCAGCCGGGAGTTGCACGATGACATCGCGGCGGGCGACATCACGCTCACCTACCGCCTCTGGCAACGGCCCCAGGCCAAGGTGGGCGGCCGGTACCGGGTGGGTCGGGTCGAGATCGAGGTCGACGACATGACCAGGGTCCCCTTCGCCGAGATCTCCGATGGCGATGTCCGCCGGGCCGGGGAGCCCGACCGGGAGGCGCTGCGGCAGCGCGCCGCGCACGCCGGACCGATCGCCGACGGCACCATGCTCTACCGGATTGCGTTCCACGTGGTCGGGTAGTAGACGGAGACCTCGGCGCCGGTACGCTCCCGCGGGCGGTGGCGCCACGCCACCACGAGGAGGAGCACATGCAGCAGCGTCCCATCGGTGACCGCACCGTCAGCGCCATCGGGCTCGGCGAGATGCCCCTGTCCATTGAGGGCCGCCCGGACCGCCGTCAGGCGATCGCCACCATCCATGCCTCCCTCGACGCCGGCGTCACCATCATCGACACCGCCGACGCCTACTCGCTGGGCGTGCACGAGCACGGCCACGGCGAGGAGCTGGTGGCGGAGGCCCTGGCCGCCTACCCGGGGCCCACCGACGACGTGCTGGTGGCGACCAAGGGCGGGCACCGGCGGCCGGGCGACGGCAGCTGGACCGTGCACGGCGACCCGGCCTACGTGAAGGAGGCCTGCGAGGCGTCGTTGAAGCGGCTCGGCGTGGAGGCCATCGGCCTCTACCAGTACCACCGGCCCGACCCCACCGTGCCGTGGGCGGAGTCGGTCGGCGCGCTGGCCGACCTCCTCGACGAGGGCAAGATCCTGATGGCCGGGGTGTCCAACGCCAACGTGGCCCGGATCGACGAGGCCCAGCAGGTGCTCGGCGGCCGGCTGGTGAGCGTCCAGAACGAGTTCTCGCCGCGCTTCCGGTCCTCGGAGGGCGAGCTCGAGCACTGCGAACGGCTCGGCATCGCGTTCATCCCGTGGAGCCCCCTGGGCGGCATCGGGAATGCCGACGACATCCAGCGGGACCACCCGGCCTTCGCCGAGGTGGCCGCCGAGGTGGGGGCGTCACCCCAGCAGGTCACCCTGGCCTGGATGCTGGCCAAGGGATCGCGGGTCATCCCGATCCCCGGGAGCAGCCGCCCCGAGACCGCCATCGCGTCGCCGGCCGCGGCCGGGATCTCGCTGACGCCCGAGCAGGTCAGCCGGCTGGACGCGTCCTGATCGGACGGTGGGACCGCGGGTCTCGGCCCGGAACAGAACCGTGGGGGTCTGTGTTGTACAGGTGTCGCCCGGCCTCGCCAGTCGAGCTGCAAGCGACACCGGCCGGCCGTGGCGGGACCCGGTCGGCACCAGCACCACGCGACAGAGAGTGAGAGAGCCATGCCCGCAGTGACCGTCCCCGACACCCTGGTCCTCCCGCGCGTCGAGACGCCGGGAACGGCCGCCATCCGCCCGGTGAAGAGCGTGAGCGACGCGCCGTCGGGCTTCGAGGGCGAAGGCTTCCCGNNGGCGAGCCCAAGGGCACCCCGTGGCACCCCCACCGTGGCTTCGAGACCGTGACCTACATGATCGACGGCACCTTCCAGCACCAGGACTCCATCGGCGGTGGCGGCCTGATCACCAACGGCTCGACCCAGTGGATGACCGCTGGCTCGGGCATCCTGCACATCGAGCGGCCGCCCGACCAGCTGATCGCCAGCGGCGGGCTCTTCCACGGCATTCAGCTCTGGGTGAACCTGCCGGCGGCCGACAAGATGATCGACCCGCGCTACCAGGACCTCGAAGCAGGCAACGTGGTGCTGCTCACGTCGCCCGACGGCGGCGCGCTGGTCCGGGTCATCGCGGGCGACGTGGCGGGCCACCGCGGGCCCGGCGCCACCCACACGCCGATCTCCCTGGTGCACGCGACGCTCCAGCCCGGGGCCGAGCTGGTGCTGCCGTGGCCGCCCGAGTTCAACGCGCTCGTGTACGCCCTCTCGGGGAGCGGCACGGTCGGGCCCGAGCACAGGCCGCTGCACACCGGGCAGCTGGCGGTCCACGGACCCGGCGACGCCGTGGTGCTGCGGGCCGACGCCGCCCAGGAGTCGCGCCATCCGGCCCTGGACGTGCTGATCCTCGGGGGCCGGCCGATCGGCGAACCCGTGTACGCGCACGGCCCCTTCGTGATGAACACCCGGGCCGAGATCATCAAGGCCTTCGAGGACTTCGAGGCCGGAAAGCTCGGCTCGGTCCCGGCGGATCACATCGGCAACGCATGATTCCCGGGGGCGAGGCGACGGGGAGCGCCACCTGGGGCACCGCCGACATCGGCGACCTCACCGGCCACGTCACCCTGGTCACGGGCGCCAACAGCGGCATCGGCTACGAGACCGCCAAGGCGCTGGCCGACCACGGCGCGCACGTGATCCTGGCCTGCCGGGACCCGGAGAAGGCACGCCGGGCCCGCGACAAGCTGGAGAGCGAGCTCGACCGCAGCTCCCTGGAGCTGCTCCCTCTCGACCTCGCCGACCTCGTGTCGGTGCGGCGGGCCGCCGACGCCGTGCTCGCCACGCACGCGCGGCTCGACGTCCTGGTGAACAACGCGGGGGTCATGGGCACCCCCTACCGGCTCACGGCCGACGGGTTCGAGCTCCAGATGGGCACCAACCACTTCGGCCACTTCGCCCTGACCGGCCTATTGCTCGACCGGATCGTCACAACCGAGCGGTCGCGCATCGTCACCGTGAGCTCTCACCTGCACCGCCTGGGCCGGCTCGACCGCGACGACCCGACCGGCGCGTCGTCGCGCAACACCTGGCTCAGCTACGGCACGTCGAAGCTGGCCAACCTGCTGTTCAC
>PMPX01000043.1 GCA_003169235.1 Acidimicrobiaceae bacterium | reverse complement strand
TTCGGCGACGCCCTCTTCTCGGGGTCTGCTGCTCCGCTCGGCATTCGCAACGCCGTGGGCGGATCGGCGAGCTCCTCGTAAGCCGCGGCATGAGGCTTCGGGCTCTAGTGATCGCGGGGAGTCTTCTCCTCGGTGCCGCGGGCGCGGCGCTCGCGCCCGCCGGGCCCGGAGCCCTGGTCCCGCTCAAGTTGGCCATCGCGTCGGCTGACTCAGTGGGCAACGACGTGTACGTAGCCGTTGTCGTCGACTTCGGGAGCGGCTCCACCGCTTCGTCCGTCTCCAAGTGTGTCCCCGTACCTTCGACCGATCACGACTCGGACGCATTGGCAGCAGCTGTCGGTGAAGCCAACGTGGCCTACAGCAACTCGGGTCTCATGTGCGCCATCGACAACGTTCCGGCCAATGGAGTACAGAACTGCGGCCAAGGTGTCGGTTCCGGTGACTACGACTACTGGTCGTATTGGCACGGCACCTCTGGGTCGTGGGTCTATGCGAGCAACGGGCCCACCGAGCAATCGGTGTCGAGCCCGGGCAACGACGTGGAGGGCTGGAGGTTCCAGATCGACGAGCCGGACAACTCCAGTGATCCACCTCCCGCACTCACGTCCACGTACGCACAGATCTGCAACGCGTCGACGGAGGTGCCGCCGGCGCAACAGCCGGCTCCGGCGGTCACCACCACGACGTCGCCCGCGCCGGTCGTGACAACCACGACGGCCGGGGGGACGTCTGCGGGGCCCGGACAGAGCGCCGTCAGGACCTCTCCGACCACGCAGCCGAAGTCAGGGGCCGCTCCCAAGGCCGCGTCGCCCAGCACGACCACCACGACCACCACGAGCACCACGGTCCCCGCGGCTGCGGTGCGCGGGGGGAGCGGGGGGAGCGGGGGGAGCGGGAAGCACTCCACCTCCGGCTCCTCCGGTTCCCATCCGGCTGCTGTTGCCAGCTCAGCCTCCCGCCACGATGCGGGTGGCGGCGGTACGACGTATCTTCCTGTCGTCCTGGTGGCCGCCGTGGTCGCGGTCCTCGGTGGCATCGCATTCTTCGCATGGCGTCGTAGGCCGGCGGAGGAATGATGACTCGGGCCGCTGCTCCCCGGCGCCGCTCGCTGCACCCTGTGGCGTGGTGGCTGTGGGCGGCCGGGCTGGCGATCTGCGCCATGCGGACGAACAACCCGTTCCTTCTGGCGCTGATCGGAGCCGTGGCCTGCTTCGTCGTGTCCGTCTGCCGGACGAACGCCCCGTGGTCACGCTCTATCGCCTTCTTCTTGCGCGTCGGGGTACTGGTCATCGCGATCCGGGTGGTGATCGAGATCCTCTTCGGCCAACGCGGTGTGCCGGGTCACGTCCTCTTCAATCTCCCGCGGGTCCCATTGCCTTCTTGGGCGATGGCGGTCAGCATCGGTGGTGCCGTCACGTTGGAGTCGATCCTCAATGCCGCGGTGGAGGGGCTCCAGATCGCGGTGATCCTGCTCTGCTTCGGGGCCGCCAACTCGCTCGCCAGCCCCTACCGGCTCCTGCGCTCCCTGCCGGCCGTGCTGTACGAGACAGGCGTGGCCGTCACCGTCGCGTTGGCCTTCACGCCCGAGCTGGTCCTGTCGATCAGCGTCGTGCGTCAGGCTCGCCGTCAGCGCGGCATTCCCGTCACGGGCCTGCGTGGGCTGCGCGGCGTCGCCGTGCCGGTCCTCGAGAGTGCGTTGGACAGGTCCTTGCAGCTCGCCACGAGCATGGACGCACGCGGCTACGGGCGGCGGGTCTCCCTCGGCCAGGGCTCACGCCGGTTGGCCAGCGGGGCCACGACGGGCGGGTTGTTGCTGGTTGCGGTCGGCCTCTACGGCGTCATCGACTCGGGTTCCCTCTTTGGCCTGGGCCTGCCGATCTTGGCCGTGGCGGCCGTCATGTGTGGGGTAGGTCTCGCCGTTGGCGGCCGGCGTTCGGCACGATCGAGGTACCGTCCCGACCCCTGGCGCCGGCCGGAGTGGGTGGTGGTCGGCTCGGGGCTCGTCGCCCTGGGGGCCATGGCCGTTGCGCATGCGCTCAACGTGCCGGGGCTCACCGTGTCCTTCTCTCCGTTGGCCTTCCCGAGCATTCCGCTGCTGCCCGTCGTCGGGATCCTGGTCGCCGCGGTCCCGGCGATCGCGGCTCCCCGGGCGATCAGCCCGTCGACCCGGGGGGGCATCGCGGACCCCGCGGCCGGACCGCCAACGGCCCAGTCTTCGGATGCTCCTCAGGCCTCGTCGGATCTCTCGGGAGCTCCGGCATGATCCGGTTCGACGACGTGTCCTTCACCTACACCGAGGCGGCCGGGCCGACCCTGCACCGCGTCACCCTGGCCATACCCGAGGGTGAGCTGTGCGTTGTCGTGGGGGAGACGGGGAGCGGCAAGTCCACCCTGCTGCGGGCCATCAACGGGCTCGTGCCGCACTTCAGCGGCGGGGTGCTCGCCGGTACGGTCACGGTGGACGGGCGGACGACCAAGGAGAATCGTCCGCGCGATCTCGCCGATGTCGTCGGCTTCGTCGGGCAGAACCCACTGGCTTCCTTCGTGACCGAAACGGTCGAGGACGAGTTGGCCTACACCATGGAGAACCTGGGTGTGCCCGCCGATGCGATGCGGCGGCGAGTGGAGGATGCCATCGATCTGCTCGGCCTCCAGGACCTGCGTGATCGGTCGCTTCGTGCACTGTCGGGCGGCCAACAGCAGCGGGTGGCCATCGGTGCGGTCCTGACCGCATCGCCCCGCATACTGGTGCTCGACGAGCCGACGTCGGCCCTGGACCCGGCCGCGGCCGAAGAGGTGCTCGGGACGTTGGCCCGCCTGGTGCACGACCTCGGGTTGACCGTCGTCATGGCCGAGCATCGCCTCGAGCGCGTGGTGCCGTTTGCCGACCGGATCGTCCTGGTGCCCGGCGGTGGCGCGCCGCTGGTGGAGGGCTCACCCGAGGTGATCATGCGCTCGTCTTCGGTTGCCCCGCCTCTCGTCGAGTTGGGCCGCCTGGTGGGCTGGGACCCGCTCCCGCTGTCGGTCCGCGACGCGCGTCGACGGGCCACGTCCCTGCGAGAGCGCCTGGCGCCGCTGACGCCCCCGAGCCCGAGGGTGGCGCCCGGTGCCCCGACCGCCGCGAACGAGATGGCAGCGACCCGAAAACTGGTTGTCGCGTACGGTCGAGTGATCGCGCTCGACGGTGTCGACCTCTCGTTTTCCCGGGGCGAGGTGCTCGTCCTCATGGGAAGGAACGGCTCCGGCAAGTCGACCCTCCTGTCCACGCTGTCGGGAGCACGTCAGCCGACCCGCGGCACGGTGGTGGTCGACGGCCGGGACCCCCGGTCGTTTCGCCCGGCCGAACTGATTCGCCATGTGGGGCTCGTTCCTCAGGACCCGGGCCTCCTCCTCTATGGCGAGAGCGTCCACGCCGAGTGCCGGACCTCCGACAAGGTGTCCGACCTGGACGACGGATCGACTGCTCACACGCTGGAGCGGATCCTGCCCGGGGTGCCGGGCGATCGCCATCCCCGCGACCTCTCCGAGGGACAACGGCTGGCCCTCGCCTTGGCGATCGTCTTGGCGCCGGCTCCGGCCCTCCTGCTGCTCGACGAACCGACTCGGGGTTTGGACTATCCCAGCAAGGACCGCCTCATTGAGGTCCTGCGGGAGTTGGCCGGGGACGGACATGCCGTCGCGCTGGCCTCCCACGACGTCGAGCTGGCTGCCCGCGTGGGCGATCGGGCCGTCGTCCTGGCAGACGGTCAGGTCATCGCGGACGGCCCGGCTCGCCAGGTGGTGTGCCACTCCCCGGTCTTCGCCCCCCAGGTGGCCAAGGTGCTGGCCCCCGAAGAGTGGCTCACCGTGGACGAGGTGCGCCGGGCCCTCGACGGAGCGTTGCCGGCGTGACCGTCTTGGCCCCACGACCCACCTCGCCACGGGAGGGGATCCCGGCCGTGCGCATCGGCAGCCGCTCCTCCTTCTTGCTGCTGCTGACCACGCTGTTCGGAATCGCCGCCTTCGCCTGGCCACTCATGATCCACCAGTCCTCCGGTCCGAACACCGCCCACAACGGCGATGCCCCCTGGGTCTTCGTCGGCCTCGTCCCACTCCTGTTGGCGATCGTCATGGCCGAGCTCTCCGAAGGAGCGATCGACGCCAAGGCGGTGGCGCTCCTCGGGATCCTCGCTGCCTGTTTTGCCGCTCTCCGGGTGCCCAGTCCCGGTATCAACGGCTTCGAGCCCGAATGGTTCCTCCTCATCCTCTCGGCGCGGGTGTTCGGACGCGGCTTCGGCTTCGTTCTCGGTGCCGTGGCATTCTTTGCCTCGTCGCTGATCACCGGGGGAGTGGGGCCCTGGCTGCCGTTCCAGATGCTGGCCGCCGCATGGGTCGGATTCGGTGCCGGCTGCCTGCCGTCCATGCGGGGGTTCCCAGAGCGGCTCATGCTGGCGGGCTATGGCGTGGTGTCGGCCCTGGTGTACGGCCTCCTCACCAACTTCTGGTTCTGGCCATTCGTCGGTGGTTCCACGACCTACTCCTTCGTGCCCGGCCTCGGCACCATCGCGAACCTCCACCGGTTCATCCTCTTCGATCTGACCACCTCCATGGGCTTCGACCTCACCAGGGCGGCAACCTGCGCGGTGCTGGTGCTGGTGCTGGGACGACCGGTCCTCGCCGCCCTGCGCCGCGCCTCCCGACGAGCGGTCTTCGAGCCGCAGATCGAGTTCATCGACCAGGCGGGAGGCGAGCCGACGCCAGCACTGGGGGGCAGAGGGGACCCGAGCTGATGGACCGGTGAAGACCGTCTCCCCGGTACGCGTCCGGCCGGGGTCACGGAGGCCTGGTTGAGGAGCCAACCTGCGCCCCCTGTTCCCCGCGTGCGGTGGCGATATAGTCCGAACCCGCGTGGAGAGTCTCGAGAATCGTTGACGATCCACCGCGTCGGACGAAGCCGAGGGTCGGTGGTGCTCGCACGGTGAGCTGTCCCTCTCAGCTACTCGCGAGGGGATCATGACGGACACCACACCAACACCAACACCGGGGCCGGCTCCGGCTGCAGCCGACCCGACCAAGCTCCTGAAGTCCCGCAGTTACCTGGCACTGCTCGTGCTCGGAGCCGTCATCGGTGTGCCGGTGGCGACAGTCGCGTACTTCTTCTTGGACGCGATCGGAAAGGTGCAGAACGAGATCTTCAACGATCTTCCAGGGCAGCTCGGGTTCCATGGGGAGCCCTGGTGGTGGCCTCTCCCCTGGGTGACGCTCAGCGGACTCTTGGTGGCGCTGGCCATCACCTACTTGCCGGGGACGAGCGGCCATGAGCCCTCGGAGGGATTTCAGGCGGGCGGCCCCGTGGCGCCGATCGACCTCTTCGGCATCATCGTTGCGGCCTTCGCCACGCTCAGCCTCGGCGTGGTGCTGGGCCCCGAGGCGCCGCTGATCGCCATCGGGAGCGGACTCGGCGTGCTGGCGGTGCACTTGGTGAAGCGCGACGCGCCGGCCATGGCCGCCGTGGTCATTGGAGGAGCGGGAAGCTTCGCCGCCATCGCCACGTTGCTGGGCTCTCCGCTGACCGGCGCTTTCCTGCTCATGGAGGCCATCGGCTTCGGGGGGCCGACAATGGACATCGTGCTGATGCCGGGCCTGCTCGCGGCGGGTGTTGGCTCACTGATCTTCGTCGGCCTGAACGACCTGACCGGGTTCGGGAACTTCTCGCTGACCATCTCCCATATTCCCCACGTCGGTGCGCCCACCGGCGCCGAGTTCCTGTGGGCGGTCGGCATAGGACTCGCCTCCGCTGTGGTCGCGACGAACATCTTCCGAGTGGCTCGGTTGCTGCGACCAATCGTCGAGCGCCGGAGAGTGCTGCTGACGCCACTCGTCGGTCTGGCAGTGGGTGGACTGGCCGTCGCCTTCGCGGAAGCGACAGGACGGAGCTCCTCGGAGGTGCTCTTCTCCGGACAGTCAGCGCTTCCGACCATTGTGGAGCACGCCGCCGACTGGACGGCTGGGGCATTGGTCCTCCTCGTGGTGTGCAAATCACTGGCCTACGCGATCTCGCTGAGCAGCTTCCGTGGTGGCCCCATCTTCCCGGCCATGTTCATCGGCGCGGCAGGAGGGATCGCACTCTCGCATCTGCCCGGTCTGCCGATGGTCGCCGGCGCAGCCATCGGAGTCGGGGCGATGACTGCGGGAGCGCTCAAGCTGCCCATGACGGCTGTCCTGCTCCCGAGCCTGCTCTTCATCTCCGACGCGCTCGAGTTGATGCCGGTGGTGATCGTGGGTGTGATCGTGTCCTATGTCACCGCCGTGTGGATCAGTCCGAGCCCGGCGTCGACGCCCGCTCCAGCTGCGGCGTCGGCTTCCTCCTGATCGAACCCGCCGTCCAGGGGCGTCGACATCTGAAGAATCCGGGCGAGCCTCGGACCTAGGGATGAGCCCGCACGGAGGGATTCATCCTCGCGGCTGCTCCAGGTGCCGCGTTGGCTTCCTAGCCTGGGGTGGCCATGTCGACCATCCATCTCCGGGCCCTTGAGGACATCGCCGCCTCCAAGCTCCACGTGACGCCCACAAGAGGCGAGCCCGGTCATGGCTGAGGTTGCTCCAACCGAGAGGATCGATGTCGACCGGATCCCGACTCGCAGTCTCCGTGCGACGGCATCCGGTCCCTCCCCGCTCGGTCGCACGGGAATCACGATCGAACTGGGAGTGGGTGCTCTGTTGTTGGCCCTGGCCGCCCTGGCCGGACTCGCTTTCGTGCATCGCCCATGGCCCAACCGACTCGACATATGGGGCGACCGTCTCCTCCCCGCCGATCTGAGCTCGCGCTGGGCTCACGACTTCGTCAATCTCGGCTCCCTCAGCGTCCTCATCGCGGGCGTGGCTCTCGTGTTCTTCATCAGCGTGTGGCGGGACTGGGCGCGGGCCATCGCATGTGCGATGGCCCCGGTGATAGCGGTGCTCATCGTCCAGGAAATCGCCAAGCCGCTGGTCGACCGGCACAGCGTTCTCACCGGCAGTCTCTCCTATCCGTCGGGGACCGTTGCCGCCGTGGCTGCATTGGCCACCGCGCTCACCTTGGTCGTTCCGGCGAAGGTGCGCATTCCGATGGCGCTGGTCGGTCTGTTCGCCATCGTGGGGACGTGTGCCGCGGTCATCGTGTTGCGGTGGCACTATCCGACCGACGCG
>PMPX01000080.1 GCA_003169235.1 Acidimicrobiaceae bacterium | reverse complement strand
TCTTCAACTACGGCGACGCCCCGTTCTACGGCTCCACCGGCAGCCTGGTGCTCAACAAGCCGGTGGTGGGCATGGCCGCCTCGCCGAGCGGCCAGGGTTACTGGCTGGTGGCCACCGACGGCGGCATCTTCAACTACGGCGACGCCCCCTTCTACGGCTCCACCGGCAGCCTGGTGCTCAACAAGCCGGTGGTGGGCATGGCGTCGTGATGTCGTAGCTGCCCATTTCGTTCTGAGGGAGAACCGGCGCGCTGTCGGGTGCCCGCCCCATCTCCGGGGATCTCTTGTGCGACGCGCCGTCGCGAGCCGCCAGGCGGAGTACATCCAGCCGGTCCTGGCGGGTGCCCCATTTCATCCCGCCAAGTCGTGCACTGACGTCCGTCTCGCCCGCTCGTTCAGAGCTACCCAGAGCAGGTTCAGCCGATCGGACAGTGCGCCGTCTCGACCTTCTGTCTCATGGGCCGGTCGACGAACGCTCGTTACCCAGATGTCGGCCTCCCGCCAGATGTCGGCGTCACCCCCGACTCTCTAGATGTTCGAGCCCGTCAGCTTCCGCCTCCGCTGCCGCTCGAGCACGAAGGCACCCGCAAGCAAGATGCCCCCCAAGCCGGGAAGCACGGCCGCCATGGGCACCTCCGGGGTCCCCGTCGAGGGCGAGACGGGCTGCCACGCGGGCTGGCTGTTGTTGGACCTGTTCGAGGTCAGGAGAACCGGATTCGCGTCTCCGTGTCCGTCCACAATGATGTTGCTCCCGCCACCGAGCTTGGTCCACACGTACTGGTTCGTCGTGGGATTGCAATTCCCCGACGTCGCCGTGGCCGTGTCGTTCGGGGCGTAGATCGGCTCGATCTCCGTTCCCGGGTCGCTCGACCACAGCTGACAGGCGCTGGCGCTTCCGGTCGCCGGGTTGATCCCGTAGAAGACGTACACGACGTGGGAACGGTCGAAGATGACGTTCGTGCCGGCGGGGTTCCAGTCCGGATACTCGTCGGCCTGGCCGGCGGTGATGCCGGACTCGCTCGACAGGTCGCGCTCCGCGAAGGCCGACGTCAGGCTGACCAGGTGGATGTGGTTGTCCGTTCCCACGTACAAAATCTGGCTCGGGTCGGCAGGGTCGATCTCCGGCCGGCTGGCGGCACCGCTCACCGAGTCCGGCAGTACAGGTGGCACGGACGTGTTGACGAGTGTCGGTGTGCCGCCGACGATCGGGTTCTGGACGTACAACGAACAGGACGATGTGCCCGAGTTGCAGCGGAGGAAGCTCAACTCACTGCCGTCGGCCGAGACGGTCGGTGCGTAGTCGTTGCTGGTGCCGGGAAACGTGATCTGGGTCGCCCCGTCAGTCTGGCTGCCAGGCGACCCGGACACCGTCGGCGGGTACGTCACCTGGTATATCGCGAAGTTGCCGTTGGCCCCTGGGTTGTTCCCGCTGCCCAGGCGATTGCTCGCGAAGTAGAGAGTCGTGCCCAGGGACGAGAAGTAGGGCATGGAGTCCGCGCTGCCCGCGGTCGACTGGGTGTACGGGTTGGTTCCGCCCGGGCAGGCATAGGTGGGGGGAGGAGTTCCCACCGGGTTCACGCTGTAGACCGCTTGTCCGATGTTCGAGTCACAGATGGAGATGAACGCCACGTTCCCGGGCGTCGAACCCTGAAAGGTGGCACCGGCGGGCAGCGGAACCCATACGACAGCGGTAACGAGCAGGACCCCCATCACCACCAGGGCGCGGGCACCCGCATGTATCGCTCTCAGGTGAACCAACGGCGAACTGGGAATTCTCACGTTTGCTCCTAGCGTGACGGCACCGCAGGCCAGCCAGCCCCAGATCCGTCTCCTGATTCACCCGTGTGACCGATCATGGGCGACAGCGCCTGTCCGATCAACGAGTGCAACGGCGAATCGCGCTGACGTCACCAACAGTTCATGCCCCGTTCCCGTCTAGTTCGCAGTACCCTCGATCCGGCCCCTAGATCGAGGCAGATCGGCAGCAGTTCCGGTGTGGCCCCCGAAGGACACGGCGGTGAGGGACGGTCGTTTGATCAGGTCCAACCCGGACTGCCCCCGCCTGTACTCAGTACCTGCACGGCACCGCAACAGCGAAATCTACGGAAAGGAAGAGGAGCTGGGCAACCCGACGTCTTTGCGGATGACGTCGTCGGCGGTCTGCGCCGTGTTGGCCTGGTTGTGCAGGTCCGACAGCCAGGCGCTCGTGCCAGTGGCACTGATCGTGGAGAACGACTGAAGAAGGCCCAGGAGAGCCGTGAGCTGTGCATGATCGGCTTGGATTGCGGTCTGCATTGAGGCAGGCCATTGAATGAAATGGAGCTGGAAGTCGTAGAGATTCACGGCGGCACGGTACGCCCCGACGACGGGCGCCAGCTGGGCCGTCGTGGGCGCACTGCCGGCGCCGTCGAGCCCCTTGGTCGCCGCGCCATTGGCTGTCTGGAAACCAGCCGCATACTGCTCGTACTGGGTCAGCTGCGTGCTGTCGATGGGCGCCACGAAGGACGTCTGCGCGGACTGGCTCGAGGCCGCCCGCGTGGTGGTCGTCGAGGGGGGTGGGAGGTTCGGGCCACTCGAACCCGAATCCTTGTGGGTCATCCGGATGCCCCAAATGACGAGGATGACAGCGATAGCCGCGGCGAGACACAGAGCCGCCACCCTGATCCCGCGGTGCGCCCACAGGCGACCAATCGGCCCGCGCCTCGTTTCGGCCCTGGGCCTTGGTTCGGACGGGAGGCTGTTGTCGTCTGATGCATCCCCAAGGCCCATGGGCACGGCGGACGGTCCAACCGTGACCGGATCTGGTGTCGGATCGAGTACGACGGTCTGGGTCTCCGCAGTTGCCTCCGCGGGAGCTGCCGGATCCGTGACTGGAACGGG
>PMPX01000336.1 GCA_003169235.1 Acidimicrobiaceae bacterium | reverse complement strand
GTCGCGGATTCGTTCAGCATGGCCTCGCAAAAGCCTCGCACACAGGAGAGACGAGGGAAGGAACCCCCGGGGGGATCCTAAAGGTGCAGTGCACGAAGGTAGAACGCCAATTCGGCCTCCAAGCATGCGGTCAACGTGTCGGCCCGGCGGAAGCCATGCCCCTCTCCCTCGAAGAACTCCAGGTCACAGTGGGCCCCAGCGGCCGCCAGGGCATCCCGCATACTTTCTGCCTGGGCCGGCGGCACCACGGGGTCCTCGGTTCCCTGCAGGAGGAGCACAGAGCCCCGCATGGACCCGGCCCGATGGACGGGTGATCGCTCCTCGTAGAGCGGACGTGACCCGGGTAGGGGTCCGAGCAAGCGGTCGGTGTAGTGGGCCTCGAAATCGTGTGTGGTCGCGACCAGCCCTAACAAGTCGGTGACGCCGTACCACGAGACACAGGCGCCGAACCCCTCCCCCGCCGCCAGCGCGTTGAGCGCCGTCATGCCGCCGGCGCTGCCACCCCGTATCGCCATCCGCCCCGCGTCGACGTCGCCCCGAGCCGCGAGGTGCAATGCCGCGTCGAGACAGTCCTCGGCGTCGGCGACACCCCATTGCCCCCAGAGCGCACACCGGTAGGACCGCCCGTAGCCCGAGCTCCCGGCGTAGTCCACGCACCCGACCGCGAAGCCGCGGGTCGTGAAGAACTGCACGGTGAGGTCCAGCCCCGCCTGACACGAGGACGTCGGCCCCCCGTGACACCAGGTGAGGAGCGGTGGAGGCCGGTCGGTCGGCGCGGTCGTGGTCGCCGAAGCCGGGCGGTACAGGGTGCCGTGGACCGGGCGCCCCGAGCGCCCCGCGAGCGAGAAGGGCTCCCCCAGCGCGACGTCGCCGCCTCGGAGGGCGTGCCCGGCCGATGGACGCTGGGGGCGCGCGACCCGTCCCGGCGTCCATACCCAGACGTTCGCCGGCGTGTCGGGCGTGCTGGCGATCACGGCCAGCCCGCCTCGGTGGGCACAGAGCGAGGCGATCGAGACGCATGGCTGGTCCAACGGCTCTCCCGGTCCGGTGCCGCCCGCGAGCGCGATCAGGGAGTCGCGGCCGGACGCGGTCATGCGGGCCACCAGGGTGCCGTCGGCGAGCTCGGCCATGGTGCACTGACCGAGCACCCAGTCCGGGCCGTGGAACTCGGCGGCGACATCGGTGAGCGCCCGCAACGTCGAGCCCGACTCCGGGACCCCGGGATGGACGTAGGGCTGCCACCACCCTCGGCGGTCCGAGACGAAGCGCAGCGTGCCGTCACCGCACCAGGCCGGCTGGCCGACGGACTCCCCGGGGCCACCCGCGACGGACCAGGGCGGGCCGGCCGCCTGGAGGATGCCGCGGCCGCCGGCCCGGACGAGGGGCAGCACGAGCAGCGTCGAGGCGTCCCACGGCATGTCCGGGTGGTCCCACGCCACGACGGCCAGCCGCTCACCCGCCGGATCCACGCGGGGCGAGCCGAAGAAGTCGTGACCATCCAGCAGGGTGACCTCGCTCGGCTCGTCGTCCCGGGTCGACAGCGCCACCACGCGGCGCGTGGGCCGGCCCCCGCCCTCCGTGTGGACCTCCCGCACCACCAGGATCCAGTCACCGTCGGCCGTGGCACTGAGCCCGCCGTGGTTGTGGACGCTGCCCTCGGGAGGCTCGGGGGTCAGGGCTCGCGGTGTGGCCGACCCTTCGCCGCCCGGGGCTGCGGGGCCGTCGCAGAACCACACCCGCTGATCGGACTGATCGACGTAGGCGAAGGCGCCCGCCGAGCTCGCCGGGACCAGGCACATGGCGCCCCCGCCGTACTCGTGCACTCGGCTGCGGATGCTCACCCGGTCCGGCGAGTGGTCCACGGGACCGTCCGCTCCGGCCCGGACCAGGACGACGCGACCCGACTCCGCCGGGCGTGACTCCAGCCAGTAGAGACGGTCACCGTCGGAGCACAGCTCCGAGAGCGAGACCTTGGCCCGGGCCACGTCGCCCGGCGCGAGCGGCGAGGCCCAGCGCCCGTAACCTGCAGTGGTGACCACGGTCCGAACGTACCCGGTGCAGCGACCCGCGTCGGTGAGCGCCGAGACGGGCCTCTACAGTGAGCCGGTGCGTTTCCCGGCCTACCTGTTGTCCAAGGAGGGTGCGGTCATCCGGCCGACCGTGGAGGAGCTCGACACGTCGGACCTGCCGGCGGGCGACGTGCTGGTCCGGGTCGAGTGGTCCGCCATCAATTTCAAGGACGCCATGGTCACACGACCCGGCAACCGTGTCGCCCGTATCTTCCCGCTTGTTCCCGGGGTGGAGCTGACCGGCATCGTCGAGGAGAGCTCGAGCCCCGACTTCGTCGAAGGCCAGCACGTGCTCGTGCAGGGCTACGACCTCGGCGTGGCCCGGCACGGCGGGTTCGCGGCGTACGCGCGCGTCCCAGCGGACTGGGTCGTCCCGTTGCCCGACACGCTGAGTTGCCGCAACGCGGCGATCATCGGGCTGGCGGGCCTCACCGCCCTGATGTCGTTGCGCCGCCTCGTCCAGCACGGCACCGGTCGGGACGACGGCCCCATCCTGGTCACGGGGGCCTCCGGTGGCGTGGGCAGTGCAGCGGTTGCGCTCCTGTCCCGCGAGGGCTTCGAAGTGGTCGCGTCCTCGGGCAAGACGACCGAGCACGACTACCTCAAGAGCCTGGGGGCGTCACGGGTGGTCGGGCGTCAGTTCACCGAGGACGACGGACGCACGTTGGGCCCCCAGCTCTGGGCCGGCGTCGTCGACTGCGTCGGCGGCACGGCACTCGCCGAGGCGCTCCGCACCGTGCGCTACGGCGGCGCGGTGGCCGCGAGCGGGCTGACGGGGGGCAACGACCTCACCACGACCGTCTACCCGTTCATCGTGCGTGGCGTGGCCCTGCTCGGGATCGACACCGTGGCGACCCCGATAGAGGAGCGGCGGGACCTGTGGGCGGACATGCCCGACGCGTTCCCGCTCGGGCAGTGCGAGGAGATGGTCAACGAGGAGATCGGCCTGGGCGAGCTGACCGCGGCCCTCGACCGCGTGCTCGACGCCGCGGTGCGGGGCCGGATCCTGGTCAGCCCCGGCCGCTGAGGCGTCAGGACGGGGCGTAGACGGGCGAGACCCGGACGGTGCCGTTGCCGCAGGGGCCGATGGCCAGCGCAAAGGTCGATGAAGCCGCCGTGGCGCCGGGCATGGTGACGGTCGCCTCCTCGGAGGTGGGGCAGCTCGTCTCCGAACCCACGGGCACGTCCGAGTACTGGTAGGCGAACTGCGCCGTGGACGACGGCGCCACCGAGACCGGTGACGGTGCCGCGTTGGCCGGACCCGACACGCTGACCGACAGGCCGTTCACCATCGTCACGGTCAACGGCGCCCCGCTTCCCGAGAGCAGCGCCACCGTCGGGTAGCCGTTGGCCGTGCACGTCGAGGTGCCCGTGTTGGTGACCGTGATGATCCCCGTGCCGGTCCCGGCCGCCCCCTGTGGTGCGCCGGCCGAGGCCGTGATGCGGCTGCAGGCCGACGAGGTGGCCGCCGTCGTGGACGTCGTGCTGGGCGCCGTCGAGGAGGTGGTCGCGCTCGTGACCGCCGTCGTCGGTGCGGCCATCGTGGTGGTCGTGGTGGTCCGCTTGGGCGTGCTCGGGCTGCTGCTGCACGCGGCGAGGACGAGTGCGGCACCCGCCAGCACAGCGAGCGCCCAACGGGGTGGCGTCACGCCTCGAAGTCCTCGGGGCGCACCGAATCGAGGAACTGGCGGAACTGCCCCACCAGCTCGTCCGGCGTGTCCTCCTCCTCGTCCTCCGCGTCGAGCGCCAGGATGATCCCCTCGGACTCCATTAACTCGTCGGACACGAAGAGCGGGGTCTCCATCCGCACCGCCACCGCGACCGCATCGGAGGGCCGGCTCGAGACGATCGTCCGCTCCTCACCGCGCACGAGGTGCATCTCGGCGTAGTAGGTCGACGACCGCAGCTCGGTGATGATCACGCGTTCGACACTGATGTCCAGTGCGCCCAGCATGTCCTTCATGAGGTCGTGCGTCAGCGGCCGGGGCATGGTCACGCCCTGCAGGGCGTAGGCGATCGCCGTGGCCTCGGGGCTCCCGATGAAGATCGGCAGGGTCCGCCCTTCGCCCTCCGTCTCCTGCAGCAGCAGCACCGGCGTGTTGGACTGCAGGTCCACCCGGACGGCTCGGAGTAGCACACGGACCATGAGAGAAATGTAGCGCCGGATCCCGGCCTCGCGTCACCCCCCCAGGTGTCGGCGCAGCGCCTGGCGGAGCAACGTGGCTCGCATCGACTGGCCGAGCGCCGCCAGTTGCTCGGCCCCCTCGATCGCCCGCTGGCGGGACTCGGGGTTCCGCTGGCGCAGAAGCGGGATGACGACCTGCTCGATCAGGCCCATTTCCCGGTCCACGGCGTTGCGGTAGAGGCGC